>NZ_JANNYP010000394.1:0-1280 GCF_031410135.1 Armatimonas sp. | reverse complement strand
TGAATCGTGATCATGTTCGTCTTTGTTACCAATTTTCGCAACCCTGCGAGAATGTCGGCTTAACTAGCCACTCTCATTATACCGGAGCAGGTAGAATCCACAACATGACAGAGTTACCAGAGTTTAGTCATTTAGATTCAGAGGGTGCCGCAACCATGGTGGATGTCTCGCAAAAGACCGAGACACACCGAAGCGCGACCGCCACCGGCAGGGTCCGTATGGGCGAGAGCTTGCGCCAGCGCATTGCCGAGAGAGCGCTCCCCAAGGGTGATGTGCTCACGGTGGCAAAAATCGCGGGCATTCTGGCGGCCAAGAAGTGTGGCGAGCTGATCCCGCTCTGTCATCCCCTGCCTCTGACGGATATTCAAGTCAATCTAGCGCTCACGGAAACCGGCATTGAGATCACGGCGACAGCCTCCTGTGTCGGGCGAACAGGCGTCGAGATGGAGGCGCTGACCGCCGTGAGTGTCGCGGCGCTGACGGTCTACGACATGTGTAAGTCTGTTGATAAAGGAATGGTAATCGAGGGTGTGCGGCTCCTGAGTAAAACCGGGGGTAAGAGTGGAGCGTGGCATGCGCAGCTATGACGAAGCCCTGGAGCAGATTCTTGCCGCTGTCACGGGGCCATTAGAAACGGAGCTTGTCCCGCTAGAGCAAGCACGCGGACGGGCACTGGCCGAAGATATCATCGCCCGCTGCGACCTCCCCCCTTTTGACAACTCGATGGTGGATGGCTATGCGGTTCGCGCAGCCAGTGTCGGAGCGGCTTCTGAAGACACTCCTCTAGCACTTCCCGTCGGCATGGAGATCGCGGCAGGCTCCTGGCCCACGCGAGCGCTCCGGGCAGGCGAAGCCGCACGGATCTTCACGGGCGCTCCCCTCCCCGAAGGCTGCGATGCCTTGGTAATGGTAGAGGATACGGAGGAAGACGAAAGCGGCTGGGTGACGCTACGGGCTACGGGCTCAAGCCACTACATCCGCCGTCGGGGTTCCGATCTCGCGGTGGGAGAGCGAGCCCTGCCTGCCCATACCACGCTCACTCCCGGCGAGCTGGGGGTGCTGGCGGCGCTGAACGACAGCACGGTGCCTTGCTTTCGTCGGCCTCGCGTGGGGCTACTGAGTACCGGCGATGAGCTGGGTCCCGTGGGAGATCAGCCGCTCGCTCCGGGGCAGATTCGCAACTCCAATGGTCCTGCCCTGACCGCCGCGATTGAGGAAGCAGGGGGCATCGTTGTGGAGCATGTCCACGCCCGCGACACCATCGCCTCCGTGACGGAAGC
>NZ_JANNYP010000393.1:0-3317 GCF_031410135.1 Armatimonas sp. | reverse complement strand
GGGTCGGCGAAGCGAGGAACGAGAGAAGCCGGGGAGATGGCCTAACCCCCGCCGTAGATGACGGGCTTGAGGGTGCCGATGTAGGGAAGCGAGCGATAGCGGCCTAGGTAGTCCATGCCGTAGCCGACCACGTACTCTTCTTCGACTGCGAAGCCGCAGTAGTCTGGCTCTAGGTCAATCCCCAGAGCACGGCGGCGCATGGGCTTATCAAGGAGCGTGCACACCCGGATTGAGGCGCACTTGCGGGCGCTGAGCAGGTCGAGTAAGTAGGCAAGGCGACGGGCCATGGCGGGGTTGAGAACGTCCTCCACCACGATCACATGGCGGCTCTCCACCGGCTCATCCAGGTCCTTGAGGATCTTCACGACACCACTGGCCTTGCTGCTGGCTCCGTACGAGCTGACCGAGACAAAGTCAAACGCGAGCGGAATATTGATGCGCCGCACTAAGTCGGCCATGAACAGAGTCGAGCCTGTCAGGACACCGATCAGAATCAAGTCCTTGCCCTCATAGTCGCGGGTGATCTGTGCGCCTAGTGCGGCAACACGGGAGGCGATTTCCTCTTCGGTAATACGGATCGTGTCAATATCGGGGTGCATTCTTCTCGTCTGTCTGCCTTTTTGTGTCAGTCGCTGACCAAATCAAACCAGTCCACATCGCTGAGCACCACCTTGGGGGTCGTGCCGCTGATGGGCAGCTCGTAGAGGTCATAGGCTATTTTATCGGCTGTCGTAGGTCGTGGCGAGAGAAAAAGCACGGTTTTTCCATCTTCACAGAAACGAGGGCGCCTCACATCGCCGCTGATAAGGACCTTGACCTCAAAACCCGGCCCCGAGGCGAGCCAGAGCCCACGCGGCACAGAGGCAAATGCAATGCTCTTTCCATCGGGGGAGAGGGCAGGCCAGAGCGCCGCACCATAGGCGGCAGGGCCACCCAGTGCGGGAACCGGAGTCCAGGCGTTGCCGACCGCCAGATTACAGATCTGGAGCGGCGCGATCCCACTCTCTTTACCGATCGCAACTGCCGCTAGAAACGTCGAGCGAGCATCGGGCTGTGTGACCGGAGCCAGGCACTTCCAGCGACCTTCCGAGTCCACCAAGGCTGTCCCGGATTGCGCGTCTACCGAGACCGTCATCACCCCCGCCGCTGCTCCCACTCGGGTGCAGCCCATATAGAGTGTCCGTCCATCGGTGCTCCACGAGAGCGAGACGAGGCTCCAGTCCTTGAGTGTGGTTATCGGGCCACTGGGAATCGTCGGGCTAATCTCGGCGACTTTGCGCCCCTGTCGGTCAATGAGGTTCTCGGTGGTGAGGAGCTTTTTCTGCCGACGGCCGGTGATGTCGCTCAGAAAGAGGGTGATAGGCCGCCCTGCCAAGCTCCCCTCCGTCTCCGGATTAGCCGCCTTCGCCCAGACAATCCGCCGACCATCTGGTGCTGTGGACCAGACCGCACCCGGCCCAATGCCCATATCCAGCACGCGCCGCGATTCTTTTCCATCCCGGCTTGCACTATAGAGAACACTCCCTCGCTGGAAGAGAAACCGCTCCGCATGCGCCGCACCCGTCAGCGCCAGAGTTAGCGCGATGGCAACAAAACTTTGCACCTTCATTTGGCCCCAGTGTACCGTATTTTAGACACAGAAAGAGTATAATTTCCCCTATGATGCTCACCGATGACCAGCTTGCCGCTTTCCACAACCAGGGATTTCTGGTTCTGCCGCGCTACTTCACCGACGACGAGATGGGAGGCTACAAGGCCGATATGGATGCTCTCCAAGCGCTTCGCGAAGCAAAAGAGCCCGTGCCCTATCTCTGCCAGCTCCCGCACCTCGGCCCGCTCATCGTGCATCCCAAGACGCTTGCGATGGTCGAGCAAGTGATGGGACCGGGCTTTGCCTTTCATCATCTACACGCCAGCCGCCAGACAGCGGGAACCCCCGGCTCGAACTGGCACCAGGACTACGAGCAGGAGCCTCAGACCAACCGTAGCCATATCATGGTGCACGTTTTCTACTACTTCAATGGCCTCAACGGAGAAGTGGGTGACTTAGTCGTGCTACCACGCACCCAAAACACCGTGGTCGCTAACGGAGCGCTCGGGCATCTGGGCCAGCAAGTTCTTCCGGGCGAGGTCGTTGTGGATGACCTGCCGCCGGGCTCCGCTGTGATTGTCTACTCCGCCCTCTGGCACGCCCGCCGCGCTAAGCCCGGCGGCGAGGATCGCATCCGCTACTTCGCGGATGCGTCGTACTGCCAGGCGGGAGTAAAATGGCCGTCGTACCACAGTGCCCAGTGGCGCGAGATTCTTGCCACCGCTCGCGAGAACCTCGGCCATGAGTCGCTCTTTGCCGAAGACCATTTCTTCGATGTTAGAGAAGCAAAATCTGCCTGGCGCGAGCGACAGGGCAGCTTGGTCACTTCCTGAAGAGGGCTATCGTGATTTTCAGCCTTGGAGGGCCTCATAGCTCGTGAGTCGAAGCCCCCTCGCCGATGACTCCACGGAGTAGCGCAGCTCGACCCAGTCGCGGTAGTCGCTGTCTTTTCCGCCGCCCACTTCCATCAAGAGCGTGAGCTTCCCTGGAGTCAGGAGCACGCGATTCACGATGAAGCTCGCATCTTTCTCCGCTTTGGCGAACTCAGGATCAGCCTTGCGCTTCAGAAAACTCAGAGCGTCGGCGAAGACGGTGGCGGTGATATTGGCTTGCTTACCGCTCGCGGAGACGAGCAGGAGGGCGTTGGGCTTCCACTTGCCCTGGTGCTCCAGAAAGACCACGGAGCTGTTGGGGGCCCAGACTGTCTTGATGCCACCGTTGTTCTGGCCGGGAAAGTAGTCCAGGCCGTTCAGCACGGCGATAACGCGTCCCTCACTATCCAGCAGGCAGTTTCGGACACTCTCGATGTCGTCGTTTGCCGGGCCTTCTGACTCGGTTTGCTTGCCAGGAACGCCCCAGCCGATAGAGAGCCGGTAGCTGGGCGCATTGGTGCCCTCAACAGCGTGCCAGTTGTCCGCCGCCGCCACAGAAGCGATCTGTGGCAGTAGCAGGGTGCAGATGAGAAGAATAAGTTTTAGTTTCATTCGGATTCCTTTCGGAGAGGGGAAGCTCTCGCGATCACTTCACGCGTAGCCCGATCCCGTAGACCGTGAACGCTGCCTGGCTTCCAAGATCCAAAGGACCTAGTGTATATTCCAGACGATAGACGCCTGCTTGGCCGTACCAGGCGATAGAGCCATCTTTCTCGAGGCCAGGATAAGAGGCAAAGAGATAGTTCCCGTTCGTTCCCAAGATGCCGGGCGTGATACTTCCTCCACCGCTCGCT
>NZ_JANNYP010000392.1:0-1200 GCF_031410135.1 Armatimonas sp. | reverse complement strand
CTTCCAAAAAAGGCTCCGACCATCGAACCTTCGTGCAGGTGTCCAGGCAATGGATGCATACCCTTCCCCTGATGGACACTATGCGGCTAGCTCCTATACTGATGGCAGTATCCTGATCTGGAACTTACTCACCGACCAAGTAGTGACAACGCTTACCGGACACAAAGGCCCCGCAACCTCGGTCGCTATCTCTCCGGACGGGAAGTGGCTCGCCTCGGCTGGAAATGACGGCGAGATACTTCTCTGGGCGATGAACAAAATACTACAACCGTCTGTGCAGGCGCAACCCTATCTTCGGCTTGAGGGGCATACAGGCAGGATTCATTCGGTGCGCTTTGACCCTGACAGCCAGCGCGTAATAACTGCAAGCGTGGATGGTACCGTGCGCATCTTCCCCGTGACTCCTGAGGAATACCTCCAGGAAGCAAAAGCCATGATGAAGTACCGCCCCGACCATCCATACTTAGAGCGACCACGTAAAAGTAATGAATCGCCAAGAAAAAGTAATGAGAGGAAATAAATCCTAGTGCCAGAAATAGATAATCCCCCCCTTGAGAGAGTGCCACTACAAATACGGCTTCTGGGTACCTTCCAGGTATTCCAGGCGGGAGAACTGCTTGATCTGCACCACCGAAAAGCCGACCTCCTCCTTGCTTGCCTAGCCATCTTCGGCAACTGGACAGACCGTTCGCTACTAATGAGCATGATATTTCCTGATGCGGAGCCCACTTCACTGGATCAGGCGGTGGGGGCTCTTCGAAAGCAGCTTGGTGAGCAGCGGAACCTCCTTGAAGTTCGCATGGGCAAGCTACGTCTGAACCTCAAAGATACCGACTGCGATCTCACGCTCTTTGATCGCCTCATCAAGCAGCGAAGCAGTGAGAGTGCCCTCTGCCAAGCCATCGCGCTCTACGGCGGGCCACTCCTACCTCAAGGCGAAAAAGAGAGTACCTCCATCGAGCTTCATCAGTGGCTCCACAAAGAGCGCTCGCGGCGTGAAACCCTCTTTCGGGATGGAGTGGAGCGAGCTTTGCAGCTTGCTCGCGAGGACAACCGCCCCGAGGACACTCTACTCTTGCTTCGACGCTATGCGCAGGAGTTCCCCAAGTCGGAGCGTATCTGGACACTCTACGTGCGAGCAGCGCACGAGTGCGGTGATCGTTTAGAGGGCATCTCTGCCTATGAGCAGTACCGGGCTGC
>NZ_JANNYP010000391.1:0-1774 GCF_031410135.1 Armatimonas sp. | reverse complement strand
ACAGACAGGTGGTTTTTCGGGCTTGCTCACGAGCACGAGCAAAAACAGGAAAGAGAATAGCGGCAAGAATGGCGATAATGGCGATAACCACGAGGAGCTCAATGAGCGTGAAACCTCGTGGGCGATGCGGTCTTTGCATATAGTTCCTCCTAGATTTGGGTAGGTGCCAAACTCTGTAGAGTTAGTGCTACACTGCACTAATCTAGCGGTTTCTCCATCCACAAAGAAAAAACCTGCTTCAACAAAAAAATGGGCCGTACCATTTTCACCAAGCGCCGGGCCTCCTTGAGACGGAGCTCTTCAAAGCCCTGTCTCAAGGAGAATGCAATGACCCTGACTACTCTAGTTTCCGCTAAAATCGCGCCATCCTCGGGTTCTCTCTGACCACCGATCCTATGCCTGTGACATCAGGCTCACTCTCAGGTACAGTTCAGTCGCCAAACAAAAACGCGCTGAAAGGAACCCGATGTCAACGCCAGTTTACCGTACCGTAACCCTGCTAGAGCAGACCTTACAGAGGGTTCCTCTGGGAACTAACCTGGGCTTGTATCAACTCATGTTTGCCCTAGTATCAGGCAGATTTCTAGAGTCCCGCGGAGCCGTCTTTCCCGCACTCAATGATCTAGGGCTCTCACCGGAGGAAGTCCGTCGAGCCAGTGCCGCCCTGAGAGAAGGACGATGGCAGACACCAGATTTGCTGGCCAACTGGCAACAAATCCTGAGCAAGGAGGGGCACTTTACTCCCCACAGCTATGCAGGATTCAAACCCTTCGCCTGTGACCTCACGGGCTTTAGACGCCCCCAATTGCAGGGTAATCCCGCCAAACACTATGTCGCGGAGGCAGGTAAGGCTTTGCCTGCTATCGTAGTGGGCATGGGGGCAGCCGTGGGCAGCATAGCCGACACTCATCGCCAAGGTTCGAACACTCGCTTTGCTCTACCGCGACTTCTGGTGCGTTGGGAGCCGCAGGATACGCGAGAAGCCGATGTGCAAACACGGCTCGTTGAACAGGCAGGCAAGGCACTCACCCCTGAGGAGGTGGCCGTCTTTGATGCCGGATTTTCTCTGAAAGAAGTGTGTCGCCTCACGCCTCGTTTTGTCGTCCGTTTAGCCAAAAACGCCACGATGCGTCGCAATTTCTTACCCGAGTACAAAGGTCACGGGCGTCATCCGCAGTATGGGGAGCGGCTGCGGCCTTTGGCACGAACTCGTGGCGACAAGCAACTCGAAGCCAGCCCTGCCGACGAGACTTTCCTTTGGCACGACGGCACTATTTGCCTTCAGGCTCACGTGTGGAAAGGGGTTGTCTTACCTGAGGAAAAGCCCGGTGCTGTCTGTGTAAACGTGGTTGCCGTCTATGATCCTCGTTACAGCGAGCCTTGGCTTCTGGCAACCAATCTTGAGGTCTCGGCTGAGGTAGTGTGGCGTCTTTATCGTGACCGTTGGGCGGTGGAGCATCTTCCCCTGGTTGCAAAACCGATGCTGGGTTGCGGTGCGGCTTTTGTATTTGGCCAGGAGAGCCGTTTACGTCTTCCTGAGTTAGCCCTTCTGTGCGGCAATCTGCTTTCGTATGTGGCTGCGACCTGCACTGCTGTTGCGACGGGTTTCTGGGATCGTGCGTGTCGGGCGACGTGTGGTCGTCTTCGTCGTGTATTGAATCGTCTTCATTTCTCGGAGTTGCCCGTGTTGGGTGAACAACTTCGAAAAAAGGCGAGTGTGACTTCTCATCTTGTTACTGGAGTTGAGGGTCATCGTCGTCAGAAGGCTTGTCAG
>NZ_JANNYP010000390.1:0-5843 GCF_031410135.1 Armatimonas sp. | reverse complement strand
TTCCGGCGTGCTTGCCCCACTTCACCTCGGGGTCGTAGCCATCGGTGCCATCAGGTGGCTTGAGCACCGACCAGGCATCGAACTCATCGCGCTTGCGCTCCCAGAGTGCCACGAGCATCGTGTTGGGATCGTCTGGCTTGACCGCGATATCCACCACACCAGTCTTGTTGTCGAAGTAGAGAACCTTCGCCCAGGTCTTGCCGCCATCGGTGGTTTTGAAGAGCCCACGCTCCTCGTTCTCGCCGTAGAGCCGCCCCAGCGCCCCGACATAGACCGTGTTGGGGTCTTTGGGGTCAATGACGATATCCCCGATCTGGTAGGAGCCCTTCAGCCCCATGTTCTGCCAGGTCTTGCCGCCGTCTACGGACTTGTACACCCCATCACCGTAGCTCACCGAGTTGCGCGGGTTGTTCTCACCCGTGCCCACCCAGACCACTTTAGGGTTGCTCTGTGCCACTGCCACAGCTCCGATCGAGACCGTGCTCTCTTTATCGAACTGGTGCTCAAATGTCGTGCCGTTGTTGGTGGTCTTAAGGAGCCCTCCAGAGGCCGTGGCGATCCAGTACTGGTTCGGATCGGCCTCGTAGACCGCCATCCCGATAATACGTCCGCCCATGGTCGGCGGCCCGAGGGCACGCCACTTGAGCGACTTTATCCAGCTATCAGGGACGGTGACAGGCGCTGCCGCTTGCTTGGGGAGCGCATAGACCAATGCAGGGGGTAGGGGCAAGGAAAACATGCCCCCAGTTTACCTGACAAACAGTGCCATGAAATCCGGGACGCTGGTCGCGGCGAGCTGCTCGGCGTTTTTGCCCAGTGCCAGGATCGCCTCACAGCGCTCGGGCGTAAAATGCGTGGCGAGGTTGTGCTCCAGTTTTTCTAAAAGCTTTGGAATCCCTTCGTCCCGGCGGCGACGGTGCCCCAGGGGATACTCCACTTCGATTTTCTCCGTCGCACTGCCATCGGTGAAGAACACCTGCACGGCGTTGGCGATGGAGCGCTTGTCCGCTTCTAAGTACTCCTGGCTGTAGCGCGGCTCCTCGCGGACGACCATCTTCTCGCGCAGGGTGTCGAGCTCCGGGTGGGCAGTCACGAAGCTGTCCTCGTAGTGCTCGGCAGTAAGATTTCCAAAGCGCAGCCCGACCGCAGTCATGTACTGGAGGCAGTGGTCCCGGTCCGCCGGGTTGTTCAGCGGCCCTACTTTGGAGATGATCCGAATCGCCGACTCATGGGTCGTCAGCTCGATGCGCTCGATCTCGCTCAGCCGGTCTTTCACCTGTGGGTGGAGCCGAACGGCAGCCTCGACGGCGGTCTGGGCATGAAACTCGGCGGGGAAGGAGATCTTGAAGAGAATATTCTCCATGACATAGCTCCCGAAAGGCTGAGAGAGCGAGAAAGGCTTCCCGCCGAAGAGCACGTCATAAAACCCCCACCGCGGCGCGGTGAGTGCTGTGGGAATCCCCAGCTCCCCCCCGACCGCCAGGAGCGCGAGACGCACTGCTCGGGAGGTCGCATCCCCCGCCGCCCAGGACTTGCGTGGCCCGGCATTGGGCGCGTGGCGGTAGGTGCGGAGCGCCTGCCCGTCCACCCAGGCATGCGAGAGCGCTGCAATTATCTGCCCACGATCCGCCCCCAGAAGCTTTGCCACGACCGCTGTGGACGCCACTTTCACCAGCACCACATGGTCTAGCCCGACCCGGTTGAAGCTATTGGTCAGCGCGAGCACGCCCTGGATCTCATGCGCCTTGACCATCGCCTCCAGCACCATCTGCATGGTCAGCGGCGCTTTTCCCTCCGCCACTCGCACTTGTGAGAGGTAGTCCGCCACGGCCAGAATCCCACCGAGGTTGTCCGAAGGGTGCCCCCACTCCGCGGCGAGCCAGGTGTCGTTGTAGTCCAGCCAGCGGACGATGCAGCCAATGTCAAATGCCGCCTTGATCGGATCGAGCCGAAAGTCCGTCCCTGGCACCCGCGCCCCGTTTGGCACCACGGTTCCAGGCACCACCGGCCCCAGATGGCGCACGCAAGCCGGAAAGCTCAGCGCCAGAATCCCACAGCCCAGCGTGTCGAGCAAGCAAAGCCGCGCGGTATCGAGCGCCAGCGCACTCGGTGGCGCGTCGCCCTGCACATAGTCCGCAATTGCCACCAGCACATCATCGGGCGCGGGGCGGTCATTTAGATCAAAGTGACTACTCATAGAGCTGTTTTACCTCAAGGCGAAGATAAATAGCCCGACGATCGCCAGCAGCAAAAAGCCCACCAGCTCCCGCGCCGTCTTGCGGTCAATGGTTGGCTCGGGAGGTTGTGCGAGGTGCCACACTCCAATCTGGCGAAGCTCATCCTCCATCGCGAGTTGAATCTCACCTTGCTTCCACTTTGCTTTGAGCGTCAGAATCTGCGCCACTTTCTCACGTACTTGCTCTTCCTCACGCTCAATGGCACGTTTAACCTGCTCGACTGTCTCCTCGGCCTGCTCCAAGGTCTCCTCTGAACTCCGAAGCGACTCCGCAAAGCTTTGCTTTTCCCGCAGTAATTTATCGGCTAGCGTCAGCTCGTCCTTAGCAATGGCTATGTCTGCCTTTTCCTGAAGGTTCTGTACGGTCTTTTTCAGATCATCTACTTGGTTTAACAGATTGTTTTTCTGCGTAATCGCCATAACGGCTCGCTCTCGATGCCGAGCGTGAAGCTCAAACATCTGCCGTCTGGCACGGTCGAGAAGCAGACCAGCGGACTCTTCCTCTGGAGGACGGCGTTTGGGGAGAGGGAACAGATAGCGAAGTAGGGCAAGATGGCGTTGCATTGAAATTCTCCCAGGTTTTTCAGTTTCAGGGCGTGTGAAGAGCAGGCAGAGGCTTGGTGACGAGAACCTTGCGACTCGGAATGTCAATCTCCGCGACTTGGATATTTTTCTGCTGGCGGTAGACCAGCAAGAACGTGTTGGGAGCACTCCGGGTCGTCCCCAGCACTTCGTCAATATTAGTTAGAACATCATGGTAGTCTGTCCCATCAGGACGTGCGAAGCCAACCGAGAAAGCATCCTCGGCGTTTAACTTGTTATCTTTGTTGCTGTCTTGTGAGGCATACTCGACGTAGAGCCATTCCACACGTAATTTTTTGGAATCACTACTTTCGTCACTTGGATCAACGATGCCGACTCGTAGTGGCAGTAGTGTGCGGACGAGGCCACGGTTGCTGGCGAGTAGGAAGTGAGATGACTTATCTGTGGTGCGAACAAAGAGGTAGTTACCCGTGAATCCCGCACTGCCACTACGTCCTGAGTAATCAGAGTATCCCGAGGATCCGTAAGATTCTGTGCCGAGTGTGATGGGCGCGTAGAGTACTCCTGCGCCTGTTAAGCTTTCAAAATGCCCGAGCTTCCAGTCTGAGGGCTTTGGCGTTTGTGAGACGCCCCGAGACTCTGAGGGTGGGGTGGAGCACGCGAGTGGGATAATTGCTGCTCCGGCCAGCAGAAAAAGAGTTCGGAAAAAGCGAGTGGTTTTCATTGTTGTTAAGCCAGAATTTCGGTTACCACCGTTCCGTAGACATCGGTGAGGCGGTAGTTTCGTCCTCCGTAAAGATACGTTAGTTTTGTGTGATCTATTCCCATCAGGTGCAAAATCGTGGCGTGTAGGTCGTGGACATGGACTTTCTTATCCTGCGCGTGCCAGCCGTATTCGTCGGTGGAGCCATGAACCATGCCACCTTTCACGCCACCGCCGGCTAGCCACATGGAGAAGCCAAACGGATGGTGCTCGCGGCCATCCATACTCTCCGCGGTGGGCGTGCGCCCGAACTCCCCGCCCCAGATCACCAGTGTGTCTTCTAGTAAGCCGCGCGCATTGAGGTCTTTGAGCAGAGCTGCAATCGGCTGGTCCGTGGCGGCGCAGTTATTGGGCAGCTCGGTCTTGAGGCCCCCGTGCTGGTCCCAGAGCTGGCAGCTGGAGCGCTTGGAGGTAGCAGTATGGTAGACTTGCACCATCCGCACGCCGCGCTCGACCAAGCGCCGCGCCATCAGGCACTGCCGCCCAAAGGTCTCGGTGAGCGGGTTATCGAGGCCGTAGAGCTTCTTGGTCTCCGCACTCTCCTTCTCGACATCAAAGGCGTCAGGTGCCTCACGCTGCATGCGAAACGCCAGCTCGAAGCTCTGGATGCGGCCTTCTAATTGCGCATCGCCGGGCCGGGCGGCCTTGTGCGCGGCGTTTAATTGCGCCAGCAAGTCCAGCTGCTCGCGCTGCTTCTGCCCCGAGAGCTTGGCATTGCTCAGATTCGCAATGGGGTTCTTGAGATCGCTGACAAGAGTCCCTTGAAATTCTGCGGGCAGGAAGCTACTCGTCCAGAGCGGTGCGCCTTGCGCGGGCTGGGCGGGCGAGAGCACGACATAGCCCGGCAGGTTTTTATTAGCCGTCCCCAGCCCATACAAAAGCCACGAGCCCAGCGACGGCCGCGAGAACGCCTGCTCACCCGTGTTCATCTGGAGGCACGCGCCGTTGTGGTTGATGTTGTCGGCGACCATGGAGCGAATGACGCACAGGTCGTCCACGCACTCCGCCACTTTGGGAAAGAGTTCGCTCACCTCGGTGCCGCACTGGCCGTGCTTCTTGAACTGCCACGGCGAGCCGAGGAGATTTCCGGTCTTAGTGCGCTCCAGCGACGGCTTGGCAAACGGCAGCGGCTTGCCCATATCAGCAGTCAGGCGCGGCTTGGGGTCAAACGTGTCCACGTGCGACGGTCCACCAGACATGAAGAGGAAAATGACGCGCTTGGCTTTTGGCCTCGCACCTAACCTCTCCCCAACCCCCGGGTACCCTCTGGGTGCGGGCGCTCGTCCCTCGCTGGGAAAGGGGCTCTTAGCGGTGGCTTCGTCGGCGAGCAGGCTCGCGAGGCCGAGCATTCCAAAGCCCGTCCCCCAGTTTTGCAAAATCTCACGTCGTGTCATTGTCGTGCTTCCTGTGCTAGTTTTAGCAGTTCTTCTAGCATTTCCTGTAAGTACGGGCACTTTGCCGCTACCAACTCTGGGTCGAGCTTGGGAAAGCGGTTGCGTGCCTCGGTCACTTTTTTGTAGTCGCGCTTTAGCTCACGCGAGAAGGTCGCCTCTAAGAGCTTGGCGGGCGGCGTGTCAAAGTTGACCCGCTCCGGGTGGGCGGCCTTCTTCTCCAGCGCCTTACGCACCTCCGTGGGAAAATCGCTCAGGCTGGCGAGAAACCAGGCTTCGGTTTCATGGACAGCAAAAAACTGTCGGTAGCGCTCCTGCGCAACTTTATCCTCGATGTCTTTTTTTAGCCAATCGTAGCGCTCTTTGACAGTAGAAATATCGTCTGGGTAGAGTGTCACGCCGTAGAGGTCAATTAGCCCGATTACCGCGATAATCTCGCTCTGCTTGGAGGAAGTGAGGTAGAGATTAGCTTTCTTTTTCGCATCGCGCACCAGATCGCTCCAGCCCTCAAAGCGCACCACATCAATCCCGACAGGCGCGTCGAGCCGTGCATCCAGCCAGCGCTTCAGAAACCCAGACAGACCTGCCGCCTCGGTGTAGCCCTCGACAAACAGGATGAACTTCTGGCTCACGCCGCGTCCTGCCGCCGCGCCAGAAACTCGGACTCCAATTCCCCGGAGCGAAAGAGCGCCCCAAGTGAGTAATCCTTGAGAAAGTGCTTCAGTTCGTCGTCATCCACGATATGCAGCTTTGTCTGCCCGTCTTCCCATTTTGCCACGGTGGTGGTTGGGCGCGTGTCCCGAAACGCATCTAAAAACTGATCGGAGTGCGTCGTAAAGATCACCTGCGTCTTCTTCGACGCCTCCACAGCCAGCTCCGCGATCAGCGGCATCATCGACGGATGCAGGCC
>NZ_JANNYP010000389.1:0-3405 GCF_031410135.1 Armatimonas sp. | reverse complement strand
CGTACTGGCATGACGATAGCGCCCTCTACGTGAAGTACTTAGAGGATCGCTATGCCAATAACATAGACGACCTGAACGCAGCCCACCATTCGGACTACAAAAAAGTCGCTGAGGTGCCACTTCCGACTGGTGAGGCGAGTAAAGTCGAACAGTGGGATGCGTTTGTGGCAAGCCTCCCGGAAAGTCTTTTGCGGGCGGGCTTTGGGGAGCATGAAAACGCACCTGCGCCGCTCCTGATGCGCTTTCGGGACTGGCTCCGGCAAAAATACAACAACGATATTGATGCCGTCAATAAAATCTGGCGCGAGGAGAATGTCCGGTTTGAGACCATCACCGCCCCGATTGAGAAACCCGCACTTCGGGCCTGGATGCCCCAGAGTGAGCGCCCCAAGGTAAAGGACTGGCAGGAGTTCCGCCGGAGCCTCCCGAAGAACTACCTCATCCCGACATTTGGGGATGCGCTCTGGCGAAAGTACCTCAAGGAGGATGTGTACCAGGGGAAGCTAGAGGGCCTGAATGCTGCTTGGAAAACCGATATTGCGGACTGGAGCGCCCTGACTCTCTCGCCCAAAGCCCCCGCGGGAGCGAGCTACGCGGACTGGGAGGCGTTTATGCGCACCAAGTTCCCGCTCCGCATGCTCCAGATCGAGGCAAGCGCCGCACCCGCGTGGCAGGCGTTTCTGACCAAGCGCAAGCGCCCACAAATCCCGTTGCCCGCCGCACCTCCTGCCGATGGTATCTCGCTGACGGACTGGATGGAGTTTATCAAGACCGATGCGCCCATCAGTGCCTTCAAGGCCGTAACGCCCGAGACTCTCTGGCGCGAGAAGCTAGGCGACCCCGCTGCACAGCCGCCCCAAGCACTCGCCGACCTCGCCTTCGTCAAGGCACACGGCTCCGAGCTACGCCGCGACTTTGCAGGCCGGAACTTTGTCCATGTCTACCGCCAGCTCATGACTGGGGGGCAAGGGGGACGAACGCTCTTTAACACGGTCGTCTTTTGTGTGCTCTCAATTTTGGGGGCGCTGATCGTCAACCCGCTCTGTGCCTACGCGCTCTCGCGCTACCCGCTGCCCTACACCTACAAAGTGCTGATGTTTCTGCTGGCGACCATGGCCTTCCCCGCCGAAGTCGCCATGATCCCGAACTTCCTCATGCTCAAGAGCCTCGGGCTCCTCAACACCTTCGGTGCACTGATTCTCCCAGGTCTCGCAAGTGGCTACTCAATTTTCTTGCTCAAAGGCTTCTTTGACTCACTCCCCAAGGAACTCTACGAAGCGGGGATCTTAGATGGGGCAACAGAGCTCTCGATGTTTGCACGGATCACGCTCCCGCTCTCACTACCGATCTTTTCCGTGATCGCACTTAACGCCTTCACCGGAGCCTACGGCGCGTTTCTCTTCGCACTGGTGGTTTGCCAGGACCCGAAGATGTGGACGATCATGGTGGCGCTCTACAACTTGCAGTCCAACGCCCCCCAGTACGTCATCTTCGCTGCCCTGACACTGGCAGCACTCCCGATTCTCATCGTCTTTCTTGCCGCTCAGAAAGTAATTTTGCGTGGCATCGTCCTACCCAGCTTTAAGTAGAAGGTTCCTGGAGGGCAAGATACGGCCTGACTCCCCCTCCGAGCCGGTTGATTGCCGCAAGCAAGTTTTCGTGGCCCACCATTGCGCCGTCTATTTGGATTGTCACACGGTCAATACCGCCCAGATCTTTGTTGACCTGGAGAATTTTGGTGGCAATGTCCTCCGGTGAACCCACCATCAGGGCACCATCTGGGCCGCGTGAGCTGTCGAATTGACGCCGTGGAGAGCCGGGCCAGCCTCGCTCGCTGCCAATTCTGCTAAAGACAACCTCGTAGCCAGGGTAGAGGGTTTCGGCGGCTTCCTCGGTCGTCTCGCCGACGTAGCCAATGGTGTGGATGCCCACCGAGATCTCGTCTTCCGGGTGCCCCGCGTTGCGCCATGCCTCGCGGTAGAGATCCACGTAGGGCCGAAACGGAGCGAAAGGGCCACCGATGATGGCGACGACGAGAGGCAGGCCAAGCTGACCCGCTCGCACGAACGATGCGGGAGTGCCGCCTACCCCAAGGCGAATCGGGAGCTTCTTCTGCACGGGGCGCGGAAAGACGCCTTGCCCGGTGAGCGGTGCACGGTACTTGCCGCTCCAGTGGACATAGATCTCGTCGCGGAGCTGGAGCAACAGCCCTAGCTTCTCGGTGAAGAGCGCGTCGTAGTGCTGTAGGTCAAACCCAAAGAGGGGATAGGACTCAATAAACGAGCCGCGTCCCACGATAATCTCCGCTCTGCCCTGCGAGATCAGATCCAGGGTCGCAAACTGCTGGAAAACCCGCACCGGATCATCTGAGCTGAGAACCGTCACCGCGCTGGTGAGGCGAATGTTCTTTGTCTGCGCGGCGATGGCGGCCAGCACGACAGCGGGGCTTGAGGCGATGTAGTCCGGGCGATGGTGCTCCCCAATGCCAAAGACATCTAGTCCGACACTGTCTGCGAGCGCAGCGGCCTCTAAGAGCTGCTGCATGCGCTGCTCCTCCCCGACGGGAAGCCCTGTGGCATCTAAAGACGTGCCCACAAACGAGTCAATACCGATTTCAATCATGGTTGCTCTTATCATATCGGATACTATCGGAGCGTGGGCAGAGACACAAAAGCCCCGGCGGGACTCCCTGCCAGGGCTTTTACGACGAGCTTGGTAGCCCGATGCGCCTCTCGTCCATATGGGACAGTAGCCATATAGGCCAGCGTATGATGATTACTATACGTCAGATATCTATGGAAGGTTCCCTAGATCTGCTCGGTGCGAAAAATTTATCGGTCGGAAATCGCCTCGATGGAAATCATCGGGCTATGGGGCCTTTGGCCTCCTCCTCGTTCCTCGTCGGTAAAATGGGGGGGTGGGGGAAAATTCCGCCGAAGGCGCGGCACGAAGTGCCCCAAAGCGGGACGTTTCACCGTCCACGCTAAGAAATAATTAGCGGGGGAGGGGGGCTTTCTTGACCTTCACGCCGCCGGTCGGATCATCCACTTTCTTCTTGTTAGTCTTCATCTGCGCTCCGCCTACCTCGCTCCCTGCGTCTTGGTCTTCGTCAAAGTCGCTTGCTCGGGCGCTACGGCTCTGACCATCATTGGTAGGAAGCTGGCTTCCCTCATCACTGACAAGCTGTGAGTCCAGCCACTCCTCCTCCGTGGCGCGTGGAGGAGTAGGTGCTTTGCTGGGCTGCATGCCCCAGCCGTTTTTTTGTTGTACAGGAAGATTGTCCCAGTCAATATCCTGAACTTCTTCACCCGCACTGTTGTGCTTGCCCTTATTGGACAGTCCAAATCCTGATGCCATCGTCGTTTTCCTTTTCTCACTTTCCGTACCGTATCCACGGTACCGAGT
>NZ_JANNYP010000388.1:0-10425 GCF_031410135.1 Armatimonas sp. | reverse complement strand
TAATGGACCGGAAAATCATAGTCGGCGAACCCAGTTTATGCAGCGGATCGTCGCGTTTGTGCGGCACTAGCGCATCAGCGTGCGATTGGCCTATAACCCACCCTATCATAGCAAGTACAATCCCATCGAGCGCTGTTGGGGTGTTTTGGAGCAGCATTGGAATGGTAGTTTACTAGAGAGTGTTGACACACTCATGCGCTTTGCTGCTTCGATGACTTGGCGCGGCAAGCCTCCTTTGGTGCACTTGGTTGCCCACACCTATCAGACAGGTGTTCGTTTAAGCCAGAAAGCGATGTCTCTTGTTGAAACTCGGGTATGCCGTCTCGCGGGTTTGGAAAAGTGGTTTGTCACAATATGGCCAAGTGCAATGAACCATGGAACTCTTTAATTATTGAAGATCCCTAACATGTTAGTAGCCCCTCTTCCCGTGAGCTTGCGAACATGAGGGGAAGAGGGGACGGAGCGAGGCACGAGCATCCTGGGGAGATGGCCTGAAGCCGGGGAGAGGGCTCCCATCGGGTAGAATCGCGTTCATGGCTGTGCGAAAGATTGTGGTGCTGGGCTCGACGGGCTCGATTGGGACGCAGACGCTGGATATTATCGAGCGCCTAGGGCCGGAGCGGGCGAGCGTGGTGGGCCTTGTGGCCTGGCGCGACTCGGAGCTTTTGAAAGAGCAGGCGCGGCGCTGGGGCTTGCCAAGCGAGCGTGTGGTATCGGTGGAGCGCGAGGGCAGCGAGGCGATGACGCGGCTGGCCGTGCTCGATGAAGCAGATACCGTGGTCATGGCGGTGGCGGGCGCGGCAGGGCTGGCGGCGACGCTGGCGGCGTGCAAGGCAGGAAAACGGGTCTGTATCGCGACCAAAGAGGTACTCGTGGCCGCCGGGGAGCTGGTGACGCAAGCGGCACACGAGGGTGGCGCGGTGCTCCTGCCGATTGACTCCGAGCACTCCGCGCTCTTTCAGTGCCTGGCGGGCTACGACTACTCCCAGATTGACAAGCTGCATATCACGGCGTCGGGTGGGCCGTTTCGCACGTGGGACAAAGAGCGTATCGCCAACGCCACCGTGGAAGAGGCGCTGAACCATCCAACCTGGCGCATGGGTGGCAAGATCACGATTGACTCCGCGACCCTGATGAACAAGGGGCTGGAGATTATCGAGGCGTGCTGGCTTTATGGCGTTGGTGAGGAAAAAGTCGAGGTCGTTGTGCACCCGCAGTCCATTATCCACTCGTTTGTGGAGCTGCGCGACGGTGCACTTTTAGCCCAGCTCGGCCTGCCGGACATGCGTCTGCCGATTCAGATCGCCCTCTTGCACCCTGAGAAAGTGGACACTGGAATCCCGCGCCTCTCGCCCACCCAGATGCGCGACTTGACTTTCGAGGCACCCGACCACGAGCGCTTTCCCGCCATCACGCTGGCGCGACAGGCCTTTCGGGCGGGTGGCACGGCTCCGGCAATTCTCAATGCCGCCAACGAAGCTGCTGTCGGGGCGTTTCTAGAGGGCAAGCTGCGCTTTGGCCAGCTCGCCACCGTGGTTGCCGATGCACTGGGTAGCATTTCCGCTACGGAAGCGGATACACTGGAGAAAATCACCTCCGCTGATGCGTCGGCGCGCCGCTTCGTGAGAGAGCACTTTTAGGAGAGAACCTTGCTGCATAACCTGGAGACCCTGCTAACATGGGCGGTACTGTTTGGTATCTTGATCTTTGTCCATGAGCTGGGCCATTTTTTAGCCGCCAAGCTCTTCAAGTTCAAGGTCTATGAGTTTGCCTTTGGGCTGCCGTTTGGGAAAAAGTGGCGCTATTGGTACGACGGTGAGACCGAGTACACGATTCGTGCTGTTTTGCTAGGGGGCTTTGTAGGCTTTGCCGAGGCAGATGCCGACGACGAGACCCGCGAGAAGCAGATGGCGTTCTTCAACGCGAAACCGATCTGGCAGCGCTTTCTGGTGATCCTAGCGGGACCGGTTGCTTCCTTTCTATTGGGCTGGCTTGCCTTTGTGGTTCTGGTAGGTGTGCAAGGGGTCGAGCTACCTGGCCCCCAAAAGCTCAGAGTTGTCGATGGCGGGGCTGCCGCGATGGCAGGACTACGCTCTGATGACTTGCTCATCAATATCGCGGGTAAGCCTGTCAATGACTTTAACGGGCTGGTGAAGCAGGTACAGGCCTCGGAAGGTAAATCCCTTGATATTGAGGTTCTCCGTGACGATAAACCCCTCACGCTGGTCGTTCAGCCGCGTGAGCAAGTGGAAGGCAAGGAGAAAACCTACAAAATCGGGGTGAGTCTCAGGCCGCGCACACGCCCCGCACAGCTTGGCGAGGTTCTCGGAGAAGCCAACCGAATGACGGGCACCTTTCTCTCCGAGCTGAAGAAACTGGTGGGTAAGCCGCGCGAGCTGAAGAAAAATGTCGGTGGCCCGATTGCCATTGCAGGAGCCGTTTCAGATGTCGTGAAGTGGGACTGGGAGGATCGCCTACCAGGCTTGTTGGGGCTCATGGGGCAGCTCTCCCTCTCGCTCTATGCCGCCAATCTGTTTATCCCGATCCCTGTCTTTGATGGCGGGCAGATCGTCCTGTTAATTATTGAGGCGATTCGGCGCAAACAGCTCAGCAAGGAGCTGCAGATGGGTGTGGCGCTGACCGGCTGGGCATTAGTTCTCGTGCTCTTTGTCAGTATCACCTTCAACGATATCCTCAAGCTTCTGGGGAGAGGCTAGCAGCGATGAAGTCAGCCGAGGTCATAGAGCCAGCAGTACCAGAGATGAGCTTTGAGGAGTTTGTTGCCTGGTGTGAAGCGAATCCCTATCATGACGAAAACGGCATTGATCTATCGCATCTTCGTGAGAACTTAAAATTAACACCAAGAGAGCGAGTAGAAAAACTCCAACGAGCTGTCGCGATGGTTGTGAAAATCCGACCGCTTAACTCGCGACAAAAGTCATGATTGAGCAGATTCCACCTGAGTTCTCACAAGTGCTTCAGGATTTGGTCGCGTTCGAAATCAAGTTTGTGGTTGTTGGTGGTTTGGCTCTAAGCTTGCTCGGTGGCGATCATTTCACCTACGACATAGATATCTCACCGGTTCCTGATCTGGCGAACCGAGAGGCTCTGATCGTGTATTTGAAAACTCTCCATGCGCGGCCACTGGGAATTCCTCCAAGCCAGAACTTCCAGATTTCACCTCGTCATCTTGAGATTGGAAAGCTTCGATTTCTGAACCTGAAGACGGATTTGGGAGACATTGATATTCTTCCTCTCCCTGCCGGTATTGATTCTTTTGAAGGACTCTGGGAGCGTTCACTGGAGCTGGATATGGGTGGATTCAAGGTGCGAGTGGCCTCGCTGGAAGACTTAGCGGCGATGAAGCGGGCGGCGGGACGAACCAAAGATAAGCTTCACTTACTGGAAATTGAAGCGTTGATTCGACTTCGCGATGAGGAAGGTCTAAGTGCGACTTAAACGAAATGGGTTTCTGCTGGTTCTTCCCTTGCTGGGGCTGACAGGGTTTGCGCTGAAGCAGCCGGAGGTGTCGCAAAAGGTGGAGACGGTGCGTGATCCTGCGCCACATGAAGTTGTCCTGCTGGCAGGCGGCAGTCTTGCGCTGGTGACCGAGCGCGGTACGGACTCCGTGGCGCTACTCAATCTTGCGTCGGGGATGGTGCTGGCGCATGCCTTTGTAGGTGATGAGCCGTTCTGCGTTGCGGCGAGCGCCAATATTGCCGTGGTGACCAACTACGGCTCCGATTCGCTGAGTGTTCTCACTATTTCGGGCGATAAGCTCACGGTTGCCGCGACCATTGCTGTGGGAGATGAGCCGCGTGGGGTTGCGCTCAGCCGTGATGGCAAGACCGCCTATGTCGCGCTGGCGGGAGAAGATGCTGTCGCGGTGGTAGATCTTGCGACTCGTAAAATTCTCAAGCGCTTGCCGACCGGGCTGGAGCCCTGGCATGTGGCGCTCACGCCCGATGGGAAGCGCCTCACCGTGGGTTGCACACGCGCCCGAACGCTCTCGGTCTATGCACTCCCTAGTGGCGAAGAGCTCTACACCGTGCCGCTAAATGGTCGCAATGTGCGCCATATTGGGATCTCGGCCGATGGTAAACAAGCCTTCGTCCCTTTTATCAACGAGCGGCGCTTTCCCGCAACCAAAGACAATATAGACCGGGGCTGGGTAGTCGGCAATCGCTTGGCCCGTGTTCCGCTCACCGAAGACGGGCCGCGTGAGGCGATTGCGCTTGACACGCAGGGTGATGCGCTGGGGGATGTGGATGGCTGCACGATCTCACCCGATGGCCAGACAGTTGCATTGACGGCAGGCGGGACGCACGAGCTAGTGCTCTTCTCCAAGATCGAGGGACTTCCTTTTGTGGCCTTTGGTGGCCCCGAGGACTATCTAGAGCCCGAGTCGGTGCAGCGAATTCGGCGCATCAAGCTCGGCGGCAGACCGCTGGGAGCACAGTTCTCGGCAGACGGCAAGCAGCTCATTGTCGCCAACGACTTTCTCAATGCGGTTCAGGTGGTGGATGTTGCCTTGGGGAAGGTCACCAAAACCATCACGCTAGGTGGCCCGAAAGCGCCGTCACAAGTTCGTCAGGGCGAGCAGCTCTTTCATGATGCCAAGCGTTCGTTTCACTCGTGGTACTCTTGTGCCTCGTGCCACACCGAGGGCCACACCAACGGCGGCAACTTTGATACCTTCAATGATGGGAGCTACGGCAAGCCCAAGAAGACCCTAAGCCTGCGTGGTGTCGTCCAGACCTCGCCCTACACCTGGCACGGCTGGCAGAAGACCCTGCGGCAGGGGGTTGTCGAGTCGTTCACCAAGAGCATGCAGGGTGAGGAGCCCACGACCTCTGAGATTGAGGCGGTCGAAGCCTACTTAAAGTCACTCGACTGGAAAAAATCGCCGTTTCCGACAAACGCTGCCGGACTGAAAGTCTTTGTCACGAAGGGGTGTGTAAGTTGCCATGGTGGCACGAACTACGCCACGCCAACCGTCACAAAAGCGGGACTTGAGGAGACGGGTGACGCCTACGAGGGCTACAACCCGCCGACTCTGCGCAATGTCTACAGTCGTGCTCCGTATCTTCACGACGGGCGGGCTCGTACGCTGGAAGACGTTCTGACCAAGCACCACCGCCCCAGCCAACTCACTGGCCAGCCCGACTGCACGCCGCAAGAGCTAAAAGACCTTGTCGCGTTTCTAAAAAGTTTGTAAAGTGTAGCCAGTATGGCGACAACTATTGAACCCGTCACCCCTGGCTACTACCAGAGTGATTTGCGCAAGCTTTCCTTTTCCGAATTACGCCGGTTTGCGCTAGGAGGAACCCTTGGCGCGGTCATGTTTTCTTTTTTGCGCTACACAATCAAGGTGCCACCTGAGGGAAACTACCTCCCGATGCATTGGCAGGATCTTGTTGTGGCACAGGACATGCTCTCAAATCGTGCTGTTCAGACTTTTGGGCCAAAAATCGCCGAGCTGGAAGCATTGGGGTTTACCTTGGTAGCCTACCACAGGCTCTTCAAGCATCTTTTCCCGTTGCAAGTAGATAATGGAGCTGCCTATTTTCTTCATTCAAGTGGGAACTTTGTTGCGTCTCTGCCATGGACAGTCAACCGTCAGCCAGCTCCGATGATCGGTGAGAAAGAAGTTCTAGCTAACTGGTTTTTTACCGCTTGCCCATCTGGAAAAGTAGTCTCCGTCAGTAACACAGGAATGTACATGGATCCACCAGCTCCCCGTGAAGTCGTTGCTCTCCCAGGAATAAGTACACAAGAACTGTGGCAGCGGATTCAGAAAGAACGTGCACGGCTGGATGCTGCTGGGGAAGGCACCAAGAAATTCTCTGATGTGGCCACGCTGGAAGAACACTACAACGAGCAAGAGGCATTGACCTATCATGTGCAGGTCAATGTCCGCAAAGTACTGGTGCGCCTCACCGATGCCCAAGTAGCTCAAGGTGAGCAACGCTTTCTCTGAACTACTCTCGGGCACTGAGGGGCAGACTGGCCATCGCGTAGCAATTAGGAGTGTGTGACATCTCCCTGGGAGACCGGCTAGCCCCCGAGGGAGCGGAGACCGTGTGCGGCGGCACTGGCCGGGATGCCGTCCGTTGTGGTGGGGACGGGGGCGGCTGTTGGAGCGCTTTGAGCCGTGACGACAGGAGCGGCGACTCCAAGGCGGCGCAGGGCATCGTGGGCATAGGTGGTTTGGAGGCCGTTGGGGAAACGCTGGATCAGCTCGATATAGAGAGCCACCGCTGCCGACTTATCCGCAGATCCCTGCTCCTGTAGCCTTGCTTTTCGCATCAAGGCGAGCTCGCCATCACGGCCACGTGGGTCGTAGAGGAAGACACGCTGGTAGAGCTGCTCGGCAAGCGCGTAGTCTCCCAGGCTCTCTAGGCGACTGGCCAGACGCAGCAGAACTGCCGCAGGAATCGCTCCCGGCTCGCTTGCCAGATTCAGTGCCATCCGGGCGACGGCATCGGGCTCGTCACTGCCAATGAGAACCTGAGCACGCTTCACGAATATCTCACGAATGTTGGAGTAGTTGACACTCTGAGCGCTACTTTCCGAGCTACTGATGGCGGAACTCATCGCTTTACGGCAGTAGGTAAGCACCAGCTCTGGGTTGTTGGGATCGCGCTCGACGAGGGCCTCCAGCTCATGGGTGGAGAGTATCGAGTAGTCGCCGCGAACCTCCGAGCGGATAGACTCTGCCTCGGAGGCTTCCTCACTGTCGCGCTCTTCACGGAGAACCAGTGGCACCAGGGCTCCCAGAACTGCTCCGGCAAGCCCGCCCAAGGGCACCAGCGCTCCCTGGATTCCTTGCTTGAGGGTGATCCCAGAGAGGATTAGGGTTATCAGCAGGTAGTAGAGTGCCACCCAAATCCCCTGCCAGTCCCCTGCGGATTCGGAGTCCCCGGTTGCAGCTCGCAGGAGGCCAAGACTGGGAAAAATCTTGATGCGCGCAAAAGGAAAGAGGTAGATAAAGGCCCCGATACAGCCAAACACGCCGCCGATTTCCCCCAGTGCCTTGGGAGCAATCCCGAGCCCAACTGCCAGACCATGGCTACTGACTCCCCCGATAAAGCCTGCCAGTAAAAAAATCAGCAAGAGCTTCACAGGTCCGAGTCGGTTTTCTACGGCACCTCCGAAAACCCAGAGGAGCAGGCCATTAACTAAGAGCTGTGCAAGGCTTGCATTTTGAAACGGGGCACTTGCCAAACCGAATGGAGAGAGGGAGGAAGTGAGCAAAAAACACACGCCACTGACAACGATGAGTGCGATGGATGCGATAGGGAAATTTTCGAGAGGTGTTTTGGCGCGGTAAGGGATCATGTTGAGTTCTGTTCTGCCCTTGCTAGACGATGATAATGCTTCGTCGAGATGACTTATATACTTACAGATTGTACGGATAGATTCCTTGTTCCGACAAAAATTGTTTCTATGTCTAAATTTTAGAGGGTGTTTTCCGGGACGCTATGGCACTGGCGGCAACGGGCTTCGTAGTGCTCTGTGGCTCCGATGAGGACGATAGGGGCGCTGGCGGGGGCAGGCATGCCGTTGAGGAGCCGCTGAGAGCGAGCCGCATCGCTCCCACAGACGGCGCAGATGGCTCGTAGCTTGACCACGTCATCTGCGACGGCGATTAGCTGGGGCATGGCACCAAACGGCTCCCCGCGAAAGTCCATGTCCAGTCCGGAGACAATCACGTTTTTTCCCTCGTCGGCGAGGGCTTGGCAGACGGTGAAGATGCCCTCATCGAAGAACTGCGCTTCTTCAATCGCAACAACCTGGGTCTCAGGGGCGACGGAAAGATAGAGTGCGGCGCTATTTTCGATGGCATGGGCCTCGTGAAGAGCACCGTTGTGGGAGCGGATCACGGTGGCTGGGTCGCGGGTGTCGAGGGCGGGCTTGAAGACCTGGACGGTGCGCTTGGCGTAGAGCGCACGACGGACGAGGCGGATCAGCTCTTCGGTCTTGCCGGAGAACATCGAGCCGCAGATTACAGTCAGGGAGCCGGTAGGCATACCGGCCATTTTACCGTACCGCCGTCGGAATCCCCCCGATTGGAACGGGGAGACTGGAGAGCCTTTGGCTACAAAGGGCGTGCCGCCCATACCAAACAAACGCAGTATGGCCGAAACGGCCTTCGTAGCTTTAGCTCTCCAGCACCGCCGCTCCAACCGGCGGTGCCTCTAGCGAGAGTAATGCTTCTTTTCTTGCCAGCCCGCCGCCGTAGCCCGTGAGCTTTCCGCTGGCTCCGATAACGCGGTGGCAGGGGACGATAATCGAGAGGGGGTTTTTCCCATTGGCCAGCCCCACGGCGCGGGAGGCGCTTGGGTTGCCGATGCGCCGTGCCAGCTCGCCGTAGGAGATCGTCTGGCCGTAGGGAATTTTTATCAGCTCCGCCCAGACGCGTTTTTGAAACGCAGTACCGGTGGGGGCGAGGGGCAGGGAGAACGTGGTGCGCTGACCGGCAAAGTACTCGGCAAGCTGGGTGGCGGCTTTCTGGAAGATGGGGAGCGTGGGCGATTCTTCCCAGTCGGTCGTCATTTCTGGCGCATGGCGGTGGTCGGGGAGCAGGTAGATGCCCGTGAGCGCCTCGCCATCGGAGGTAAGCCGAAGTGTGCAGAGTGGGGTTTCCTGCTGCGTGAAATAGGTTGTCATAGAGGTTTCTCCGTGTCGTTGGTTTCGAGCGAGCGCCAGAGGTGCATCACGGCGTAGGCACGCCAAGGCTGCCAGCGCTCGGCGTGGGTGAGGATGGCCTTAGGCGTCGTCAGTCCGAGGGCTTTCTTGACTCCTAGGTCGGTGTGGGGAAACGCGTCGGGCCAGGCGAGGGCACGCATGGCAATGTACTGCGCCGTCCACTCACCGATCCCCGGAAGTGCTTGGAGCTGCGCAAGCTTCTCGGGGATATTGCCGCCGGGCTCTAGGTTCAAGCGGCCCTCAGAGACGGCCTGAGCCAGTGTGAGAATGGCCGTGGCGCGTGACTCTAGAATGCCGAGGGCGATCAGCTCATGCTTGGAGGTTTGTGCGACCCGCTCCGCCGTGGGGCTGAGGTGTGTGAGCGCTGTAAAAGGGGTGGCAATAGGCTCTCCTAGCGCGGCCACAAAGCGGCTGGCTAGGGTCGTGGCGGCTTTTACACTGACCTGCTGTCCCAGAATCGCACGTACGGCTGTCTCAAAGCCATGAAATGCACCGGGAACACGCAGTCCGGGGCAGTTTTCGGCAAGCGCTCCAAGGTGTGTCGCGATGGGGAGGGGATCGGCTGTGAGATCAAAGAGGCGTTTGACGCGGGCCAAGGTTTGGGGAAGCGCTAGGGCGAGCGAGTGCGAGAGGGTAACCTGAAGCGTCTGCTCCGTTGCCGCGACTTTTAGCCAACCGGTATGTTCGCCGATCTGCACCGTGCGGCAGTAGGTCTGGTCGAGAACTGCCTCCACACCAACCAGAGTGCGGTGCGAAAGAAACGCGAGAAGCTCACTCCAGGCAAACGGCTGGTGGAAACCCAAGCTCACCGTGAGTGTCTCCACCTCCGTCCGGTTCGTGTTGCGACGAAGATCCGTGGGCGTCAGCCGGTAGCGCTCCTGAAAGACATGGTTGAAGCGCCGGACGCTCGCAAAGCCGCTGGCAAAGGCGATCTGGGTGATGGGCAAGTGGGTGTCAGTGAGGAGGCGCTTGGCAAGTAGCAAGTGCTGAGTTTGGGCCAGCGCGATGGGGGAGACTCCAAAGGCACTCACGACCACACGCCGCAGGTGCCGCTCACTTACCCCTAGTTCCTCGGCTAGCTCCGTCATGGATTTTTCGGAGAGAGCGCCATCCTCGATCCGGCTCGCCGCTCGCCTCGCTAGCTCTGCAAAAGCATCCACGGAGGCGATTGTATTTCCGGGAGCCAGCTCGGGGCGGCAACGCAGGCAGGGGCGAAATCCAGCTTGCTCCGCGCTGGCGGCATGGGGGTAGAACGTGCAGTTCTCTTCCTTGGGGGTCTTTGCCGGGCAGACGGGACGGCAGTAGATTCCTGTTGAGCGCACGCCCACAAAGAACACCCCATCGAAGCGGGCATCGTGGGTGCAGAGCGCCTGGTAGCACGCGTTCGCATCTAGAGGTTCCATAGTCTGTAGTATGCCGTGTTCTCGCGTAAGGCACTCGCCGTTTTCGGACAGGAAAACAAGAAGATTTTTATTGACTTTACGGTTCCGGGTCGTGCATACTCTTTGTAGTGTTTGGAGTGGAGGGCGGAGTTACAATCGTTAGCCTTTCAAACCTTCGGGTTTGAGCCACGATGTTTCGTCGTGGTGGCCGTAAAGCTCGCTTTACATCACCGGTCGCCGATGCGACTCAGCGCAGTGCGTACTAATACGCACCTGTTCGACGCGCTGAGGAGCCTGCGGCCACGCCCAACAGGTGCGTATTAGTACGCAC
>NZ_JANNYP010000387.1:0-3534 GCF_031410135.1 Armatimonas sp. | reverse complement strand
GTCTAGGACATCGGTGGCCCCGACGGTGAATGAGTACTTATTTTTGGCAATATCTGCGCGTAGCTGTGTGAGCTGAAGCTTGAGGGGAGCGGAGAGTCTGAGCTCTTTCTGCGTGAAAATCGCTTGGTTCTTCAGTGCGGGCTGTGCGAGTGCAGCAAGCCCACCGACGCTGACGAGGAGAGTCAGCATGCTACGTCGAGAGAGTTTCCTATTAGACATGACGAGATTGTTCCACGAGGAGGGAGGTGGCTAAACCTTTATTCTCCCTGAGTGGCAGAAATTTCACTGTCTCTTGTGCTCTCTTGTGCACGGATGAGTCCTCCAATGACACCATTGATGAACTTTGCGGCTTCGGGGGTGGAGTATTTTTTGGCGAGCTCAACGGCTTCATTGGCTACGACACCATACGGTGCTCCTGAGAGATCAAAGAGAATTTCGGTAGCCGCGATTCGTAGGATATTTCGGTCGACGATTGTTTGTCGGTCGAGGGGGTAGTGGGTTGCGTGTTGCGCAATGGCAACATCGGCATCGTCTTGGTGGGAGAGTGTCCCGTCCACAAGCAGACAGCTAAACTCCGCCGCTTCTTCATCAAGCTTGTTTGCCTCGACCGTTTCCTGTTGGGCGATATCACGTGGAGTCTTGCCGACCTCCATCATGTAGAGGATGCGCAAGGCCGTTTCACGTGCGGCTCGTCGGGAGGAGGGAGAGGGGGTTTTCGCCATAACGCGGCTATTGTACCGCATGACCCTCTACCGATTTTAGGGCGTAGCAGGGACAACCAAGCGCTGACCGGGTTCGAGCTGACCGTTAGGGTTCCCGTTTAAGGCAGAAATAACGGCGATATTGTCCATCGTCGAGGTGCCTTTAGGGCTATACCGTCGGGCGATACTCCAGAGGGAGTCTCCCGGGGTGACCGTCACGACCTGCGTTTGTGTGAGCTCCGGCAACCGAATCGTTGCTGTCTCCCGCACTCCTTGAGGGGAGGCTGAGCGTGCTACCCGCGCTGCTAAGGCGACACCAGCGATCGCGAGAGCTATCCAGACAAGCCGACGGTAGAGCCGTCGTGTCCGTTGGCGCTGATTGGCACGTACTCTCCGTCTCGCATTGAGATAGAAATATTTCTCTTCATCACTCCAGAAGTGACCCTTATTTTGACTTCGCCACACCATAATTGCACTCACCTTCTGGCTAAACACTCCGCTGCTACACGACAAAACGGAAAACCAAATTTAGCAAATTTTCGTTCGCTTTTTCCAGTATATCCGTTCTATTTTTGTTTGTCAACCAAGTGTTTGCTGTTGTGCATTTTCTGATTTTCTTACTTACCCTAATGCATAAATCTGGTCTGAGGTTCCTGCCTTGTGATAGAACTAACACCAGTGAGACTACTAGGGGTGGATCTAGGAACGAAGCGTATCGGGATTGCTGTAACCGATGAGCTGGGCTTTGGGGCGTATCCTCGTGCCACCCTGGCACGGGCACGCTCACGAGCCGAAGATATTGCGGCGATTTTGTCCTGGGCAGAGCGCGAAAGCGTCGAGGCAATCATCATTGGTTTGCCCCTGAGCTTCCAGGGAACCAAGAACGACTGGGCGCTCCACTGCGAAAAATTCTCCGTTGCTCTCGCTGACGCAACCAAGCTGCCGATAATCCTCCAAGATGAGTTTCTCTCGTCGCAAGAAGCCCAGGCGGATCTGATTGCTGCCGGTGTCTCACGAAAGCGCCGCGATGCCGTGATTGATCAGGCCGCCGCCGTACGAATTTTAGAAAGCTATTTAAAGAGCCAGTGAAGAGACGTATCTGGGCCATTGCGGCCTTTATTGTATTAAGTGGCTGTGGCGGCGATGGTCGCCCGGTTGCGGAGCCTGGCGCGGCTCCCCTTGAGGTAAGTATTCCTGAGGGCGCGAGCATTACCCGTGTGGGCCAGCTCCTCGAAGAGAAGCATGTCATTCGCTCCGCAAGCTACTTTAAGCGTGTGGCAACCGGGACAATTCTCCCCGGGCTCTATGCCTTCTCGCCGTCGGACTCTCCGGAGGCGATCTACCAGAAACTTGCTCATGGCGATGTCTCTTCAACTAAAGTGACCTTCCCAGAAGGCTTTACGATCAAGAAGATGGCGGCGAAGCTTATCGAGAAAGGCGTGCTGGCAGACGACACCGAGTTTCTTCAGCTCACTCAGGGGCTAGAGGGCCAGCTTTTCCCTGATACCTACGCGTTCTCGAAAACCGTCACGGCCAAAGAGATCGTCCAGCAGCTTCAGCAGCACTTTCAGAAGCAGACTAAAGGGCTCTCGCTCACACCCGAAGCGCTGATCGTGGCATCGCTGATTGAGCGTGAGGCGGAGACCGACGAAGACCGCCCTAAGATTGCCGGGGTAATCTACAACCGCATCCAGAAAAACATGCGGCTCCAGATAGATGCCACAGTGCAGTATATTCTGCCGCAGCACAAAGCCCGCTTGCTCTTTTCTGACTTAAAAACGCCGTCGCTCTATAATACCTACCTCCACGCGGGGCTCCCACCGGGGCCGATCTGCAGTCCCGGTCTGGCTTCGATTCAGGCGGCGCTGGCACCCGAGAAGAGCAACTATCTCTTCTATGTCCAGGGAGAGGGGAGAGGCCACATCTTCGCCAAGACGTTTGAGGAGCACCGGGCCAACATTGCCCGTGTTCGTAAGAGCGCTCGTCCATGAGCCTGCTCAAGACAGATCGCATGGTACGTCGGGTGAGTGAGCTAGAGCTCGCTTGGCTGGCAGAGCGCGGCATCCGAGGCATCGTCTCCGACTTGGACAACACGCTTGCTGCCTGGCACGGCGACGAAATTCCCGGCGATATTTTAGCGTGGCTAGAGGCAGTGAAATCGGCGAAAATCGGTGTCTGCCTCTGCTCCAACACGCGCCGTCCGGTGCGCCTAGCGCGAATCGCGGAAAAGCTCGAAGTCCACCATGTGCCAGGAAATGCGGGAAAGCCAGGGCGGACGGGGGTGCTTAAGGCCCTGGAGCTAATGGCGGTTCTGCCCAACGAAGCCCTGATGGTGGGCGATCAGCTCTTCACCGACATGGTCGCTGGAAACCGGGTCGGCTTAACCACCGTTCTTGTCAATCCACTGGCGAACAAAGAGTTCATCGGCACTAAGCTCATCAGCCGCAACGCCGAGAAGCTCATTCTACGGGGCGAGCGTGCCCGGCCCGAATGAGCCTAGTTTGTCGCCTTGTCGCCAACGATGAAGATCGAGCGGCTTGCCTGGAGCTACGACGCCAAGTTTTCATTGAGGAGCAGCAGGTTCCCGAGGAGATCGAGCGGGACGCCGATGATGCCTCCGCGCTACATTTTCTCGCTTGTGAGGGCGAGCACCCCGTTGCCGTTGCCCGAGTCGTCGAGAAAAAACGGGCCGTTGCAAAGGTCGGGCGGGTGGCAGTAGTTGCCGCGTGGCGTGGCGAGGGAATCGGGGCGGAGCTGATGACCTTTGTGCTGGCAACTACTGCCACCCGCCCGACCTTTGCAACGGCCCGTTTTTTCTCGACGACTCGGGCAA
>NZ_JANNYP010000386.1:0-13665 GCF_031410135.1 Armatimonas sp. | reverse complement strand
GCCAACGTTTGAAGGGTTCTGGCATGCGTTGGAGTGGGGTCGGTGGCGAGGTGATTGCCCGTCTGCGTGGTTTCTTTTTTAGCAACGAACTGGATGCGTTTTTCGCCTTTTGGAGTCGTCGTGCTTTTGAGCCTGCTACCTCACCACTTTTATGACCTGCACCCTGTGCCCTGGGTCGCGCCAGACACTCACACAATCCCCAAGGGCGAGTGCGGAGACTCCCTCACCAAGCGCATCTATCACTCCCGTGGCCTCGTGGCCGGGCTGGCCGGGGGTGTACGGGTAGTGGAACTGGTGGCCAACGAACATGGGCTCGTTGTGCCGCAGGTGCAGGTCCCACTGCGGGCACGTCGCGACTCCGAGGATGCGGACACGAGCCTCGCCAGGGCCAGGATCGGGGATCGGCATATCGAGCAGCACGCTCTCAGAGCCGGGGGCGGTGACTTGTAGAACTTTCATTGAGGCCACTCCAGAAGAATGCCGAGCGACGGTGCGCGTCGGTGCAGAAAGAGGTCAAACGCCTCGGTGGCGTCTGCAACGGGAAAACGGTGCGTGATGAGCGGTAGGGTGGTGAGCTTGCCTTGAGCCACCCAGTCGAGAGTCACATCCATGCGCGGGGTCGTCCAGCCCGCGGGGGTGTGGACGGTGATTTCTTGGTTGCGTAGGCGCTGCAAGTCGATCTTGCCCTCGTGGCCATAGAAGCCCGCCGAGACAAAGTGGGAGTCGCGGCGGAGCCTGGGGAGGAGCGCGTAGACGGTCCCCAGATCCCCGACCGTGTCCACGAGAACGCTCTGGCCTTTCGCAATGCTCTCGGGCTCGGTGGTAACGGTGCCACGTGTGAATTTTGCGAGGCGCTCGTCGTGGTGCCCAAGTAGCGTGACACTCGCGCCGCGCTCTGCCAGGGTCTGCGCGGCCCACTGTCCGACCAGTCCATCGCCGATCACGATGGCACCGTCGCCGGGGCTAAGCGCGGGACGGATGCCGCAGTTATAGCCGACTTGTGTGAGCACCAGCCCGGAGAACGCCTCGATAGGCAGCGTGCCTTCGGGGATTTTCCAGAGCTGATGCGTGGATGTGATAGCGGGCGAGACATGGCCTCCCGTCGCAAAAAACAGCCCGTCCGTGCGTGAGACCGTCGCAAAGACCCGCTCCCCGATAGCGAAGTTCTTGACGTTCTGTCCGACCCACGTCACCACCCCTACTTTCTGGTAGCCCGTCACCAGCGGAAACGGCGACGGATCCGTAGGCGCGAGCGGCGTGTCCCCGGCGAGGCGCTCTCCTCGGATAAACGAGCCCTCCGTGCCGGGACTAATCCACGAGTGTGTCACCCGCACCACGACTTCGTCTGGGCCGGGTTCGGCGACCGTGAGCTCACGAAGCTCCACCGTCCAAGGCTTCGTTGTAACCACTGCGCTGACTTTCATAGGCAGATTCTACCGGTAAAATGCATCTTATGAGCACCTGGATAGTGGTTCCCAATATCGGCCCCGGTCCCCACGAGGCCGTCTACCCGCCGGATCGCACGGCGTGGCGAGCGTGGCTAGAAGCACACCATGTCACGGCAAAAGGTGTCTGGCTGGTCTACTACAAAAAAGGCAGTGGCATGCCCAGCATCGCCTACCCCGATATGGTGAAAGAGTGCCTGTGCTTTGGCTGGATTGATAGCCGGGTGAGCAAGCTCGACGAGGCCCGCTACCTTCAGCTCATCACGCCGCGCAAGCCCAAGAGTGTCTGGTCAAAGATCAACAAAGGCTACATCGAAGAACTAGAGCGCGAGAATCTCCTCACGCACGCAGGTATTGCAAAAATCGAAGCCGCCAAGGCCGATGGCTCGTGGACATCACTTGATGCCGTGGAAGCTCTGACCATCCCCGACGATCTCGCGGCTGCTCTTGCTGCCAACCCCGCCGCACAAGCCACGTTCGCGACCTACAGCCCCTCGACTCTCAAGCTAGCCTTGACCAAGCTCGCCGCCGCCAAGCGCCCCGAGACGCGGCAAAGGCGCCTCGATGAAATTATTGCGCTTGCTGCCGAGGGAAAAAAGCAGGTTCCGTGATCGCCCCCTCCAACGGGGCGGTCTATTTCCAGCTCTGGTGCATCTCGTCGGTGGTGTCGGGGTCGTTGCCCAGAGCGCTGGCGAACGACTCTTGTGTGGCTTGCGGAGCCGAGTCGCTGCGGTAGCTGGCTCTGGCGGCGAACTGCGGGGGCTGGCGCAGGTAGCGAGCAAGCTCGTCTGCGGTGCGGTCTAGTTTCTCGGCGAGCTGGTTGATCAGCGCCTGAGGAATGGTCTCAAAGTACACCAATCTCCGGTGGAGCTTCCAGAACAGCCCGAGGGGCAGCTTCAGCGCGGCGGCGAGGCTCTCGGCGGTGTGGCCCTTGGCCTCAGCGACGGACTTCAGACTCGCAAACGTGGCGCTATAGGCCACGCGCTTCTCGCGGAGCACAGACAGCCCGATGGACTGCGTGAGAGTGTCATCTGCATGGGCAGCGGGAAAGGCACGGTCGGCGGCGAGGTAAGCGAACTCACGAGCCTGCGCGGGGTAGCGCGTCGCCCAGTCTGCCACCTGCGCGGTGGGGTCACTGGCAAACTCTATTAAAACTATATCGCTCATCTCTTCGTTCATTTTTCGTTCCACTCCCGCAGTTTCTGCTCCGCACGGCGTAGGTAGTTACGTACCGTCCGCCCTGTCACTCCCATAATTTTCGCCACGGTCTGGCGCTTGGGATCATCGCTCTCTTCCGGCAAGCCCTCGATATACTTCAAGTACACTGCTAGTCGCTCATGCTCGGCAAGAGCGGTGAGGGCTTCCCCGTACTCCGCTAAGGCTTCCGGCCCTGGCCCACTGTCGCGGATTCGGAGCATGGAGGACTCTCCATTCTCGCTCGCCTCCTGCTCACTACTCTCGCTGAGCTGGGCATCTAAGCTCGCCTGCCGCTTCTCCACCAAGTTCCAGAGTCGTCTATCTAAACAAACCCAGAACCGAACCTCCCAGAACTCTCCGGTTGCCTCTTGTGAGAAGAGAGCATCGAAGAGGAGCGCGAATAAATCGTGCGTCACATCATCAGCATCTTCCTGAGGGAGCCGCCACTTGGCAAGCTGCCGGGCGATATGCCCACTCACCCGCTCGGTTAAGAGTTCGGCAAGTCCCCACGCCGTTTCGTCATCACCGCGCACTGCGCACTCGCGAAGCGCATAGACCAGCGTCTCTTCGCGAAGCCTTGCCGGACTACCGGCAGGTTCTCGGGCGAGAAGCGTCTCACGCCGTGCTCTGGGCCGCATTTTGCAGAGACGCTGGATCTCTTCCTCTGCCTGTCGCTCCCGTTTATAGGGACTGTCATCCTCTTTACGAGTGCGGGTCAAGGGGCGGTAGGCCCAGTTTTCTGCGTTTGATGCGTCTATCATGGAGGGTACTGTCTGGGAGGGCACAAACCCGGAAAAAGTAATTTTACGAGTTTTGTGCCTGATAAAATGGAAAGTGTCGCTTTATTATAACCTGAGGAACCCGCAGAGCCGATAAACGGTTTGAAGGATTATCTCGCGAAGTGTATCAGATTGTCTAGGAAAGCATTCCTTGAGATAGGCATTTGGCGATGAAGGAACGGACGTTGAGTATGACAAGAAAAGAGCTACTCTCTCTGCTGGGAGTGAGCGCAATGACAGTGGCCCTGACAGGTTGTAGTGGTGGCGGAGGTACTAGTGGCGGCATGACTCCCACCTCGTCGCGTCTCCAAAAGACAGGCACTTCCAGTCCTCAGGGCAGTAGCTGGAGCATTGTGGGAGACGGAGCTGATGTTCAGCCGAAGAAGAAATGGACCGTGCTGGTCTTTATCAATGGCGCCAACGACCTAGAGACCTATGGCGTTCTCAACATGAACCAGATGGAGAAGATCGGTTCGACGGCCGATGTCAATATGGTGACCCAGTTCAAGCGAATCGGGGGACGTTTTGACAACTCCAACGGTGACTGGAGCGACACGCGCCGCTACTACATTGACCGCGATGCCAATGACTCCACGATCACCTCGACCCTGATCTCCCAGAGCGATAGCATTGATATGGGCAATCCCAGTGAGCTTCAGGACTTTATCAACTGGGGCGTACGGACATTTCCCGCAGAGCGCTACAATCTCGTGATCTGGAACCATGGGGCTGGCTGGCGCTCCGTGAAGACGCGGTCACAGCGGCCTCCCGCGACCCGTGGGGTTTCCTACGACGATACCACCAACAATCATATTGATACCATTGCGTTTCCCGGAGTGGTCGTGCACCCCGAGGGCAAGAAATGGGATCTGCTCAGTGTGGACTGTTCCCTGATGCAGATGATCGAGGTGCTCTACGAGTGGCGCGATACCGCCAACTACATCGTCGGCTCTGAGGAGTCTCCTCCGGGCGAGGGCTACGCCTACGACCTGACTATGGGGAAATTGACCAGCAACCCTGACATGGATGGCAGGACGCTCGGAGTACACTACGCCGACGATACCTCGACCCGCTTTGCCAATCTCTACGGCATCACGCAGTCCGTGGTAGAGACAGCCCGTGTGGCAAGTATCGTGAGTGCGCTCAACGACCTTGGGGCAACCCTGATGGATCTCAAGGCCAGCCTTGGCCCCGATATCAGTCTGGCCCGAGAAGATGCGCAATCTTATGAGTACGCCGAAAACAAAGATCTGCTCCACTTCCTAGATCGGCTCGACATTCGGGTAAACGATGCGACTCTGAAGCAAAAGACAGCCGCTGTCCGCAATGCCGCCAGAGCCGCGATTGTTCGTAATGTCACGACCAAGCAGTACTCGCCCAACTCCCAGGGAATCGCGGCGTTTCTTCCGACCCCAAGCCGCTACCGCTCGATTGACATTCAGCAAGCCAACGGTTTTGGGCAGCGCTATACCTTGCTCAAGCTCGCCCAAGATGCCCCGCGCTGGCAGGAGTTCCTAGCGACCGGCCCCGCTTAAGCCCGTGCTGTTGAAGGAAATCCTCCTGTGCACACCGAATGGTGGGGACAGGAGGATTTTTTATGCCATTTCGTCTGGCGCTCGTGGGGTGTGGAGGGCAAGCGGGGGGCGATGTCCCCAATTTCGCCTCGCACAAAGAAGTAAAGATCGTCGCGCTCTGTGACCCGGATAAAGGTGCCCAGGCACGCTTTGGGGAGCGCTATAGTGTCCCCGAGTCCGCGCGTTTCGCGGACTACGTGAAGCTGCTCGATACGATAGACTGCGACGCGGTCTTCTGTGCCACACCGGATCATATGCATGCTCCCGTCGGCCTCAAGGCGCTCTCCCTAGGGCGGCATGCCTACGTCCAGAAACCCCTCACCCGCGGCGTGGGCGAGGCGCGTGCGATGCGTCTCGCTGCGGAGAAACATCTGAAGTCCGCGACGCAGATGGGGATTCAGATTCATGGCGAGGGTAGCTACCGCACCGCGATCTCCTGGCTCAATGCGGGTGTCTTGGGCAAGATCCAGGAGATCCACTCGTTCTGTGGCAAGGGCTGGGGCGGTGCTCGTCCCCCGCGCATGGCGGAGTTTCCTCCGGTCAATCTCGACTGGAACCTCTACTGTGGGGTCAGCCGCAAAGTCCCGTTCCTCCCCGAGGAGTTTCATCCGGGCAACTGGCGGCGCTGGCAGAACTTTGGCACGGGAACACTGGGGGATATGGCCTGCCATATTCTGGACCCGGTGCTCTCGGGGACGCGCCTCACGACGCCGCTCTCGGTCGTGAGCCATTTGGAGGCTCCGCCCAATGTGCTGAACTTCCCCTACAATGCCCATATCACCTGGCAGCTTGCCGGGACACGAAGCACGGCTAAGACCGTCGCGCTGCACTGGTACCACGGCGACACACGCCCGCCCAAAACGCTCCTGCCTGAGATGTTTGAGGAACTGAACACCGGCTCCGTGGTGGTCGGCGAGTACGGCAAGATGGTCGTCCCACACTGGGCCACTCCCTCAGTCTGGGACAACAGCGGCAAGCGCGTCGAGAAGCTCCCGCCCAAAGTGGAGTCCGTGAGCCATTACCACGAGTGGGTGGATGTCGCGCTGGGACGTAGCCCCGGCCACGGCTCAACTCCGGGCAAGTGTAGCACCCACTTTGGCTACTCCGGCCCGCTCACCGAGATCGTCCTGATGGGCAATATCGCGTCGTGGCAGCCCCAGAAAGTCCTGAGCTTCAACCCCGACACCTGCCAGTTCTACGGCGAGGGCGCAGGGGATGCCAACTTCCGCATCCTCCCGCTCTACAGCCGCGACTGGAACCCACTCGCGGCGTAATTTCGCTCCCCCCTTCGCGAAGTCGAAGGGGGATTCTTTGTCTTTTTTCTTACTGCACGACTCTCGTTTCTGCTTTTAGTTCGTTGTTGTCGTAGAGCTTTATCGTAACAGGGCGGCCTATGGCAGTAATTTCTGCAGTGATCACTGTCCCAGGGGCATGATGCAAATCATAACCCGTATGTGTGCCTTCACTATCCTCCACTAGGATCGAAATATGATGCTTTCTTCCATCATTGGGGACGCGGTAGGGAACATGGAAAGTAAGTCCCGTCGCGTTTTTTGGTGGCTGCTCTGCAATCGCCTGCCGCGTTCGCGCAAGCTCTGCTTCAAGATCGGCAGCACGCCGTTGTAGAACCTCCACACGCTCTGGGCCTTCCTGAGCCAGCAGGGTACCCTCAGGGCCAATAGCATCAGGAGCTGCCTGCATGGTTGCTTCTGCTTGCAACGGCACCACAACTGACTGCGCTTCGAAAGCAGGTGCCTGGGCGATGGCTATATCGCTGACTGCCACCGCTTCGACGACTGTGGCTGGGGAGCTGGTTTTAAAGCGCAGGGGCAAGAGGGCTCCGAGGGCGATGACCCCAAGAACCAGCGGGATCATGGCGTGGCGCATGGTGTAGCCACCACGTCCAAAGAGAATATGGCGCAGGCGCTTCTCTAGGGGCGCGGGGTCGGCCATGGCGGGAACACTGTAGGGTTGGTAGAGATTTTTCATGGGGTTATACCTTTCGGGGCTTTCCAGCCCTCAAAACGAATCTGGGTCCAGGGTCGGGTCTCGTAGCGGTAGGCGACGATCTTGTCTTTTGCAATAGGCCAGAGCTTGGTGGGGCGGTAGCAAACCTGATGGGCGACTTTTCCGTCTGCATGGCTTGAGGCGGTGGATCGAATCACGTACTCCTGCCCTGTGCTATCGAGAGCCACCAAACGGGAATCTGTATCAGGGAGCGTGTCCTCCGAGGCCCAAGTGCTTTTCGTGATTCCAATAGCTCTCGTAAAACTAGCTCCTTCCCATTGGAGGTGCACAGAGTGCCCTGAGAGTAGTGTGCCTTTTGAATCAAACTTCGCAGCCACTGTCCATGCTCCCTGACCCACACGGACGGATACCGTTTTAGCACTGTAGGCCACGTACTGACGCGCCTTTTGAAGATCGTCATCGCTCGGATTGGACACCATCGTGCTTCCACTTACGTGCGCATCCGAGCCTGCAGGAACCTGCACCTCTATCACGCTCATCAGTCCAATAAGCCCCCCAAACGACTCCGCCAAGGAGTGCGGCACGGGAATCGGTTGCCCCTCGCTGCTCCAAAATATCCTCTGTAACTTCTTGTCCAGTACCTGAAGCGTCTGGAAGCCCCGCATCAGAACGCAAACTCCGCCGGGCAGGATCACGATTTCGCCTGCTTGCTTTACAAGCTCGTCTGCATCGCGTACCAAGTGCAGGCGCACCGCCAGCACCGGAAGCGTGACCCCCAGCGCGAGGGTCAGCAGAAACGCACTTCCACGGGGTGAGAGACGCGGGTGTCGGCTCAGAACCGAGCGCAGGCGCGACTCCAGGCAGTTTTTACCCACGGCTCCGGGGACACTATAAAGAGAAAATTTCACTTGGCGGCCTCCAGTTTGAGCGTTTTGGCGGCTTCTAAGAGATGCTCGGCGTAGGTGGCGGGGCTGATTCCGGTGGCGACCACAGCTTCGTCGCAGGCGGCTTCGGCGGCGGCGCGGAAGCGTGAGATCGCGAGCCATGCGAGTGGATGGAACCACCAGGCGGCTTGCAGGCCCAGCGCAAGGGGAAGCGTGATGTGGTCTCGGCGGCGCAGGTGTGCAGCTTCGTGCAAGAGGATCACATGGCGGCGCTCGTCGTCCCACTGCTCTGCGCTCTCGGGTAGGAGCACTCCGGCGCGGCCACCAGCGGCAAGCGGCGTCGGGACGGCGGGGCTTAGGTGAACGGGAAAGGCGCAGGGAAAGAGCGTGGTGCTGGCACGGGTGGCGCGGCGGGCGAGGGAAAAGAGAAAGATGCGGTCGAGTAGCAGGCGTAGAAAGAGGCCCCCCGCCCCGAGTGCATAGCTCAGCAAGATAGTGCGCTCCCAGTCTATTTCCGCCCCCCTAACCCCACCACACTCGCTTCGCGGGGTACCCGGGCGGGGGGACAAATCGGAATTATCTGCTTGGATTCCCCCGCTTGCGGGGGCTAGGGGGGAAGGCACGGAATTCGGGGGGGCACTCACCGGCATGGCGAGAAGAGGCGGTAGAAAGAGCGTGAGAGGCAAGAGAGCGAGCGCGGCGAGGGTAGCGCACCAGACCCCGTGGCGGAGCCTGCCCGAGGCGCGGCGCAGGGCAACGGCTTCCAGCAGGAGCGCCAGCGCCAGCAAGACCGTGGCCTTGACGATCAGCTCCAAGATAGGGCTCATGGCACCTTCTCGTTTTCTTTGGCCTCCGCAATTAAAGCGGAGAGCCGGGCTAGCTGGTCATCACTGAGGGTGCGCTCTTTGGACTGCAAGAGCGTGGCAACCGTGCGCTCAATCGAGCCTCCAAAGAAAGTCGTGACAACCCGCTCTAGGGCCGTCTTGGCGACCGCTTGAGCTGGGGCGATGGGCAGGTAGACATAGCGCCCCTCTTCTTCGGTGTGTGTGAGGTGTCCTTTTTTCTCCAGAATTCCAAGAAGTGCCCGAACCGTGTTGTAGCCCGGCGGGTCGGGGAGCGCCTCCAGTACCTCGGCGACACTGGCCTGCCCGCGCTCCCAGATAATATCCATCAGCTGCCGCTCGCGCCGACTCAGCTTCTCACTTGCTTCCATGCGAAAATTTTCGCACATAGGAGTTTAGTTGTCAAGAGTTTGATGCGAATTTTTTCGCATTTATTTTTAGAGCACGCGTTTTCCACCGCGCCAGTCGGCGTGGAGGCGCTGGGAACTGGTGAGAATCCGCGTTAGTTTCCGCGGGGCGGTCAGGCTTCCGAGGCAGAGTACGTGCTCCTCTTTGCCGTTGATAGCGCGGTTAAAGCAGGTCACAAAGCGCTTGCGATCGGGGGCGACACAAAATCCACTCCAGCCGTACTCGCCCCACGGCTCCGCCTTGCCCGTGGCCAGGTTCACCAGCACCGCCGTGTGCCACTTGCCCTCGCGGTTGCCGCCTGCCAGCTGGATCGCAAGCACGGCATTGGGGTTATGCGGGAGCGCACTCAGCCGCAGAATCCCGCCGCTGATTCCCGTCTCATCGAAGAACTTCTTAGCAGCAGGGCTGAGCGTGATGCTCTTGGGGGGAGCATTACCCACGCGAAAACCCGTGACATAGTCCTGCGTTTTTATTAGGGTGATCGTGCGGTCATTAGGAAGGTTGAGCACTTCCGAATCGTCGTTCTCTGGAGCTGCCGGTATGCTGCGCTTACGATTCTTGCCATTCTCATCGCATTCGTACCACTCTAAAACGTCGTCGCCTGCCTCGTCCGTCTTGCCGGTGGAGAGGCCGTAGTGGAGGCGCTTGCCGTCTTTGCTCCAGCGCGGTGACTGACACGCGCGGGTCTCTTGTGTCAGGCGGACGCGCTGTGTCCCTTCTGGCGTCATCCGCCAGAGCTGCGCCACTCTATCGCCCTTCAGCGCGGCGGAAACAATCAAGGATCTGTCGTCAAACATAGGGAAGTACCAGTGCTTTCTGCCGCTCTAGGCTCTCCCAGACATTTCTGGGCTCACCGTAGACCAGCGTGTAGGGGCCAGAGAACTCCGCAGCGCGGGTGATCTCTAGGCACCGCAGAAAATCCTCATCGCTGTCCCACTTGGTGTGACAGCCCTCGGCATACTCGGCGATCTGCTCTAGGTTACTGTACTTGTCCAGGCCGCCCCAGTTGCCAAAATCGAAAGTCATGCCTACCGAGCCGCCCGTCTCTTCCATCAGGGTGTGGATCGCCTCGGGTGTGGAGAGCGTGGGAAACCAGTTCTCAGTCATCACGTGCACGCCGCGTACATAGGCCTCCATCGCGATAATCTTAAACTGCGCGATAGACTTTGCCAGCGACTCGTCGGTGAGGGGCTGCTTGCCGCCGATAATACGCACACACTGCGCCCCTAGAATTGAGGCGCGATCTAGCCATGTGATAATCCAGTCTCGGTCACGGTCACCATGCTCCGGGTGATTGAGATCGCCATCATCAATCAGCAGGCTCCAGAGGGAGACTCCTGCCTCTTCTCGGGCTGCTGCCCACTCGTCTAAGTAGCAGGTGCTGGTGTCGGGAACATGAAAGTGGCACAGCTCCATTGTCTTTATGCCACGCTTGGCAAGCTCACGCGGCACATGAAGTAAATCCAGCGAGCGACTCTCGCGTGGCGGCATTAAGTGTGCTGCTGGGTCGCCGGGTCTGCCGGGGGCGACGGTGCCAATGAGCTCATGGAGCGCCCAAGTCGAGACCGAGAGGCGCAGAGGTGTCTGGATCATAGGGCTATTGTAGCGCAATTTAGCTTTACCCGTTTTTATACTAGTTTTAGAGAATTTATTTTATTTGGCCTTCTTTCTGCCGTATAGTGCGTTCATAGACTATCTAAAAGAGCAAATATATAAATTTAGGTATTTATACATCTGTCCGAGTATGTTTACTGTGTGTGAAAAAGAGCGTAAAAAGGAATTACTGAATGTCTAGCCGAATGTCACCTCTCTGGGGCCGTGTTGCCTTGCTTGCATCTTTAGGAATCGCACCTATCGTGGTGGCACCTGCCGCACATGCTACTAGCTTTTTCACCGATCTTGCGAGTACATTTCCTTCTGTCTACAGTTATGGCAGTGCTGATGGCGCGACCGTAGGCTGGGCCGAGGATGGAGTTAGCCTCTATGCCATGTACTGGGATAGTGCTAACAGTGCAACAAACTTGCATTCCACCGCGATGCTGGGGGACAACTCTGCCTCGCTTGCCTTAGGAGTTTCGGGTGACCGGATCGTGGGCTGGGGGCTTGGTGACGCAACAGGCGGCTCGGTGCACGCTCTTGTTTGGAACAACTTGGTGGCCACTGATCTGCATCCTAGCTCGCTCTTGGGGGCCGGTTACTCCTCTGCTCTGGGCATTAACGCGGCAGGTGATAAGATCGTGGGCTATGCAACTGCTACCGATGCAGACCTAGTAAGCAATGGTTATGTAGGTAGTGCATTTTCTCCCGTAGCCCGACGGTGGGACAATGGTTTTAACTGGATTCTCCCGGTAAATACTCTCGGCAATGCGGGCCAGCGCATTTCGTCCTCATCGGCCTTTGGAATCAGCGGCAATATCGCGGTAGGCAACGGGTTCTTTGATACCCAGGGCCACGATAGCGCGATTCTCTGGGATGGCATCACCAGCTATCGCCTGAGTGATCTCTACTCTCAAGCTCGTTCGATTGATGGGGGAGAGCTGGGCCTGAGTGGAGCACGTACCGTCGGTGTTCAGGAGAACCAGGCCTATGTTTGGAATGGGGTGAGTGGCGGGACAAGCCTACACCCGACTAGCTATCTGGGAGTCGGGGGCACCTCCGAAGCTCGTGCGGTCTCTGGCAATCTGATTGTAGGAGTGGGGGCAGGCGCAAACACGGCCAACCTCAACCGCGCACTGGCTTGGCAGAATGGTGTGTTTTACGACCTTCACTCCCAGCTTGGTCTGGCAGATAATGCCATATCCGAGGCGACTTCTGTGGACAGCCAGGGCAATGTCTCAGGTAACTATATTGTTAATGGTGAGAAAAAAGCCTTCCGGGTGAAGTTTACGCCGACGGGGGGAGGCACTCCGACACCCGAGCCCATCGCCACTCCCGCCCCGACGCCTGTTCCGACACCCGCCCCAACCCCGGAGCCGATTCCTACCCCGGCACCAACCCCAGTTCCAACTCCGGAGCCGATTCCAACACCTGCTCCGACGCCAGAGCCCACGCCGGAGCCTATTCCAACGCCCGCTCCTACCCCAGAGCCCATCGCGACTCCTGAGCCCACTCCTGTTCCAACTCCGGAGCCGATTCCAACACCGGAGCCGATTGCAACGCCCGCTCCTACCCCAGAGCCTATCGCGACACCGGATCCCACTCCTGTGCCCACCCCAGAGCCGCTCCCGGATCCCAATCCACAGCCCAGCCCGGATCCCCAGGCGGCACCTGTACCCGATCCTAGCTCTATCCCAGAGCCCGGTGCTGCTGTGCTTTTGGTGCTGGGAGGAGTCGCTCTCGCCTCCCGATTGCGGCGGCGCTCGTAACGTCGCGACCAAAAAGCATACGAGGAGTCGCAGGCTCCTCGTATGCTTTTAGTCTTTATCTACCTCAATTCCCAGAAACCCTCGGAGGCGATCCAGCCACGAGGGTTTTTCTTCGGGGGGGGCTAGAGTCTGGGGATGCGCGGAAGGGCGTGCGCCGACCGCCGCAAGGGTTTGTTGTGCCTGTGCAAGCGCACTCGCCTCCGCCTGTGGGGTAGGGTCGGGCTGATGAAGAGTCAGGCGGGTCAAGTTCGCGGTGCGTGCTAGTGCCCGAAGCTCCATCCACTCCTCCTCAGTGAGGGCCGCACGGTCTGTTGCCTCAATGCTGCGACCTTCTAGCAGAGCATCTAGCACCCGGCGCACCGGAGGGGAGAGTAGGTTGAAGTTGCCTGTCTGGGCATCTTTAGAGTTCGATATGGGTTCCATGGTATTTCTTAACCGGCGTCTTTGTACTCTCTTGTTCTGTCTGTGCGACGCTACGCCGTCGCTGCTCAATGGCTCCGCTCCGCACCGCTTCCTCACGCAGAATCTTGCGTAAGTTTACCAGTCCTCGGTGAATCAGGGACTTAATGGCGCCCTCGGTTTTACCTAAGGCGAGGGATATCTCCTGAATCGAGAGATCGCCGCCAAAACGCAACAAGATGGTGTCTGCCTGATCTGAAGGCAGCGTGGCGACCGCCGCACGGATCAGGGCCTGCGTTTCGTGGCGTTCGGCTAGCTCGTGTGGATTAGGGCCTTCATCTTGGAGATTCTCCATCAGCGCCCGGACATCGTCTGCGGCCCCTTCTAGTGAGAGAGGTGCCTGTCCATGCGCACGTCGGCCCTGGTCAATGACAAGATTGGTCGCGATTCTACAGAGCCAGGGCAGTAGCGAGTCCCCTTGAAAGCGGTACTGGGGCAGGTAGTGTACCGCCTTGACAAACGTCTCCGCCGCCACATCCTCGGCATCAGCGCTGGTGCGGCACCGAAAGAGGGCATGGCGAAACACCCGAGCGTAGTAGCGCCGGTGGAGCTGAGAGAAGGCCTCACTATCTCCTGCCAGAGTGCGCTGCACCAGGAGCCGGTCAGAGAGCCCATCATCGCGGGATGTCATTGCGCCCTTAAAGTACCATAGAGTGGTTTGGGTGTGGAATCTTTCACACACTAGTAAACGTGAGAAATCCCTCTCTGGTTACGGCTCTCTTTCCGCAACTTTTTACTGCTAGG
>NZ_JANNYP010000385.1:0-3650 GCF_031410135.1 Armatimonas sp. | reverse complement strand
GGTCAGCGGGTTCACCGACGACGGCCCGGTGGTGCCTCGACAGCCGCCTAAGATATTGGGCGCGATGACGCAGTACCTGTCCGTATCGAAGACTTTCCCAGGGCCGATAAAGCCGTCCCAGTAGCCCAGCGATCTATTTGTCCAGGCATACTTTCCCGCGGCGTGCGACGAGCCCGTGATGCCGTGGAGCACGAGAATCACATTGTCTTTTGCCGCACTCAGCTCGCCGTATTTCTCGTAAGCTATCGTCACCTCAGGGAGCCGCTGCCGGTTCTCACAGACAAACTCGCCTAGCCTAGCGCTCTCTTTGACGACCAGCCCGATACTGCACTCTTGCTCGTCGGGGTGCACCTGGCTCATCTGCCGATCACCCACTCGTCCTCGCCCGTCGCGCCGCCCACTAACACTTCGATGCCCTCTGAGGCGGCCCACTCCAGTGCGGCGTCTATATTGTCGCGCTTGCCCGTCAGGTCCAGCACGGTGTAGCCCCCAATCGTGGAGTCTATGTTAGCCTTACGAATAGAAAACTTCAGGTCCCAGTCGTGGGCAAAGTGCCAGATAATCGGCTTGGTGGCCTCCGCAAGCGGGAAGTTCAGCTGTACACGGATCGTCTCGATATTCACATTCCCATTGTACAATGCCTTTATGAAAACGCTCTTTTGTGGAGGCATGCTTGCACTCCTTGCGATGCCTGCGTCAGCGCAGCTTCAGTTCCAGATCGGCGGGACGGCAGGTTTTGGTTCGTCGAGTAACACAAATACTTCCAACAATAACACCGCTTGGAACAACGCGCCCCTCGGCGATGCCTATTTTTCGTCCTCGCTAAAAGTGGGTAACGGGCTGAGCCTCTACAGCGAGAACCTGCTGGCCCTTCGTCGAGGCCGAAACGGCTTCCATGGCGTCGGGGCGGCACTAAAGCTCGAAACAGAAACGGGCTATCTGGGTGCGGGGCTCGGCAGCTACGGCTGGCGCGGCACGGGGACGCGGCTCTTCGTCGGCTGGCCCACCGGCCCGCATCAGACCTTCGAGCTCTCTTACACCCGCCTGCAGCGCGGCGGCTCTACCGAACCCGTCTTCACCTACGGCGTGCGGTTCTAGTGCTGATCCAGGAAGTTTTGAAGCATCGCGCGGCCGTGCTGGGTGAGTACGGACTCGGGGTGGAACTGAACACCCTCAATCGGGAGGGTCTTGTGCCGCACGCCCATGATCTCGCCGTCCTCACTGGTCGCCGTGACTTCGAGGCACTCGGGGAGGCTCGCGCGCTCGATCACCAGGGAGTGGTAGCGGATGGCGGGGAAGTCGTTGGGCAAGTTCTCAAAGACCCCGATATTTTCGTGATGGATCGTGCTGGTCTTGCCGTGCATCAGCCGTTGCGCCCGGATGATATTTCCCCCAAACGCATGCCCGATGCTCTGGTGCCCTAGGCAGACGCCTAAAATGGGAATCTCCCCCGCAAAGCGCTCTATCACAGCGACAGAGACACCCGCTTCGGCAGGGGAGCAGGGGCCGGGCGAGATCAGCAGGTGGTCGGGCCTGAGAGCCGCAATCTCATCGAGCGTGATGGCATCGTTGCGATGCACCACAATCTCCTGGCCCAGTTCGCCGAGATACTGCACTAAGTTATACGTGAACGAATCGTAGTTATCAATTACTAATATCATTATTTGTTACCATTGCAGAGCACAAAAAGTACTCTAGCTGCGCCCAGCGGACTCCTGAGATCACCAAGGGCGCGTACATCCGATAGTCCCAGATCGCGTCGGCTTCGTGTTGCTCATGCCACTGCGGGCCAAGGGCATCACGAATCGCCAGGTGTGCGCTCTCGGGGGCATCGTCGAGCTGCCACTCAAATAGCACTTCCTGGTACTCTGCGATCTTCCAGTAGCGCTCAATAGGCTTGAGTGTTGGCGTGACAAAGCGCTCCAAGATCGCACAGATCTGAGCGGCGATGGGCTGCGCGGCCTCAGCACTTGCAGCTTCGACATAGCAGCGCAAGTAACAACACCACGTTTTATCTGTGTCAGTCATCTAGGTCGAAGTCCCCTACTTTGAGTTTCTCTGACTTGTTTTCGCCCATCTCCAGGTGGCTCCAGCGCGTCCCCTCGGCATCAGCATCCATCTTCTCGGCCGTCCAGGAGTCGCCTTGGACATAGCCGATGACCCGCTGGCAAAGGCTACAGTAGAAGACCAAGCGCGGACGGCTGGGCTGGCTGGGATCTATCGCAGACAGATCAGGGCTGCTGCCCATCCGTAGCTCCCGGTTCACCACCGAGGGCTTGAGAATAATCCGGCACTTGGGGCACTCAAGCTGGACCTTGCCGCTGAGCAGGTGCGCCAGCCGGGCGAGATCCTCGGAGTCGAGGCGAGCGGGCGGCAAGTCCGGGCGCGGCGGGATGGCTTTCACGGAAACCGCGACTCCCGGATGACCTCACAGGTCTGGGTGGAGTACTCTGAATAGAACTCCGTTCGGCCCCGTCCTTGAGCGATTTTATGCTCCCCATTCTCACGCCAAGCCACGATAGATTCGTCGCTCTCAAACTCGACAATGGTGACGCGCTCCCCATCGGCGGCGGTGAAGGTCTTCATGGAGAGAAAACCCGGCTGTTGCTTGGCCAGTTCGGCTATCTTGGGGATGAGCTCGGCGTAGGCTTCGGTGGCATCGGGACGGAGACGGTTACGGAAAATGGTGACTGTCATAATAAACCTCCCCCGGCGGCCTGAGAGCCGCCACCCCCTCCGGCTCCGCGAAGGGGGACTGTCTGTGGCTCGATGATTTCGAGCCGAGTGAAGCGTCCTTCGACCACTTCGGCGAGCGCAGGGACGGTGTCGAGGCCCGCTTCGGCGAACTCGACCGCGCGGCGGGCGGCGGCGGACTTGTTGACGGTTTCCTCAAACTCGGCGGCGTGCTGTGAGTCGGCGACAATCCCACCGCCTGCCTGTACATGGACTTTGCCGTTGTGGATCACGGCGGTGCGGATCGTGATAGAGGCATCCAGGTTCCCGTTGTAGGAAAAGTAGCCAATCGCGCCGCCGTAGACCCCACGCCGAGTTGGCTCCAGGCTCTCGATAATCTGCATGGCGCGGACTTTTGGAGCGCCCGAGAGCGTCCCGGCGGGAAACGTCGCTCGGAGCACATCCATCGGGGTGATCTCGCTACGGAGCTTGCCGCAGACATTGCTCACAATATGCATCACATGTGAGTATTTTTCAATGACCATCAAGTCCGTGACTTTTACCGAGCCGTACTCACAGACCCGCCCAATATCGTTGCGGCCCAAGTCTACCAGCATGATGTGCTCGGCGCGCTCTTTCTCATCCGCGAGAAGCTCGGTCTCTAGTGCGGCATCTTCCTCGGGCGTCTCGCCGCGCTTGCGGGTTCCGGCAATGGGCCGGACGCGCACGGTGCGATCTTCCACGGTACACAGAATCTCCGGCGATGCACCGACTAGAATCGGGCCGTCCTCGAACTTCAGAAAGAACATGTAGGGCGAGGGATTGAGCGAGCGCAGGGCGCGGTAGACATCGAATGCATCGCCGTCGTAGGGCCGCGAGAAGCGCTGGGAAAGCACGACCTGAATAATGTCCCCCGCCCCGATCAGCTCCTTGGCCTCGGTGAGCATCTCCTCGTAGCGGGCGCGGGTGAGGTTCGA
>NZ_JANNYP010000384.1:0-5839 GCF_031410135.1 Armatimonas sp. | reverse complement strand
CCGGGGAGATGGTTTTTTGGGAAGTCGCGACGGGCTTCAGTGCCCTACCGCTTCAGTTGTAAAAGCTTAAGAGCGTGAAAACCGCCGCGACGGCATTAAGCCTTCGTCCGTCGCATTTTCTTTCATGGGTTTTTCTTGTTGTTCGTAACTGGAACCGTCCGACATTTCGGGTTCTCCTGGCTGCCCCGGTTGGGCAGACCCGGCGATTGTATCGCTTTCTTTTACTATCGGCAAGAGGAAGCCGTAACTAAAACCTCGCAGCAAGCGTCCTATCCGGTACAATAGGAATTACTGTGCGGATGCTTCGTTTTTTGCTCACTTCTTTAGCTCTCCTGAGTGCTCTTTTGCCAACCTTGGCACAGAGCGACACGGGCGAGATTGTCTCGGCGCTCAAGGCCAAGAGCCCTAAGTGCGTCGTCTTGATCTTAGATGTCTCCGAGTCTATGACGGTGGACAGCTACAACCGCAAGATGCTGGATGCGACCCAGACCATCCTCGCTGATGGCATGAGTGAGGGCGATCAGGTTGTGCTCTATACCTTTGGGCCAAGCTACAAGAAAGTCTTCGACGAGACCCCACAGACCCCAGCTGCACGGCGTAAGCTCCTCGAAATGGTTCCCCTGAAGCCAGAACCCGGTGAGGGCACCAATATCCGGCAGCCACACCATGAGGCTCTCAAGCTCGCCCATGCCTCGGGGAAAACGCCGTTTATCGTCATTCTGACGGACTCGTTCAACGATCCACCGAAAAACACACCGGCGGCCTACACCGAGTACCAGAAGTACTACACTCCTGGCAAGCTAGACACCTACCCACGCACCTCCGAGAACACTGACTACGAATCACAGCTCGCGTGGATGGCAAGTAGTGGCGGACAGACGTTTGGAATAGGCGTCGAGATCCTGCCGTCGGGTCGTCCGAAAGAGCGCTTTAAGGTAGCTCCGAAAGCCGGGACGATCGCCACCCCAGAGCCTACAACCTCATCCTCAGAGACTAGCGCACCGCCGCCGCCCAAACCCGACGAATTTCCCATTGGGCTAGTCGCCACTCTGATCGGGCTGGGACTGGCGGGTGGTGCCTTTGCTCTCTTGCGTCCCAAGCCCATGCCGCTTCGTATTTCTGGTGTCGGCTCCCCTCGCGATTTTGACGTGCGTGGCAACACGACTCTGCGTCTTGGTGGTGAAGGCGGCTCAGCGGCGCTGGATGCCTACCCGCTAGGCGGGACAAAAGTGGTGGCCGCGACTGTCAAGGGAGGTCGTGGTGGGCTCACCGTGCAGCCGCAACCTGGGAACGGCTTGCGTGTCTACCACAATGGGCTACCGCTGGAGAAACCAACCCCGCTCCGCTACGGCGATGAAGTGCGTGTCAGTGTCGTGGATAGCAACGGTGCCGTGGTAAAAGAAAATCGCTTGAAATTTAGTGACCCGACCAAACTGGTTTAAATGATGAAAATGAGATTGACCCGACTTGTCTGCCTACTCTTTGCCGCACTTGCGCTGGCGCTTCCGTCCCTAGCAAAGCCAGAGATAAAGCCAACGGAGGAACTGAAGAGCCTCTACCAAACCAATGTGAAGTACACGCTACATCTGGAGTACAAAGACCCAGACGGCTACGCTATCAAGAGTGCCAAGTTCCATGACCGCTCTAAAGATGGTGAACCTGCCTTTGATGCTCAAAAGATCTCAGGAAGCACGGAAGCGGGCATCGAGCTTGTCTGGGAAGTCACAAGCTTTGCCAAGGGCGATCATACGAGCTACTTTGAGGTTGAAAATGAAAAAGGGGTCAAGACACGCTACCCCTCCAATGAAAAAGAGAACTACGCCTTCGTTGTGGAGAGCCTTGTAGACAAGTGGATTGTGATGGGTGTCGGGCTCTTGATTTGCCTGTTCATGCTCCCCTTCCTGGTCTACCTCATCGCACGCTCGGCCAACAAACAAGGCAATCCGTCGAGCGCGGCAAGAATCGGCTTGATCATTGGAATTTTCGCCGCCCTCGCGCTCTTTATCTTTCAGTTCTTAAGCTGGTACAGCCCGCTTGTCCTAGTGCTTGGAGGCGTTGCCGCGATCTTCCTTCTTGTGGTTGTGATTACTCGGCGCTAGAAATCCGATTATGGAACTCATCCCCGCTGATCTTGGCGACAGCCGCGCCATCGCACTCTTTCAGATGCGTGCGGCCCAGCTTGGCCAACAAAACCCTCGCTCAGGACGGCGTCTTCGCGGGGCACTCTCGGCGTCGTCTAGCCCCAATGCTCTGACGCGCATCTGGGCAAAAGAGACGGGCCTGGAGGGCGATGCTGCCAATCAAGCGGTTCAGAGCGTAAAAGGCCAGCTTAATGGTTTCGTGGGAGGCTTTGGCGGTGGCTGGGGCCTCGGTTTTGGTGCACCTGCCATCATGATGATGGCCCAAGCCGGACAGCGTCCCGAGATGCTGATCATGGGAGGAATTTTCGGGGCAATGTCGGTCGCAGGTGTCGCCCTCGCAACCCTGATGCCGCGGAACCTGGTGCGGCGCTGGGGGAAGACTCCTCTCAATACGCATGAGCTCGATCTGCTGCTAGCGCAAGAAGAAGACGAGCTGGAGCGCTCCTATCTTCTGCTGATTCAAGAGACTCTCGCTCAGCCGAATCTTCCCGAAGCGGCGCAGAAAGAGCTAAAAGAGGCGATTAAAGTCCTTGGGATGGCACTGGATCGCCTGCCTCCGGCTCCGGCAGAAACGGCGAACCGCAACACAGAGGGATTGCGGGCAGAGGCGCTGGAGCTGCGTCAGCAGGCACTTACCGAGACAGATAGAGTGGCAGCAGAGTCTTTAGAGCGCCGGGCAGATGCGCTGGAGCGCAGTGCGAGCGCCATGGAGAAATCCTCGACACTTCTGCGACGCAATAGCCTGCTAAGGCAAGAACTTCAAGCTCAGCTTGAGGCACTTCGGCTAGAGCTGGGCTCGACAAGCGTCTCAGGAATAGATGCGACGAGCCTTGCGCAAGTGGCAAGCGTCGCCCGTGGTGTCGCTCGCGAGGCAGATGCTCTCGCCACAGCTCGCGTCGAGCTAGACACACCACAGCGGCAGCAAGTAGGAGTCGGATAGTGGAGCTCAAACCCGCCGATCTGGGCAAGACCCTGGGAGCCGCGATCATCAAGCGCCGTGGCGGAACAGGCGATCCTAAGGCAGAGCGTAAGCAGATGCTCCAGACCGGCGGAGTCGCCGCAGCAACGGGAATTGGGCTTGGGATCATCAACAACAATCCTCTCATAGGCCTGATTCTCGGTGCGGTCACGGGCGGCGCGTTCGTTTTTTTCCTGCCCCGTGCGCGCCAGAAGTTGCTCTACGAGACCCCGGTGAGCGCTGCGGAGCTTCAGCGCCTAAGGCCACAGCGTACCCAGACCGCAGCCGTGGTGCCGACCGTTCTGGATACGATCTTCTCCACGCTTCTGGGCCAGCCCCTTCCGCCACCACCGCAAAAGCACACCATGGAAGATGCCTATTTTGAGCTTCTGGCAGAGATTCAGGCGCTGAATATCTCTCAAGTGGAGGCGGAGGCGGAGCTACGGAGCACGATCTGCTCCCTCAGTGATGCTGTCGCGGCGCTCCCTGAAGTGGCTCCGGTTCACGAAGATGAGATCCGGGATCTGGTAGCGGATGCGGAGGGGCTGCTCTTTAAGTCTAAGCGCGAAACGGATCAGATTATCGCGGAGTCGCTCCATCGCCAGGCAGAAGCAGCTGTCCGCCGGGCACGGGCTCTCCAGAACGCCGCCAAGCTCGCGCGGCGCACACGGACACTGCGTGATGAGGTCTATCGGCAGATCGGCGCACTTCGAGCTTCCTTGCCCTCGTACTCACAAGCCTCCCAGAGCGTGGCCACGGGGCGTATTCAAGAGCTCGCCGACTCTGTCACGCGTGTTGCACAAGACGCAGCCTCGGTCGTCGCCGCGCAAGAGGAGCTGGTACAAACCCTCGCTCCCGAGTGGCGTGTGCGAACGACGGTTGAAGAAGTCGCGCCGCAAGTACAGCGCTTGGGTCGCTAACCTCTACTTGCCAAAGCGCGAATCAGCGGCGGCAGTGGTGACTTTTTCCTGAGCCCGTGTGAGAACGGCTACCGCCACAGTGGCAACTTCCTGAGCGCTCACGGGCTTCGTCGTTTTCTTCAGCAAGGGATCCGTCTGGGGCAGATAGCCCGCCCGCACCAGCTCCCTCAGCGACTTGGCACTCACAGGCCGACCTTCGACCCAGCCTGCCATGCCATCCAGCCAGTGCGCGAGTTCGTCGCCAGCAACGGTTTTCTCGCCCTCGAACTTGCCGTTCGCCGCCACGACAATTCCCCGTGCACCGAGTCCCGAGACACTCGCACTTGCCCAGTGCAGGGCGGGGACATCACTGTAGCGCTTGGCCTTCGCAGGGTTTGGGGTCAGGTTGGCCTTACGCCCCGGCTTCACTTCACGAGTAACACGCTTTGGTTGAGCATAGGCGGCTTCGACATGGGTCAAGAGCTGAAAAAGCGTTGCTGCCAGCTCGTAGCGCGTCACGGGACGATCCGGCATGTAGCCAGGAACCCCTTTGCTCTGTCGCACATCATCGTGTCCATGTTCGCGTTCTTGCATACTTATTCATAGCTCCCACTGATATTCTGACTATCGCGAATGGCATCGAACTCCTCAAGGGCACGTCCCGTTCCGATTGCCACACAGGAGAGAGGGTCATCGGCAACATGGACGGGAATTCCCGTTGCCAGCGCCAGCAGACGATCCAGGCCACGGAGAAGCGCACCGCCCCCGGTGAGCATAATTCCCCTCTCAATAATATCGGAGGAGAGCTCAGGGGGAGTGTGCTCTAGCACCGCTTTCACCCGATCGACAACTTGGGAGATGGGCTCGGCGAGTGCTTCCCGAATCTCATCCGAAGACACATCCACGGTTTTCGGAAGCCCCGCAACCAGGTCGCGGCCTTTGACCTCCATGTAAAGCTCTTGCTCCAGAGGAAATGCTGACCCGATGCGAATCTTAATCTCTTCTGCCGTGCGGTCACCGATCATAAGATTATAGCTATTTTTAATATGACGAATGATCACCTCGTCTATCTTGTTGCCCCCGACTCGCAGGCTCTTGCTCACGACGATCCCGCCCAAGGAGATCACGGCGATATCGGTTGTGCCACCTCCGATATCTACCACCATATTGCCACCCGGAAGCGCAATCGGTAGGCCCGCGCCAATTGCAGCGGCCATGGTCTCCTCAATGGTAGCGGCCACGCCTGCACCCGCTTCTTCCGCGGCTTGAAGCACGGCGCGTTTTTCGACACTGGTCACCCCGGCAGGGACGCACACCAGCACACGCGGCTTGAACGGGCCGCGACGACCACAGACTTTTGTGATGAGCGCACGCAGCATCTCGCGAGTGGTGGAGTAGTCTGCAATCACCCCATCCTGCATCGGACGGATCGCGATAATATTGCCAGGCGTTCGCCCCAGCATCAGGCGTGCCTCTTCCCCGACGGCTTTCACCTTTCGTGTGGCCTTATCAATGGCCACTACGGAAGGCTCGCGTAGCACAATTCCTTTGCCACGCTGGTAGACCAAGATATTGGCCGTACCGAGATCAATTCCTATATCTGGGGTCAGTCGAAACTTCACACAACCTCCACTTTGTTACCAAGCTCATCTTCACGCCAGATACTTGCGCCTACTGCCGAGAGCTTCTGGGTGAGCCGCTCGTAGCCACGATCAATATGGTGGACGGAGAAAACACGCGTCGTTCCCTGCGCCGCCAGGCCCGCCAGCACCATCGCCGCGCCTGCACGCAAATCCGATGCCTCGACATCGGCACCACTCAGCCCACTGACTCCCGTAACC
>NZ_JANNYP010000383.1:0-1431 GCF_031410135.1 Armatimonas sp. | reverse complement strand
CGTTGTCCGAGAGGAACTGGATGCTTGCCTGATCCAGCGCCTTGGATGCCTTCAGCTTCGCCGGAGATTGGCTACTCACGGCCAACATCACCGTGTTCTGCTCATCAAACTCGGTACTCTTGTCGTTGAGCGACTTGAGCTGCCCAACGCAGTGGACGCAGGCATCCCCCAGGAAGAAGACGAGGACAATGTTCTTGCCCTTGAAGTCTTGCAGGCTGACTTTCTTGCCGCTCCGATCCACGACCTGAAGATTCGGAGCCTGGAACGGCTGCCAGTTCATTGGGCCAATCGCATCCAGCTCTTTGGGTCGGTAGACGCGCTCGGGCCGTGGGGTCTGCGCCACCGGCTTGGCATTGAGGCCGAGCTTCTTGACATCGTCGAGCCACTTTAGGTTGGGATCGGCTTGGGACCAGACATAGGTCAGCCGTCCCGCATAGAGCGTCGCCTGCTCACGGTTTCCGTTTGCGAAGTGAGCCAACGCCAGACCGGAGAGCGCGAAGCCATCGTTGGGCTCGTGTTTCAGTGCCTGCTCGTAGCAGTTGATCGCCAGCTTGTTGTCGCCGCTCTTACGGTAGTGGTCGCCTAAAACGCGCATGACGGGCCAGGCCAGGCCGGGAGGATCGTTCTGGTACTCCCCCTTGTCACGGAATTTTTGCTCTAGATCAGCGGCATTGAGCAGCTTGCGCTGGCCCTCTAGCACATTTCCTTCACCAAGGCTCACGATGCCATCGGCGATATCGGCCATCAAGTCCAGCGGCGAGGGTGAGGGAATTGGCGGAGCGCCGGGGGGCGCAGTCGCCTTGAGCTTCTCGATGAGTGTGCGGATTGTCGTGACACGCTCCCGAGCCTCAAAGCTCTTGCCAACGCCACTGAGGGCCAGCGCTTCGGCAAACGCCCGGCCCAGCTTGCCGAAATCCTCTTTATCACCCCACTCGATTCCATTGGGAGCCAAAATCTGATCCCACTTCTCGAACTTGATGAGGGCACGGACGCGGGCCTCAAGCCCCTGGCCTACGATCGCTCCGGTCTCAGCAGGGTTGTACTCCGGATCGCGCGGGGCGGCCAGCATGTCGGCGGAGCCTTTCAGCGATGCCTGCGCCATGCCGAGCTGCTCCTGAATGTAGCAGAGGTAGTTGCGGTTGTGCGGGTAGTTCCACGTCTCAAAGGGCAGTGCCAGTCGGTCGTTCATGTATCGCAACTCGGTGCGGGTTGCGGAGTCCATCGCAATGGCGGCCTCGTGCCACATCCCGATCTTGCTGTAGATATGGCCGGGCATGTGCATCGCGTGCCCGATGTCCGGGGCCGACTTGCCGTACATCTCGCAGCTCTTTATCGCCTGATCCGACGAGACACCATCCCAGTTGTGGATACTGGCGTGGTGCGCCCCCGGATGCATCGGGCTCTTGGCAAGAACCTGCTGGATGAGCAGCT
>NZ_JANNYP010000382.1:0-3764 GCF_031410135.1 Armatimonas sp. | reverse complement strand
CCGAGAGTGCTAGAGGCTCGCAGCTCGGCGTTCTCCTGGATACGGCCCGTGCGCGATGTTGCCGACGCATTGAGGTTGTCCGTGCCATTAAAGCGAAAGCTCAGGCTCCCACTCTTCGGCAGAGGAAGCTGCTGGGTCAGGCCATAGGTGCTGGTGCGGTAGATCGAGCCGCCGGAGTCCGAGCTATTCTGTCCTAGCGTGATACCGGTGCTTGTAGTGCCGATAGCGCGGTTAAGAGCCAGGGTCGTGTTCTGGGTTTTCGAGTTCTGCGTGGCGGCGAAGTAGGAGTTGCTCTGAAAGTCCGAGCTAAGGCGTGCATCTATCTCCCCGAAGCGCTGCTCGTGCTGAACCTGTCCGTTGAGGTTGCGGGCGTTGCGGCTCCTGTCATTGAGGGTGTAGAGGTTGACACGGCCCGCAGCGGTGTCGCCGAAGCGATAGGTCTGGTCGGTGCCTAGCCCAATTCCTTTTTTCTCCATCCAGTCCACACGTAGCAAGCCTGGCAGTGTCTTGGCGAGCGAGTACCCGATCACGGCCTTGACAAAGTAGCCCTCTTCCTGAGTCCGTCCGATATTGGGCAGATAGCTGTAGCGCGGCTGCTCAACAACCGGGATGGTCAGGTGCTTGATGCGCAGAATAATCGTGTCGTAGCGGTAGATCGTCACATCACGCAAGGTGAGGCGCTTTTTGGGAACCAGCTCGGCGTAGCCAAAGCCGATCTTGGCGTGCGGATGAGCCAGGTCACAGGTCGTCAGAAAGCCGTCGGTTGCTTTCAAAATATCGCCCTCACGCTTGATGCTCTTGCCCCAGAGAATAACGGGCTCTAAAATGCCCTGACCCACGCGGTCGGGGGGAAGCACCGTGTGGGCTTCGAAGGCCTCAAACTCGCGGGTCTTGCGGTTGAAGCCAATGCGCTCGGCAAAGAAAGTCTCCTTGCCCGTCTCCATCTGTACCTTGGACTCAAACGTGATGTAGTTTTTCTTCTCGTCGTAGGTGGCCCGATCACACGTCACGACATAGCCGTCGTAGATCAGCTTGACATTGCCTAAAAGAAGCGCACCGTCATCGGTGGCTTCCATGCGATCCGCCGTCGGAAAAATCTCGTTGGTCTTGCTCTTGGGCTGACCACTCTCGCCGGGCGGCTGCGCTGGCGCGTTTGGTGCGGCTGTGGGCGGCTGACGTGGTGGCAACTGACTGCCCCGAGGAAGCTGTGTCGGTAAGGTCGGCCTCGGGGGCTGGATGGCAACGAAGAACGGCATATCTGCTCAGACCAACAAAACGCTACTGGGCTTCAGACTCCGTCTCCGTGCCGCTCTGCTCTGGAGTACTGCTCAGCTCGGGCGTGGGCTGCGCTAGCTTCGGAAAGAGCCGAAAGAGCACGACTTGCACACTACCGGCTGCTGGATAGGCCAGGAGCATGCCCCAGAGGCCAAAGAGCGATGCCCCCACCAGAAGTGCGAACATGGCGACTATCGGATGCACCCCGACGCCACTACCCACGATCTTGGGGGTGATGATATTGTCGAAGCTGAAGTTTAAAATCGCCAGCAGAACCACTGAGGTGATCAGAGTAGGGATACCCGCGTTGGTGACCAGTCCGACGATCACCGCGGTGACTGCCGCACCCAAGAAACCGACGTAGGGCACGATATAGAGCGCCCCGCTGACGATTCCGATGAGTAAGACATAGCCCAGCATCTGTGGGGCCAGCACCAGACAGAGCAGAGAAAACAGCAGGGTCGCGGTTGCCATGTAGGCCAGACTTACCTGGAGCATGCCGCGCAGGTAGTTGCTGAATACCTCCCCAACATCACTTGTTACTCCGACAAACTGGGTGCGCAGGTTGGTGGGGAGCAGGAAGATCAAGCGCCGCCGGAATCGTCCCAGGTCCATGAGCAAGAAGAAAGTCAAGAGGGGAATGAGGATCACATTCAGCAGGCCCGAGAACGAGCCGACGACTGCTCCTAAGAGCTTGGGGCCAATTTGCTTGGCGGTGGCAGTGACCTGGTCGGAGTACTGCTTGGTTAGGCTATTGATGGAGTCGGGGAGAGCGATAGGGCCGATTTTTCGGTGGCTCTGTAGCCAGCTATCGACACTGATTTGGAGCTGACCTAGTCCGTTGCTGGTGATCCAGTCTATGAGCTTTTGAAGCTGACCGATAAGGCTTGGCACCACTAAAACAATCAGCGCGGTAAAGCCTAGGAGAAAGAACGTAAACACGAGCGCGACAGCGGGAGCACGCTTGCCTTTGGTAAACCCGACATTCTTTTGAATCTTATTGACGACTGGATCGCAGAGCAGGGCGATCACTAGTGCTGCGACAAAAGGCGTGCTGACGGCGATAGCGGTCTCTAAGAAGCGATAGCCCAGAAAGAGCGCCAACGCCGCGACGGCTACTCCTAAGGCACCAAATAGACCACTGAGAAACGCCTCACGTCGTGCTGGCATCTCGATTACGCGTCCAACTGTGCCATGAGCTCCTCGCGCTTCTCCGTGTAGGCGGCTTTTCCCGCCTCGACAGAGTGTGCAAGGTTCTCTTTGGTCTGCGTCGCCAGGTCTTTGCTACGCGCTACCAGCTCGCTGGTGGCCTCTTGCAAGCGATCCATGGTCTCTTCCGTGCGATCCTTGAGATCCTCACGGAGCTGTGCACCCGGTTTGGGGGCAAAGAGGAGCCCTAAGATGCCTCCCACTGCCATTCCCACCACGAGACCTGCCGCAATGGCGCTGAAATCACTGCCGTCTTCTTCTTCGTTCATTCCATCTCCCTATTGAATTGTTCCGCCGCCTAGCACCTGGTTGGCTTGCGGCCCGACCCCGTAGAACACGGCGGCCTGACCGGGTGAGACCGCACGAAGCGGCTCGTCAAACGCAACACGCACGGTGCTGTCTGCCTGGCAAATTAACCGGGCCGGGCGCGAGTGCATATTGTAGCGTATCTTGACCTCGCAGGAAATAGGCTCTCCCACCGGTGGCGGGGCGAGCGCGACCCAGTTCAGATCCTCCACATCGCAGCCGTCGGCGAAAAGCTCTTCGTCCTTGCCCACGACCACCGTGTTGGTCTCTGCCTCCACTTTCAGAACATAGAGCGGGATAGGGGAGCCGACATTGATGCGCTTGCGCTGCCCGACCGTGTAGAACGCGGAGCCCTCGTGCTTGCCTAGATGGTTGCCGTCGGCATCAACGAAGTTGCCCGTCTGCACCAGCTCGGGGGCTTCTTTGGCGAGAAACTCGGTGTACTTGCCGCCTTGCACAAAGCAGATCTCCTGCGAATCGGGCTTGTCGGCGACTAGCAGGCCGTACTGACGAGCGAGTGCGCGGGTTTCTAGCTTGCTTGTCAGCTCTCCCAGCGGCATGGTCATGTGCGCGAGCTGGTGCTGCTTGGTGGCGTAGAGGGCGTAGGTCTGGTCTTTGTCGCCATCCGTGGCACGTGCCAAGCCCCAGCGCCCGGTTGTCTGGTCGTGAAACACTTTGGCGTAGTGGCCCGTGGCGAGCTTGGTCGCGCCCAGTGCCAGCGTCTTCTCTAAAAGCGCGTCGAATTTTATATAACGGTTGCAGTTGACGCACGGGTTGGGGGTTCGTCCGCGCCGGTAGTCCTCGATAAAGGGCTTGATCACGGCATCGGCGAAGGGCTGTTTGTAGTTGAGGACGTAGTGCGGAATCCCGATCCGCGCCGCCACACGCCGCGCGTCTTCGACCGCCCCGAGCGAGCAGCAACCCGCGCCCTTGGTCTCGGTGGTACTCTCCTGCCAGATTTGCAGCGTGATGCC
>NZ_JANNYP010000381.1:0-13516 GCF_031410135.1 Armatimonas sp. | reverse complement strand
CGTATTTTGAATCGTTTCCTTGAATTTGGCCGTTGTGAGAGCTATGCCATCGTGTCGCCTTCTAACCTAGTAACTTAACGAGGTAGGTTCAGAAAATGCAGTTAAGCACGTCTATCCAAAAACGTTATGCAACAAAGCCGTAATAATGATAATTTTTTCTTGTCTGATCATGCCTGCATCGGCAAACAAGACAACTACCTACAATAAAGACATTGCCCCTATCGTTTACAAACAATGTATTTCCTGCCACCGCACCGACGAAGTGGCTCCTTTTTCGCTCATGACCTATCAGGATGCTAAGAAGCGGGCTAAACAGCTCGCGCTTGTAACCCAGAAGCGAACCATGCCGCCTTGGAAGCTTGAGCAGGGCTACGGCGCGTTCAAGCACGAACGGCGACTCACAGACGTACAAATCGCCACCATTCAGCGCTGGGCCGAGAGCGGCGCTCCCGAAGGCAATCCTGCCGACCTGCCACCACGGCCTCAGTTTAAGGATGGCTGGCAGCTTGGCAAGCCCGATCTTGTTTTAACCATGCCCAAAGCTTTCACGATTCCCGCAGAAGGCAAGGATATTAATCGCAGTTTTCCTCTACAGATTCGCCTTCCCGCAGATAAGTACATTCGTGCTATCGAGTTCCGTCCCGGTAACCGACGGGTCGTTCATCACGCCACCCTGATGATGGATAAGACCGGTAAGGCAATAGAGCTGGAGCGGCAGCAGGGTGGAGCGGGCGCAGGCTATGTCAGCTTTGGGGGACCAGGGTTTCTTCCCGCCGGTGGGCTTCCGGGATACGCACCCGGTATGTCGGCGGAGGTTTTCCCTCCCGATGCAGCGGCGGTGCTTCCCAAAGAGATTGATCTTGTCTTTGGCATGCACTACCATCCCATAGGCAAACAAGAAGTAGACCAGTCTCGTGTCGGGCTGTACTTTACCGATAAGCCACCCACACGCATCAGCTCCTTGGTTATGCTGGGAGTACAGAACATAGACATCGAGGCAGGTGATAAGAATCACAGAGAGAAAGCAAGCTATACACTACCCGTAGATGTGGATATTACGTCTCTCTACCAGCATATGCATCTTATTGGTAAATCCTGTAAGCTCTGGGCAGAGCTTCTGGATGGACGTATCGTACCACTCATCAAGATCAATGACTGGGACTTTAACTGGCAGTCCACCTACCACACCAAAGATCTGATTCATCTCCCCAAAGGCACTAAGCTACAGGGAGAATGGACGCATGACAACTCCGCTGAGAATATCCACAATCCTAACCAGCCTCCGAAACGCGTCAAAAACGGAGAAAATAGTACCGATGAAATGGCGGGAGTCTTAATCTATGTCTACGTACGCAGTGACAGTGATAATGGTACCCTCTGGATTACAAACTTGGTCGAGTTGGGTAAAGCGAGTATCACACCACCACAACGCCAAGGTAAAGAGACTAAAACGCCATTGTTGGGACTGCTCTATGAAGGCATTGGCAAATCTCTCGTTGGACTAACAAAATCCCCACTACCAACACTGGGAGCCCTTTTGTTTCTTTTTATCCTAACTCCTTGGGCGATCCTGCTATTCTCGATGCAACACTTCCGAAATCTAAACAATAAAACTGTTAACACACTGACAAAGTTACCTTTCCGTAGTTTCTTTACAGGTTTATTTTTACTTTTAGGAACAGTTATTTTCACTCTTTCATTTTTGCTTTCAACTAATTCAGTAGCGCAATTCTTTACTATTCTCGTATTGACTAGCACATTCCCACCCATGCTCCTCGGCATGGGTGGTCTTACTCTGATTATGGGAAAGTGGCTCTCTCGAAAAGACAATCGTGATATTTCATTTGGGATGCAGATCAAGTCAAGCCTTCTCCTGGTATTTTCATTCCTAATACCCTATGTTGGCTGGTTCCTTATTGCCCCTCTCTTGATAACAGCAGCGCTTGGAGCAGGAACCCTTGCGCTCTGGGAGAGCGGAGCAACCCAGAGACGGATGAGGGGCGAGCGGCTCACCAAACGGCAAGTTGATCCGACGATAAGTGGAAGCACGGCGAGTCTTTGATGTCTCGTAGCATGGGTTGCCCTAAAGCATCCCTGTATCATCCCCCCGCAGCGCTCTTACGGAACTCGCGGGGACTCAGGGTGAAGGCTTTCTTGAAGCGTAGAGAGAAGTGAATCGGGCTGGCGAAGCCCACTTCTTCCGAAATGGCAGCGATAGGGCGCGTGGTAAAGCTCAGGAGCTGAGCCGCGCGGGCGAGGCGCTCGCGCTCCAGAAACTGCCCGGGCGTGATCCCCACTTCGTCCTTGAAGCGGTGTGAGAGCCGTGAGACCGAGAGCCCCGTCGCTCTTGCCACGCATCCCAGTGTGAGCGGCTGTGCCAGGTTCTCAACCAGATAGGCCATTGCAGCCTCGACCCGTGCATCGTGTCGGCGTACGGAGGGTAGGGTAGCAGCGCAGCCTAAAAGCGCCTCTTCCAGCGCGTGCATAGCGAGAGCGGAGCGGAGCGGCTGTGCACTGCGCGAGCGGGAGTCCATGAGCAAGAGCGCCTCTTCGATAGCCGTACGCGTCTCGGCTTCGAGCAGCAGATGCAAGATCCCCGGCGCAGGCTCGGGCCAGGCAAGCCACTCTAGCCAGTGGGGGCGCGGCTGGAAGTGTGCCCAGATCAGCTCCCAGTGGGATACGCCGCGCGCGGTGCCGTAGTCGTGGTGTGTCCCAGGGCGAATCAGCACCAGCTCACCGGGGGGAACCCGCAGCTCGCCGCGTGCATGGCCCACACGCCCACAGCCCGCACGGGTGTACATCAGCAAGTAGTCCGGCGTACCTCGGGCTCGCCAGGTGGTGTAGCGTGCATCGCCCTGAAGCACGCCCGTCACAATGGGCGTGGAGGTAGGGCGCTGATCTTCACGCCGTGCAGCAGAATCTTTTAATTTTTCAGCCATACTCTCCCTTGCCTTTCAAAAATTCTAGCCGTATCTTATCATTATGGAAAACTTGAAGGCTCTCGCGGAGGCCTTTCACCGCGATGGTTTTGTGATTGTCCCTGGGCTCTTCTCCCCCGATGAAGTGGAGACCATTAAGGCGACCTTTATGGCGCAGAACGCGGAAGGCCCGGTGGAAGGTCTCTCCGAGATTCGACGGGGTGGCAAGGATGGCTACTCCGACAACGATCCCCTAGCGTTCTATCCCCGGATGATGCACCCGCATAAACACGCGGACAAGCCCGTCGGGCCGCTCTCGATGCGCTACATGCTAGATCCCCGTGTCCAAGAGTTCTTGCGCCTTCTCATGAAAGAGGAGCCGGTCGCGGCGCAGAGCATGTTCTACTTTAAGCCCGCCGGAGCGCGCGGCCAAGACCTGCACCAGGACAACTACTACCTGCGGGTCGCCCCCGATACCTGCTACGCCGCCTGGACCGCTCTTGACGATGTGGATCAAGAGAACGGAGGCATGGTGGCGGTTCCTGGCTCACACACCCTCCCGGTGCTCTGTCCCACACCTGCCGATAAAACGCTCTTCTTCACCGACCAGCACGTGGATATCCCCGAGGGCATGGCCGCGATCCCGGTGGACATGAAAGCGGGCGACGTTTTCTTTTTTAACGGCTCCGTGATCCACGGCTCGTACACCAATAGTAGCAAAGATCGCTTCCGTCGCGCCTTTATCTGCCACTATGTTCCCAAAGCCTCTGCCGAGCTCTCCCACTTCTACCACTGCCTCGACTTTGAGGGTAACACCGTCGGCTTTGGCGAGTCCACGATGGGCGGCCCCTGCGGCGGAACCTGGATGGAAGTCAAAGGCCCCCATTAGCTTCCCCCCATCTTGGGGGTCAGGGAACCAACTGGCGAACGATTTGGGCGGCGGAGGGAAGATCGTGGATGCTGGAGAGTCCTTCGCCGCCATAGAGGCTGGGAGAGTCGGGGAGCGAGCGGGTTTCCAGGCGGCGGCGCGGCGAGCACGGCCATTGTCCGACGAGCCTTGTGTCAAGAATGAGCTGCTCGTTGCCTGCCCTCAGCAAACGACACTTATGCGCTTGCGGGGCCTGGGACTCTTGGGAGAGCAAGAAACGAGTTCCCAAGAGAGCAGCATCTGCCCCCAGAGCTAAGACGTGCTTCACGTCCTCACGCAGCGCCAGCCCGCCGCCTGCAATCAGAGGAAAGTCCGCTCCGACCTGCGCACGGAGACTAGGAACCAGCTCATCGAGGGTATGGGGGCTGCGCACCGGGCCTCCTGCCCGTGTCCCCTGGACAATCAGTCCATCGGCTCCATGCGAGAGCGCCTCGTCAATTTGTCCTTGCGTTCCCACCTGCCAGAGAGCCACGCCCCCTTGATCATGGATCCTGCGCACGAGCCGTGGCCCATTCCACCAGAAAACTTGAAAGTGCCGGTGGCCTGCCGCTATACAGAGATCCAGAACCCCGGTTTTTTCCCACTCCCCGGTAAAGGCCAGCAGCACAGGGCGCGTCGTCAGCGCCCGCAGGCGTGCTAGGCGCACCCGAGTAACTTCAAGTGTTGGGGCACAGAGTGTCAGAGTTCCCAGCCCCCCTGCCCGCGAAACCGCTGCCGCAAGCCGAGGGCCATCACAGCCCGCCAGCGCCGCTTGAACCACGGGGGCGGGTAAGCTCAGTCCTACAGAGTTCATGGTAAAAGAAGTTTACCGGAAATTTTCTCTTTATGGTTGAAGGAACTTCTTACAACGATGATCAATCTATGTAGAAGTAGAGAAGTGGGTTGCAGAGAAGCCTGGATTTCGGTTATACTCTCTACTGGCATTTTGGCCAGCCCGGAGAGGGCGGCCTGGAGGATGGGAATGATCTTCGGCAAGAGTCATCGCTATGCGGTCGTCCTGGCAATGAGTGCGTTGCTGGTTGTGCCCCTAGTGGGTTGTGGCGGCAGTTCTGGGGGGGGTGGTACAACTACGCCAACACCAGATGCAGCTGCACGTGCGGTTTTCAGTGGACGGGTAGTAGATTTTAACAGCGGCGACATCTCAGTTGCGGGTGCCGTGGTGACCTTCAATGGTACAAGCGTCGTCACCGCAAACGATGGGACATTCACCATCCAGACAACACCCACTACGGAGACACTCAATGCCCGTGTGGTGGGTCCTAACAATAACTACTACAACACCGGCTATGTGAATGGCACCTCCTACAACGTGGTCAATCCGGGCTTCCCGGTGCCCCCCACCGCCGGGGGAGCGTCCCGTGACCTCGGAGTCATCAAGATCGCGACCCAGGACGGTCCGCCGCCTCCCCCGCCAATCTAAGATACTTTCGCTTCGTCCTCTGCAACTCCCGACCCCGTGTCGGGAGTTGCGGTTTTGGGCTTATGAACGAACGAACGCAGCGCTTCTTTTTAATTTTCGTGGCTCTCTTGCTGACGGCCGCCATTGGTATCGCGCTTCGTCGTGCCCGCCTCGGGGGGGCCATGAGCCTCTCCCCTGCCATTGCCCCTCCCCTCTCCGCACAAGTGGCGGTACGCTTCCGTGATGTCTCGGTGACCGGCTATGAAGAGGGTCAGCCTGCCTGGATTATCACCTCCAAGGTCATAGACACTGAGCGCGACCGGCGCACGATGCGCTTCACCCAAGGGCTAAAGGCCACGCTTCTGGACAAAGGCAAACCTGGCGCGTATCTCTCGTCACCAAGTGCTGCTTTTACGGATCAGACCAAGCTCGACTTCACCGGCGGGCTCGAAGCCACGCTTCTTCAAGACGGCCAGCCACGCGCTACGCTCTCCGCCCCGATCGCCTCGTTTGATACGAAAGCCAAGAGCTTTCTGGCAGCAGGCTCGATCACGATTAAAGTCCTCCCACCCGCCAAGCCCACGTCAAGCGACCTGCCCAAGTCGCTGGGCACACTCACGGTCACCTGCACTCAGCTCCGCTACGAAGTGGGCACAAAGCTCGTCACCTGCCCTGGCAATGTCAAGATCGTCACGAGCAAAAACGATGAAGTCTTCGGGCGGGATCTGACTCTGAATGTAGAGACACACGACTTTTCGCTCTCCGAGTTCCGGGGGCGAGTCCGTGGCACGAAAGACGATATCGAGATCCTATGAAACGCCTGACCCCTACTGCCCTCACTCTAGCTGCCTTCTTCGCCGCAGCTGCGCTCTACGGCCAAACCCGCCCGCCCCTGCCTAGACCCGGCACCAAACCCGCGCCCGCCAAGCCCACACAAGCCAAGCCCACTGTCAAGCCGGTTGTGCTGCCTACACCCAAGCCCCAAACCACTCCCCCCAAAACCGCCCCTGTGGCGCAAAAAGTGGTGCAAAAAATCGAGCCACCTGCCAAGCCGCTAGAGCCTGTGAACAACGAGGACAAAGACTACTACCCCTACGGGAAAGAGATGACGTATGAGTCCACCTCGAAGGGCACTCTCATGACCCTCAAGGGTGATGCCCAGCTCCTTCACAAAGAGACCAAGTTCCTCTCGGACACCGTGCTCTACAACAAAGACACTAAGATCGCCAGTGCCCCAGGCAAGCTACGCATGGAAGATCCCCAGAATACGCTCACCAGTGAGAGCGGCGTGGCCTACTACAAACCCGAGCTGCGCTACGCCGACATGACAGGCGACGTAAAAATCATCGCCCGGCCCAAGCCCGATGATCCCAAGGCCACCCCCAAGTCGCTTCGTAAAGAGTTCAAGAACCCCGTGACCATCACCTGTGACAAGCTACGCTACTGGTGGAAGCAAAAGCGCGCCTTCACGGACACCAATGTCAAGATCACCTTTCGGCACAAAGAGAAAGACTGGACAATCACCGGAGGCAGCCTGGAGTACTTCGGCAACGATGAGCGAGCCGTCCTAAAAGGCAATGTTGTCGCCGTCAATGACAAAGGAGAGCGTATTCTCTCCGACAACGCCGATATCTTTTTCAAAGAGGGCGCAGAAAAGCTTCTCCTCACCCCCGTCAAGCTAGGCACGATTATCAAAGGCGATAAAGAAGATGAGGGCGACGGCAGGCCGTGAAAACGCTCACGGGACAAGGCTTTGGCAAAGGCCACGCGATGGGTCGGGCGGCAAAGATTTCCCTGGAAAGTGGACGCGCCACGCTCGATGAGAGCCTGCTGGGACAGATTGACAAGTGGCGCAAGCGCGAGGATGTCCCGATGGCACTAGTACTAGTCGCGGAAGACCCCGCCACGGCGCTCCTACTGCCCCTCCCCGACGGTGCCATTCTCAGCGGCGTGGTGAGCGAGCGCCTGCCTAGCCGCCCGCCCCAGCTCCCCGAGGGTATCGCACTTCTGGCAGGCGTGGACGATGCCCTTCTCTCTATCGGTGAGGGCGAGCTACTCTTGCTAGAGCCCGAGCGTGGACGGCTCAGTGTCGAGCCCAGCGCCTATGAGATCGTCCGGCTTCAGGCAAAGCACCAGCCCCGTGTGCTCTTAGACGAGCCCAACTTTCCCGCCTACACCACCGAAGGAATCGCCGTGGCTGTCTGGGGTGAGGCGACGACCCTGAAAGAAGCTGAAGAGGCCATGACAGCAGGGGCAGAAGGGCTTTTGCTTACGGGAGAGTCCTGGGACGAAGCCTCGCTCTGGGCCACACAGAGCTTGGTGGGTGGTGGTGACCTGGCCCTTGCCCTCCCCTTCGATGCGCTCGATCCCGAAGAAATCGTCCGGCTGGCGGCACGCGCCAAGCTGCGCTGGTGCCTTGATCCTGCAAGCCTCTCTGTCCCTGTGGAAACCCTACGCGAGGAGCTGACGGAGCTGGTGCAGGCACTAGAAGACGAAAACCAGCGGGCTGCTATGCCACGCCTAGCCTCATGCGGAGGTAGTGTCCCTGGCTTTGAGGATATCATCGCACTGACTGGAGACTTTGACGCGCCCGACCCCGACATCCTTCCCTGGGAGCAGCCTCCTCTCTATGTGCGTATTGAAGCCGTCTTCGACCAGCTTATTGGCTTAGAGGAGGCGCTTGAGCGCGGCGTTACGGGAGTGATTGTCGCCGCGCACGCTATCGCGGAGGTGAAGGAGAAAATTCGAGAGTGGAGCTAGGCGGCGCGGCCCTGCTCGCGCCAGAGCCGATCGAGTGCCTCTTGGATAGCGGTTGCTGCCCAGCCGCTGCTCTTGCCAACCTGGGTCTTCAGAGCTTTCTCAGCGGGCGCTCCAAAGCCCACGAGAGCCTCCACGGTCGCATGTCGAACCAGTGCCTCAGGCTCACCGAGAAGCGGAAGGAGAGCCTGAATACTCTCACTACCCCGAAGAACCTTGAGGGTCTCAATCGCCGCCAGCCGTAGCTCCGTATTTTCTTCTTGTAACGTGGAGATGACGACTTTTCGTGCCGCAGGGTCACCCAGCTTTCCCAGCGCCAGAATCGCCGAGCGCCGCACATCCAAAGTCCCTGTCTTGACGAGAGCAATCAGAGCCGGGACAACCCGCCCGTCCCCGATCTGTCCTAGTGCCCAGACAGCGGCGGCTTGCACCACGTCTTGCGCATCGTGGAGGCATAGAGTCAGCGGCTCCACAGCGGCTCGGTCTCCGAGCTGGCCCAACGTGGTTGCGGCAGCCCAGCGCACCTGGCTATTTTTATCTTCCAGAGCCACGATCAGCTCAGGGACGGCTTGCAGAGCATTGAGCTCTCCCAGAGCAGCAGCGGCACGCCAGCGTGTTTCCGCATCCGTATCCTGGAGACAGTCTTTTAAGATCGGCGCAGCGCCCAGTACACGAAGCATTCCGAGTGCCTCAATCGCCGCGCGACGACGCGCGACGTACTTGGTTTTTGCTTGTACCGCGGCGATCAGAGTAGGACAGGCTGCCTGTTCCGCCACCCGCAACCCCGCCAGTGCTGACTGACGTACCAAGTCGCTTTTATGAGTCAGTGCAATCAGAAGATCTTCGGCGGCAAAGGCTCCCATGTGCCCCAGTGCCTCAGCGGCGGCGCGGCGGACACGAAAATCAGGCGCGCCAAGCAGCTGTACCAAGCGCTTGACCACATCAGGCTCAAGTCGCTCTCCCAGAAGCTCGGAGGCCCCCACACGGATATGCCAATCGGGTGAGCTCAACTGAACGAGAAGCGCCTCAATATCATCCGACAAAAGTGCCGTATCCGTGACGCTCTTCCGAGGTAGTATCGGAAGCTCCCGTAGCAGATCATCATTCATTACCCCCTATTATTGGTAAAGCCCAAGCCTCGCTGGAGAGCTAAATAACGCTACCGAAGTGCCGCCAGCGCCTCTGCCCAGCGCCGGTGCGTGGAGTAGCGATTGACCCCCAAGCAGTGCGGGGAGCGCTCCGCAAGCCCAAAGTCCTCCGTAAGGCCCAGCGTGTAGCCTGCCGCCTGCGCCGCTTGCGCCACGCGAGCGTCCCACTTGCCCGAAGGATAGGTAACATAGCGTGGCGTGATCCCAAGATGCTTTGCCATCGAGGCTTTCGAGAGCATGAACTCTTTAGCAAGCTTCGCATCCGAAAAACTTCGCAGATCTGGCGGGTGCGAGTGGGTCTGAGAAACAATCATCGCACCGCCCTGCGCCATCGCCTTTAGCTCCGCCCAGTCGCCGTGGTCTTTGCCGGTCTTCACCCCCACAAACGCCGTGTGCGCCGAGACCACAAAGGGCCAGCCGCGCTTCTTCATTTCGGGAAAGACAAAGTCAAAGATCCCCTGCGTGTTGTCATCAAAGCACAGCACCACGCTCTTTTCGGGCGGTGGATTCTGTCCCGTAGAGAGCCAGCGCTCGATAGTCGGCAGAGCAGCAGGCCGCACTCGTGCTTTCTCTAGCGCCGCAAGCTGGGACTGAAACTCCGCAATCGTCGTGTCGAACCAGACGAGCTTCTCGCTCGGGACAATATCGTGCCAGACAAGAAACCGCGTGCGGGGCGATCTGCGGGCGTTGGGGTGGATCGGCGGGAGGCTCATAGTTACATTTATATCAGTACATCTTTATCCATAAATGGCGTAAATCGAGATGAAACTCAATATTTACCCGTTGATGACAAGAATTAAGTACATACAAATCATGATTTGATCCATTTTCTAATACCTGAAGCAAGTCAAGTTCATTCCATTGCGAATTGCACACTCGTGATAAATCTCTAATCCATTCATTAATTTTATTCACCCAATATAAAAATCCTTCTACCTGAACATAGGCAATCATCGCAGCAAAATTATGTGATGCTGCATGATATCCAAACTTGAACCGTTGAAGACCGCCAGTTGTTTTCGCATTAATGACGTATTCTCTTTCATCACGATTTGTTCCATTTGGAGTTGGAAGCCGCTTACACTCAATCGGGAAAATAATATCGTACTTGCTATGACGGCGTTGTTCAATCCAAAGTGTTTCACTTGGCTGCGCAGCAAGATCAATTTTTCTGCCAGTTTTTGTTTCGTCACCCACCTCAGCCTGAAATTGGATATGGCTCCAAACATTCGAACGACGAGTCGAAGCATTAAGATAGCTACATAACTGCGAGGTCAGGATCGTTTCCGAAGACTCAGAACGCCGCTCAGGATCATCGCGCCATCGTGGAAGTTCCTGAGCTATAAAGTCCACAATAGCTATCTTTGACATAGATGGTGGATGAACATCCTGACCGATACCACCTGTTTGAACGACGTTTTGGTTGTCAGCAAGCATTCTTAAAGTTCTCAGAAGCCCTGATCAGATAAGTCAGCTAAAGTCTCATCCGCATCACGAAGAGCAACAGATTTCAACCAATACCGCAGTCGGTCAGGTTTTATCAGGTAAATAAATGCTCCGTCGTAGAGCCGAGCAATACGGGTTACATTAATACCACCTCCTCGTTTTTCACGAAGAAGATTATCAATTTTCTCTTTCAATTCATCTGCACCACTCCAATCTACACTTCCCATTCCGAAAACATATGGCTGACATATTACCCCCTGCCAAACTTGAGGGTCTAGAGGGCGTAACTGATTCTTTTGGTAGACACCACTAATCCGATCTGCGAAAATTTCATTAAAGGAATGCAATGCTGGAGTACCAGGATTTTTCATAGCATCCGAATCTTCACCAAGTCGGATCAAATCACAGTAATATGCCATGATATCATGAACAAGAATTTCCTCATGCGGAGAGATATTCAGTTCTTCAGATGTTGGACATGGCAATGACATGATATCTGCTGATAAAATCGCAGTTGCTTTCCCTGCGAACAACTGCTTACTAATAAGCGCTATATATGCCTTAAAAATGAGTCTCTGTTTCGATATCCACTCATCTAATTCCTCAAGTTCATTTAATTGCGATTCAGGCGCACAAAAACCAACAACCTTATCCTTATATGTTAAATAATTTTCAGTCCATAAGCCAGATGGAATATCCTTATGTTCACGGATTAGAAGCATTGGCGGTGTAAATCTTTTGAAATTGTAAGAAGTCTTGAACAAAGTTGCTATAACGGGTTGAATTTTCGTTTTATTTATGCCATCAACCGTAATACCCTCTGAAGGAATATAATTTTTCCCAGTGATATGATCAGCAGATACTCGCTTTCCGGTCTCACCTTCAATCCATCCCTCTCCAAAATCCCATCCTTGATCTAATGCATATTGTTTGAGAGTCTTGAACTTTTTTAGCCGATCCACAAATCCAAGAACCCTACCCCCACCAAAGAGATTACTACGCCATATGCTATCATTCTGAAGGACTAAATCTCGTGATAGCCAGTGCATATCATAGAAATCAATATCAAAGCCCTGCTCTGCATCAGTACGGCCACTACGGCGGAAGACGGCGTGAAGAATTTGACGATTTAGAGGTGGTAACTGCTTTTCAGCAACAATGACTACTGCCTTTGTATCGCCTCTCTGGAAAAGTCCACGAATAGAAATGAAGTCCAAAATTTCGCGAAGATCCCAGCACTCAATAAATTTCTGCCGAAATCCTTGTGATTTCTGGTTATAGAGAAAGCCATGCGGCTGAAGCATCGAGAGTATTCCACCTGGGACTAGTATCTCCATTGCTTTATGCAGAAACAGATATGCAAGTTGTTTATCTGGTGATACACCGTGGTCTTTTCGATAGCACTCATAGGCACGTTTTGCACTCTCTGTACGAAGTTCAGATACGAAGGGAGGGTTCCCAACGATAACGCCTACTCGTTCTGTGATTTTTCTGGTTTCGATTGCTGCGAAAAAACAATCGGTGTGAATGGTTACTTCTTTTAATTCAGGAAAGAGTCTTACACTATTTCGAATTGCCATTGGCTCTAGTGCATCGCACAGAGCAAGACAGAGGCTAAAGGCTGCTAATTCGACAGCAGCTTCTTCAACATCTACACCACGCACACGTGCCGTCAGTAGTTTCTGAAGAACAGCCTGAGTTGGATGTTCCCATCCGTGTCGATAACGCCAATGAAGTACCAATCGCTTATAAGCTTCAACTAAGAAAATACCAGAGCCACAGGCACCATCCAGAATAACTTCATCGTCAGCCTCCAAGCGATCCAAACGATCCCAGCTTAGCACTTCACCAAGCATCATTCGGACCGCAAAGTGTGGCGTATAAACGGCCACGGAATCATCCTCGACAAAGAGCTGATAAATATGGCTAATAACCTCAACGGGTAGATCAGCAAATGAATATCTCTCCCAAAGTGTACGTTGACCATTTTGCTCTTGACGACTCTCAATAAAGCTTGCGAAATGAGCAAGGTCGGAGCTAGTAGAAAGGATTTTTCGTTCATCATCTGACAGTGTAAAAACATGACCATTGAAGCGTTGTTCAAGACTCCCCAAAAGATTTACTAAAGCAGAACCATCAGCCAGAACTTGAAAAAATTTCCCTGCGTCATTTCTGAAACGGGCGAAAAATCCATCTTCAAAAACGCTTCGAGCTTCAAGATAGGCAATCAGAACAGATAAAATTAATAAGCGACGCTGAATTTTCCGAGGTAACTGACTCTCAGTTTCAAGATCCTCATATAGTTTCTCTATCGATTTGATGAGTGCTTTTTGAGCAGAATTTTCTTTAGATAAGAGATTTTCACACACATTGGGATCATCCCAGAGGGTTCCATTGCGAAGCCGCTCACTATCCCACCAAGGGCTTGAGGCGATTTCAGTAGCGAGGTTAATGAGGTTAATCTTGTCGAAAGGTTTACAAATTGTCTCTTCACCCTTTTCAAATTCGGGTTTATGCGCACACCGAAACAGTTGCACTAAGCCACTTGTAACACGGTAGACAATAGGCACACCACCCCAACTCCATAATTTCCGATGTAGATTACCGAACTCAGGATCATCTGTGGGACCATCTGAGTGATAAATAAATGCTTGTGCTATTGAAGTAACATTACTATTCGGAGAAGCCTGAAAAAACACTGCGCTCGCGCCGTAATGCCTGGCTTTTTCCATAATCACAACTTCTTCAGGTTGTAAATTATTTATGATACTTTCATAATTATGAACACTGACAAGCCCATCAACAGTAGCATTTCTATCAGTCAGCCATTGGGGATCACTTGTTGAGTTGATCATTACCATCATCCTTATGTTCACTTAGATTACGGAGAACTTGTCGTGCCTCAGCCTCTATTACTTCT
>NZ_JANNYP010000380.1:0-5297 GCF_031410135.1 Armatimonas sp. | reverse complement strand
TCGGGTGGGAGGAAGGGGAGTTTGAGGAGATTCGCTCCCCTCCACCCTATCCCTCCTCCCACCCGAAGGGCTTGTTATTGGGAGGAAGGGGCTGGGGGTAGGAGGGCCGGAAACCCGGAGTCGGCGACGAGGCGCGGGTAGGCCCACTCCAAAAGGAGCTTGAGGTTCTCGATATCGGCGCGGTTGTAGGCCAGCAGGCGCTCCAGTGCCGCTTCATCCCGCCGTCGCTCCCAGAGTGCCCAGAGATAGACCGCGTCCATCCCACTCATTCCCTCGATATCGCCCACGCGCCGGACTCCCAGGCGCTGCTCAATCGCTTTTAGGCCCCCCGTCTGCCCGAGGCGACGCAGTGCGGGGCAGAGATCAATATGAAGCTGGTCAAGGGCAAGCTCGGGAAAGCGGCGACGCAGAAACGGGAGATCAAAGCTTGTTCCGAAGAATGTCACGAGCAACTTATAGTCTTTAATAGCGGTGACGAAGTCCTCTAAGTTTTGTCCCTTGACATAGAGCCGCGTCTCAAAGCCATCAAAGAGCCCGATCACGGTCACGGAGTCTGCATCGTAGCCGCCATCGGTCTCGATATCCACGTAGGCGATACTCTCGCCAAAGACCTTTGCACCTCGCCAGAGAGTGGCACCAGGGAGATTCTTCTGAAACCAGCGCGAGTCTTGCCGCTCTAAGGCGGCTTGTGAGTCTTTGAGTGCGGGGACTAAGAGCTGCTTCTTGCTCTCTGAAAGCGGGAGGCGGGAGGGGGTTTGCAAAGCGTCTTCCCAGCTTAATATCCCCGCATCCCAGAGGCGCTGTTCACTGGCAAGTCCCAGTCCTTGAGCATGGCAAAATGTGGCTGTTAGCATTCGATTACCCGTAAGGATACCTGATTTTTTCGATTTTTCTTCCCCTAGGTCTGGTTCTTGCGCTACACTGATCTCCAGAAGGAACTTTGAATAACATGAAGATCATCCAAAAAACAGCTATTGCATTACTGGCTACTCTTTCCGTAGCTACTGCCCAAGCTCAGTCTCTAGGCGGAGCACAGCCTTACAATGTCTACGTCTTAGGTAATGCTTGGCAGCAGGGTGCCGATGCCGAGGGCGGTGTCGCGGTTGCTGGTAACCTGAATGTGGGGGACTGGGGCTTTACGACGGGCTGGAATGGCGGCGGCAAGCTGGTGGTTGGTGGAGATCTGAACAACCTAGGACACAGTGTCCATCCTGACGGCGTTTTTGCTGGCGGAGATCTTAACTATCGTTGGACCCTGACCTCCTACTTAGGCGGTGTTGAAGCCAATGGTAATGTTTTTATCGGCGGCGGCCAGCCGGGCAGCGTCAAGCATGGTGGCACGTTTACCTACACCGGCACCGAGACCTTCCCAACCAGTACCGGAACCAGCGCCTCTCCTGTGAACTTTGCGGCGACCAACTCCTACCTGCTCGCCGAGTCGGCGTATCTGGGAACCCTGACGGGCACGAGCGTTGCCACGGGAGGATACCTGAACTTTGATGTCTCCGGTGGCGGACTGAAAGTCTTTAACTTTAGCGAGGCTGCTTTTGAAGATAGCTGGCACATTAATTTTACGAACCCCGCTCCCGATACCACGGTTCTGGTCAATGTGGCAGGCAGCAATGTCGCCGCTCCCAATGCGAACTACCTCTACAACTGGGTGCACTACAACGACGGGCCGGGATCGGGTAACGTTCTCTACAACTTCTACGAGGCAACGAATCTTCACGTAGACGCGTTGGGCGGCTCGATTTTTGCCCCCAATGCCACGTTGGACTTTGACTACGGCCTGATCTCGGGCAGCGTGGTTGTCGGGCAACTTGGCACCAATAACGATCCCTCTGTCGGACAGTTCAATCAGCGAGATCGCTTTGGAAACGATGTTAAGTTCCGTGGACGTCTGCCACAGATTCCGGAGCCAGGCACGCTGTTGCTGGCCGGTCTGGGTCTTGCCGGTCTTGCCGCACGCCGTCGCCGCAAGTAAGCTCGCTTCCTCTGTTTCAAATCCTTCAAACCCTCTGCCAGCAGTTCTGGCGGAGGGTTTTGCTTTTTTGTTGTCGAATACTCTTGATGTGATTCTGTGTGTCGGGCTGACTCCAACGGTTCAGCGTACCCAGCGCTTTGAGACCCTGACTCTAGGTGAGGTGAATCGGGCGAGTGAGACGCTGACCACGGCTTCGGGCAAGGCGGTTAATGTTGCACGGGTGCTGGATACCCTCGGAGCCTCCGTCTGCCTCGTGCAGCCACTCGGGGGCGATTCGGGGCGCTACGTTCACAAAAACCTGCCCTTTCCACAAGAGATTGTCTGGGCCGAGGACGACGCTCCCACCCGCACGTGTTGTACATTGCTGGGGGGCATGGTCACGACCGAGCTGGTGGAGGAGGCATCACCCCTCTGCGAAGCCGATCGGGAGCGACTGATCGCTTGTGTGCAGGGAAAACTGCCCCTGGCCACTGCACTGGCGCTCTCAGGCTCGCTTCCACCGGGGACTAATCCCGATTTCTACGCCCGCCTATGCGCGGTCACACCACGCTCGGTTCCTGTGGTGCTGGATGCGCAAAAAGAGCCGCTACGCCTCGCGTTGGCGGAGTGCCCCTTCTTGGTCAAGCCCAACCGACAGGAGACGATTGCGGCATTGCATCTGCCTGCCGACACGTCGGCGCTCGCCTGTGCCCAGGCGCTTTGTGAGGCGGGGGCACAGAACGCGCTGGTCTCGGAGGGCAAGGCGGGGGCCGTTCTGCGCACGGACGAGGGCGCGTGGCGGATCTTGCCTCCCAAAATCACCGCACAGAACCCAATTGGCTCGGGTGATGCGCTGATGGCGGGACTGATCTTTAGCCACTTCGTCTTGCAAGCAACCTTGCAAGCAACCTTGCAAGAGTCTGTGCGTTTTGGAACGGCCTGCGCGGCGGCAAACTGCCTGACCCTAACCTCGGGTGTGGTGCATTCCGAAACTATCAACCAACTACTTTCCCAAGTTGTCTTAGAGTCGGTACAATAGGCGAGACCCGATATGGCACAGCAACAGCAACTTCAACCCGAACCCCCGCGCTACGATGAGCAGACACTCCGTCAAGCGATCCAGCTCGCCGACAGGCTTCAGGCCGAGCACAAGGAGCGCTACTCTGCCGACGATATTGAGAAAATCGCCGCCGAGATTGGGGTGCAGCCGGAGTTTGTCCACAAGGCACTCAACGATATTGAGGATAAGCACGAGGCTCAGAAGCAAGCCGAGCCGCCCAAAAAAAGTACCATTCCCATTGTTACAGTTCAAGCTCAGCAAGTCAACGAGGCGATGCGCCAAGCAGGCGAAGAGCTGCGCGGAACCACTAAGAATTTTATTCAGATGGTTGCTCAGAAGCTTGATGAAGCCAATCTTGAGCAGATGAAAGGCTATGTGGGAACTTGGTGGGGCACCGCTTGGTTGCTGATGCCGATTGCCGATGCCATTGGGGGAAGGCGCTTCGATGAACCGCTGACGGCTCTTGCAGCAGTTACCTATATTGGATTTGGTATCTATCTTGGCAAGCGTCTGGACGCAAAGAAAAAAGAGGCGGAGCTTGCTGCAAAAGTTCCGGTACCACCTGTTTCCGCATCCCTGGGTGTTGCGCCTCCGGTGCGCTACTCGGTGGAAACAAGTGGGGTCTCGCGTGAGGAGCTTCTGGCGCAGATGATCCAGATTCAGAAGCGGCTCGAAGGGGAGCGGGTGCGGCGGACGTTTATGAGTGTGGATGTGGTGGGCTCCACGGAGCTTAAGCGCTCTGCGGATGACCTGCTGGTCGAGTACTCTTTTAATCAGTACCGTCGTTTTGTGGAAGAAATCGTCTTGGCCGAAGGCGGGCAGGTGCAGTCCACCGCAGGCGACGGAACAATGGCGATGTTCGAGACGGAAGCTGCAGGAGTTCGTGCGGCGCTCAAGCTCCAGGAGAGCATGGCTAGCTTCAACGCTCAGCACAACCGATTGCCGAAGCCTTTTCATGTTCGTGTGGGGGTCAATGCGGGCGAAGTGGCCCTTATGCCTGGTCAGCCCATTGGCTATCTCCAGAGCGCCGTGATTGATCGTGCCGCCGCCCTGCAAAAATCCGCTGCACCCGATGACATTATCGTCGCGGGTGATCTTTCCCCCGAGGCACTTGCCACCCTGGGCCGCTATGGACGTCACGCCAATAGCCCTGAGGGTGGGGTGCGCGGTTTCTCTTGGCGCGCCGGGTTCTAGCGTGACGGCGTAAACGCCGTCACACCCGAGTAAACAAAGCCCGTGCTCTTCAGGGCATGGCGTAAGATTTTTCCATTTCTTTGTTATCCTGTCCCGCTTGCCGACGATAGATGCAAACAGGTGATTGCATATGGCGACAATAGGTTACACACAGGAGAGGGCACTGGAGAGCCACCGGCCACGGCTAGTACGGCTCTGCGCACGGCTTGCGAGTAGTGGCGAGTGGGCGGAGGAGCTGGCGCAGGAGACCATGATTGAGGCGTGGCGCAACTGGCACAAGCTGGAGCGCGGCGAGGTCTCGTTTGCGTGGCTGGCCCGAATCGCGCAGTTTGTGGTGCGGCGCTGGCAGCGCAAGCAGGCACGTCATTTTAAGCGCGAGCAGTCGCTGAGCGAGCTGGAGCTGGAGCTTCTCTCTCGCGATGAGCCTGAAGTGCTAGAGAAGCGCGAGGTCTTGCACTTGCTAGATCGTGCTCTGGGGAGGCTCCCTGAGCAAACGCGTACGATCTTACACCGGAGCTACTTTCAAGACCAGAGCCTGGCAGAGATCGCGGAGCGCGACCAGATCACAGCGGCCAATGCGGCGGTGCGGCTCTGGCGGGGGCGTGCAGCACTCCAGCAGGTTCTCAAGACACACTTTCGGGAGGATGCTCTAGCCTACGGCCTGGTGAGCTCTGAGCAGAGCCCGTGGCGACAGACCACGGTCTGGTGCGCCAACTGTGGCCAGCGGCGGCTTGTGGCCCACCAGAGCGCGGAGGAAGTGGTCTATCGGTGCCCGCAGTGCCACCCTGATTCTGATCCGAGTACCTCACTGGTGTTTTTACGTGAGACGCGCCCGGACGGGCCTATGCCCGGCGATCGGGTTTTTCTGCGGCGCGTCAGCAAGCACTACGCGGAGAGTATCTTGCCCGCGCTGAGCACCGGGGCACTGCGCTGCTACCACTGCCATAAGCCCCTTCCCATGCAACACTACACGCCGCTGAGCAAGTACCCCACGCTCCGGGATCGCTACGGCCTGTACGGGATGTGCGAGAGCTGCCAGCTGTACGGTTTCGGCGTGACACTGGGGCGGCTCTACATGGC
>NZ_JANNYP010000379.1:0-2933 GCF_031410135.1 Armatimonas sp. | reverse complement strand
GCGGTGCATCTTGGGCGGCAAGGATCTGTTCAAAGCGTTGGCGAAGTCGCTGTTTCGTTTCTTCTGTCATCCCCCTATGATGACGACTTTAGGAGCAGAAGGCAAATCGGCTTGCCTCACCACTTTTTTGTCCTGCACCCTCTGCTCAGAGCCTGTGCCCGGCATGACCGACACCCTGCTCCCTGGCGGCAAGGTAAAGCCCGCCCCACGGCGGATCATCCCCCACCCCGAGCAAGCGCCGCATATCCTCAAAGCCTTCGAGATCTTCGCTGAGTTCGACAACATGGGCGAGGTGCGCCGCTACCTGCGCCGCGAGGTGCCCGATTGTACCTGGACCATGGAGCGCATCTCCAAGCTCCTGCGCAACGACAAGTACATCGGTGTGGCACGCTTCGGGGAGCACATGAACCCCACTGCCCATGAGCCGATTATTGCTCCGGAGCTATGGGAGCAAGTCCAGGCGCTGCTGAGTAACCCAGAGCGCCGCCGCAACACTCGCTCCGAGGGCTGGGCAGAGGGCCGCCAGCGCGACCCGATGACCTACTACCTCAAGGGGCGGATCTACTGCAAGAACTGCGGCTGCCGCATGACTCCTGCGGCGTTCCATGGCCGAACCACCATTGTCTCGTACTACCAGTGCATCCACGGAACCCAGTACGGCGCGGACTGCCCGGTCAAGCGGGTGAACGCTGCTACGCTCCACAGCACCATCCTCGGAGAAGTGCAGCGCTGCGCCGAGCACCCCTCCCGACTGATCCGGCTCTATGAATCGGTGGCCAAGAACCTGCCCTCGCCCAGCGAGACCCGTGAGGAGATTAAGCAGGCCAAGCGTAACCAGCGCGAGACCGAGAAGAAGATTGAGCGCATTATCGAGGCGATCAAGGTGGTGGGTGGCTCGAACGCCCTAGCCGAGGAGCTACGCATCCTGGAAGCACGCCGTGAGGAGTGGATCAAGCGGGTTGAGGAGCTGGAGGCAGCCCAAGTGCGCCGCACCTTGCCCCGGCCTGATGCCGCCACGATAGCTGGATTGTGGTCGGGGTTTCTGGAGCGGTGGGCCGCTCTGTCTGAGGAGGAGCGCGTGGAGCTTCTCCCTCTCGTCGTGGATCGGGTGGACTTCAGCGCAAAAAACGAAGGAGCCATGCGTCTCTTCCTGAGCAATGTTCAGGACACTGAGACCGCATGGCTCCCGATTCGAATGTGAGTTTTCACAATTCTTCATCGTCGGGTTTGTGGATAAACCCTTGCATGGGTGCGGCAGACTTTCGAGGTTCCACAATGGATGTGGCTCGCAAAGGGTTCGCCGCTCACCGTTCGGAAGATTTTCAGCCTGTCAGCTTAATTCGTTTCGTCGCGCCTCTGGGCCGACGGCGGAGGCTGACCGATGCAACCCCTCAAAGCGCGTAGACATAGGCTCGCGCCTCTCCCCCATCTAAACAAGAAGGCGGTGCCCCGATGAACCGGCACACCGCCCCCACAGAGCAAGCCCTTCTCGCGCCAACGACCGAGCTTGCTGCTAACGTTGATACTTTACCACTATGGCGGCTTCCTGAAGCGCGTAGCGACAAAGAAGCACGCCTCGGGGTTCTCATGCGAAACATTCTCTGGCTCCATGCCAACCAAGGATGTCGCGCCGAGAACGAGTTCTTCGCTCACCATCCCACGATGGGCCTGGCTCGCGATGTCTCCACCATCCGCCGGGGCCTTGCCGATCTCGAAGCCTGCGGGCTGATCGTCCGTGAGTTCGATGCCTACGGCAAGCGCACCATTCGCCCACTGGTCACGGCGGTGGAGCTGATCGAAGCGGGCTGGTCGGCACTCGCGGAAGCGATCCTTGGCATGAAGCAGTGGCCCGCCGTTGTGCGCGCCCTGTGCCGCTCGCTGCTCAAGCGCCTGGGCAAGTGGCGTAGTAAGCTTGATCTCGCCAAGCTGGGAGTTCGCGCCGAGCACCTGGAAGCCACTTCTCAGGATCGGAATTGCGCGGGGTCTGCGCGGACAATTGCGCGGCCTTTTCCTTTAGAAGAGAGCAAAGCGCAGAAGACGACAACAGTACAAGGCACTGGTTCTGCCCCCAAGCAAGCAGGTGTTGTTGTCTCTCCTGCGGAGGTTCCAGAGCCCGAGAGCGAAGCCGTCGCCATCGCAGTAGAAGCGGGTCTGGATCGGAACGCCGCTCGTCGAGCAGTCGGGGAGAAGCCTTTGGAGGCGGTGAGGAGCGCGGTCAGAGCAGCACGAGCTTACGCGGCCTCTCACGAAGTACGAAGCCTGCCTGCCCTGCTCGTGACGGCGATACGTGCCGGGTGGCTCGCGCCCGCGCCGCCTTCGAGCCACGGCAGTGACCGCGGCGAACGGCCCGTTCGAGTTACCGTTGCTCCAGCCCAGATGCGCTCAGAGGCGGCACCGCGCCTGACTGAACCTGGCACCTCGGCGGCGGCGTGGGAGGCACTCTCGGAGGATCAGCAAGCGGGGCTTCTGGCCGTGGCGCTCGCCGCGGTTCTGGACGGTGGCACGGAGCCAGAGAAGTCCCTGGCGCGGCGGCGCGGCGTGGACTCGCTTCCGGTCGTGATGCGAGCGAAGCGACTGGCACGAGAGCGGGCTGAAGCCCTTGGAGTTTCAGATGCCGGGTAAGCGACGGGACGGGCAGCTCTGCCTGCGTGGTATGGCGAGCATCCGGCCCCGAAAGCCTCGCGCCGAGATCGAGGCCCAGGAGCAGCGGGCATTCTTTGTTTGGCTTCGGCTTCATGCGAGAGCGCACCCCGAAATGAGGTGGGTGCATGCGATCCCGAACGGGCTTTGGCTCGGGCCGAAGCGTGGGGCGGATGCCGTGGAGTTGGGCTTGACCGCCGGGGTGTGGGATGTGTTCGTTCCAGTGCCATCGTCAGGGTGCCACGGGCTGTACATCGAGCTGAAGGCGGGACGCAACGGATTGACTGACGAGC
>NZ_JANNYP010000378.1:0-4538 GCF_031410135.1 Armatimonas sp. | reverse complement strand
AAGTCCCGGTTGGGGAGCAGGCCGCCGCCAAACATCTGCCAGCCCGGCTTGCTGCCCTCAGGATCGCGGGGAGTCTTGGTAGGCAGCCCATTTGGGTAGACAAAGATCGCCTCGGGCCAGAGTTTTTGCAGGTTCCAGCGGCGCGCACTATTGTTACCATTGCCACCATGGCCATGAAACCCAAAGACAATCGGCGCTCCCTCGGTCTTGGTGGGTAGCACGACAATTGCGGTGCGCTTAGCGCCTTTTACACTCCACTCACGTTGCGTTTCTATCACTCTCATGGCGCTACAGACGTGGGAGAGAGGAGAGAGTTCACGGGGCGGCTCGTGACCAGTGCCCCGCTCGCCACAAAACCTTCCGGGCGGTCTTGAAGCATCGTGATGAGCCTCTCGCGCCAGCGCGAATCTGGCCCGAGGTCGTGGCACTCATGGGGGATCGCATGCCAAGTCAAAGCGCTGCTCGCGGCCCGTCCCCGACCACCAGATGTACTTTTCCTTGCCATCGGTCAGGTAGTGAATACTCTGCCCAAACGCGGTGTGCTCGCCGTGGAGAAACTCGCGTACCGTGGCCTGCTCGCCCCGCGCTACGGGCAGCAGGCTCTTGCCATCCAGGCCGTCAGGAACGGCAAGCCCAGCGGCGTCTAGGAGCGTCGGCATCACATCGCGCAGCTCTGCCACAGCCTCCGAGATCACGGTCTGGCGGGGGATTCCGGGGCCTTGCAAAAGAAACGGGACCCGCACGCTGCCTTCGTAGGGCAGTACCTTGCGAAAGGCGTTATGGTCACCCAAAAGCTCGCCGTGGTCGGAGACAAAGCAGATCACCGTGTCCTGGCGCAGGCCGTACTCCGCCAGCGTCTCGAAAAAGCGATTGAGGAGCAAGTCAATGTGCGAGATATGCCCAAAGTAGCCCGCCCGTGCTCGCTGAAGCGCTCGCGGCGAGAGCTTCGCCACGCTCGGATCGGCGCGCCAGCTATCGTCGAGCGGCCCCAAGACTTCCTCGGCCCAATCTCCCACCGGCGGGTCGGGCATGGGGTCATGAAGGTACTGATCAAAGGCCCACTGCGGCGGATCATAGGGTGGGTGCGGGCGGTGGAAGCCCAGATACAGAAAGAACGGCTTGCGGGTGTCGCGGCGGCGCAGGAAGTCCTGGGCCTCGCTCACAATCCAGGTCGAGGGATGGAGCGCCTCGTCCTTGTCCCAGGGCCGTGCGACTTGGGAGTTGCAGTTCACCCCGTTGTCGAAGTAGTCGGCGCGTGGGTCGCCGGTCTTCTCACGGAGCCAGGGCAGGTAGTCGTCCACCAACCCCACATCACGCGGTTTTTTGCGGGCAAAGTGCAGGTAGCCATCGTGGAGTAGCACATTCTGGAACCCGATCTGGCTACGCTCCGGAAAGACATGGAGCTTGCCAATGGCCTGAGTCTGGTAGCCGTTGTTCGTAAACTCCGAGGCAATGGTGACGGGAAAGTCAAACGGGACGCCATCCCGGTAGCCCACTTTACCCGTGCCAGTCTGTGAGAGCCCAGTGTAGAGACTCGCCCGAGCCGGGATGCAGCTCGGCGTGGCGGCGTAGGCCTTGGCAAAGCGCGTTCCTTCGCCCGCAAGCTGATCCAGGTGTGGGGTCATCACCACCGGATGGCCTTCACAGCCCAGTGCATCACCGCGCCACTGGTCCACACAGATCAAGACAACATTTTTTTGCATGAATCGCCTAGTAGTGCTTCTTCTTTGAGAGAAGTCGTAGAAGCTGGAGCCCATCGCTATCGAGGCCGACGTAGCGCTGTGAAAACGGCAGGAAACTACCAATCACCATGCCCAAGGAGAGGGTCGAGACCATGGGAAGGAGCCATTCTTGGGCTCGCTGGGAAGGGGGGAGAAACGAAAAGAGGGTACTGGTTGCGATGACGATCAGCAGGTTCATAAGAATCCCCCCGATAATCACCCAAAAATCGTGGTGGAAGAGCCGTTTGCGACTTAGAGTGGTGTAGGTGATTTTCCCCCCAAAAAGCGTTCCACTGAACTGGGGGCGCCTCGTGGGCTCAAGCAAGAGTGGGCCGATCTGACAGCTCTGCCAGTGATAGCCTACACGGCGGATGGCAAGCGCATGTCCCCCCTCATGTGCGGCGATCAGGACGAGATAGGCACTGTAGATAAGCAAGAGCTGTAGAATTAGATTCATGGGGTAGCTTCTGCCTCCGCATGACCTTTTAGTCCGGCGGCGAAGGCTTCAAAGGCGGGCTGGAGATCGGGGATGGAGCGGGTAAAGAGGGGCGCAAGTGGGCCGGTGAACGCCTCGCGCATCGAGAACTCCACACTGCCGTCGTCCTGGGGTGTCAGGAGATAGGTACGCTCGCCCGTGAAGAGCCCCAGAGGCATCGCGCCTGTCCAGACCATCTTCTGCGGCGGTGTAAACGTACTCACCACGACAGGAAATGTGCGACCCGGTGAGATCTTGGCGTGAACCGTGATCTTCTGACCTTGGGCAATTGTTCCCTCGATTCGATCTACCGTCGGGTTCCAGGTTGGCCAGCTTGGTCCGTCGGTGAGGAGGCTCCAGATCGTCTCCGCAGGGGCTTTGATGGTGGTTTTGGTAGCAAAAAATTTCATAGAACGAGCTATCCTTGGTCGCCGCTTGGGTCTTCGCTAAATTTTTCGACCGTGCTTCCCAATCTGACCATCGCGCTACTGGTTGTAGTGTACCCAAAGAAGTGCTACTTCGTGTACAATTCATCTATGAAAACGAAACTTGCTTTGGTCCTAACGGTGTGCCTGGCACTGCCGGCACTGTGCAATGACTTCTCGATCCAGCAGGTGATCGGCAAGGCTCCCAAGCAGGTGGATGCCGCCATTGGCAAGCCGCTGAGTATCGGTGAGGGGGGGACGTTTCGTGAGTACGGGACGAAGCGCTCAGCCTGGTATGTCCGCTTTGCCAAGAACAAGGCTACGGTCGCCACGGTCAAGTTTCGCACGGCCTTCCCCACCCCCGAAGCAGCCCTCCAAGCGATTGGGCTGAATCTCGGGAAAGCCGAGCCGATCAAGACCACTTTTCTGCTACGGCGCTGGGCAAATCTCAAGGGGATGTCCGTCATCACAGTCAGTAGTCTGGACGGAAGGCGCTGGGACACAGTCGAGGTCGAGAAGTAGCTAGCCCAACAAGCTTATCGCCTCCTGAGCCGCCTCGCGGACATGCTCACTCGGCGACTTGAGCAGCTTCTGAGCCAGTGGTCGCGTCGCAGTGTCTCCCGCCGATGCCAGCACCAACAAAAGCACCACTTTCTCCTCGTGAGAAGTAGATCGCACTTTCAGCCAGCGCCGCAGAATCCCCCGAACGTCTTCAGGGAGCCGCTTCGCATCGCTCTCGATTAAGTACGGCAGTGTCTCAAAGAGCCAGGCGCGAAGCGCTTGCAAGGCGCTGTCGTTGCGGCTACGGGTGACACCCAGTAGCCGAATGATCTCGGGGCAGTAGAACGTCTCATGTTTTCCACGAAGTCGTGCGTAGAGAAGATTGGCGACAAGAGTGGTTCGCTTGGTAGGCAAAGGAACATTACTAATAAGATAGGAGCAAGTTATCGAGAAAACATGAAGCATTCCAAACAGCTTTGAACTCAAACGGTCCGAAATGAAAATTAGGGAAATGCCCATCAGGAGGGTGACTATTCGCAGAATATTGATAGCGTTGCCAAAACGTTTTGGGGCTTGCTGCTCCACAATGGCCTGTTTCACCAGCTCTGGCAGAAGCGTTTCGGTGGGAAAAGGCTTCGCGAGCTTCTCTGCTTCGGCGAAGGTCTCCACGGACTTCAGCCGCTCGAAAAAGTGGCGATGACCGGGGATTTCTTGTTGCTGGTCCTGGAACATCAGAGCGACTCAGTGGTCATCGTAGTGGTAGCGGGCTTGAAGGAAGTCTATCCGATCTTCGCTGACGAGATAGACAAGCCTATGCTCCTCGGTAATGCGGCGCGACCAAACATTGGCTCCCAGGTACTTGAGCGGCTCTGGCTTGCCGATGCCATCAAAAGGATCGTTGAGTACCGACTCAACAAGGCTCAGGATGCGGAGAGCGGTTTTTCGATGCGTGTCCACCCAAAAACGAAGGTCTTCTCGAAACTCTTTCTGGAAGACTGCCGCCCGCTCCTGACTCACTTCAGTCCTATTTCCTGACGCAGGCTTTCTAAGCTACGGGGCTGTTCCGTTTGGGCACGGGCACGCTCTAGTGCTGTCAGGAGCCGTGTCGCATTCGCAGGGGAGCGTAGCAGATGGGCCGTTTCAAGCAGACTATCAAGCTCATCAAGGGCGATGAGGGCGACATCACTATGTCCACGACGCTGGATGACCACCACTTCACGGTCTTCCGTTGCCCTGTCGCAGAGTGAAGAAAGCTGAGTGCGTGCCTGAGTATACGTTGTTGTCAAAATAGAGATTCCTGATTCTTGTACAGGAATACTGTACCATAAGGCATTAATTCCCGCCAAGGAAAAACGTGGGGTATGCTTGCGGCTATGGCGATTGTGGCGTATGTTTCGGGGCACGGGCTAGGGCACT
>NZ_JANNYP010000377.1:0-4046 GCF_031410135.1 Armatimonas sp. | reverse complement strand
CGTTGGAACCAGCGATTCGGAGAAGACCTTTCTCGCGTGCTACTTGCTCCAGAGCGGCGCGCAGTGCCGGGGCTGTGGGATAGGTTTGGATAGGGGATAAGTCCACCGCGAAGCGCGGCGGCTCGAAAGAGTGCTTCACCTCAACCGCACGGGCAGTGACAAGTGCGGCCTTTTGCGCGGGTGAGAGCGGGGTGAGGGAATCCAGAATCAGGTTGGCCTGAAGTAGCTCGACCTGTGCCACACGCCCTTGGGCAATAGGCAGCTCGCCCTTCTGGGAGTAGATGGTGTACAAAGATCCCTCCGTCACACCATGGAGGCGACCTGCGAGGAGCTGGGGAATCCCCCCCGCGAGCCGCACCGGCACGCCTTTTGGTTGCGGGAGACGCTTCTCACCAAAGACAAGCCGATCCAGATCCCCCTCTGCCTCGGGGTGCTGGTCGTCTACCTGCGCCACTACCCGAGTGCGCACCCGCTCGAACAGCTCTCGATAGGTGGCACCAGGGGGCAGGGCTAGGAGCGCCTCAACCAGCGAGCAAGTGAGCGCTCCCATCGCACGGGGGGACTCTAGCTCTTTGGCAGTCTCATTGTAACGACAGGCGTAGAGAGCCGTAAAGCCGCGGCCTTGCGCGGAAGGAGCGTTTCCTAGTATGAGAGGTGTGCTGCCCTGGTCTAGGAGTACTTGCTTTGGTTGCGTGGCGCTGGGTTTTGGTAGTGTACGTGCCGGGCGCGGGACACTCCGATCCCGTCCTCGTATCACCGCGCCCCCGCTTCGGGTATAGCTCGCAATATAGCCTGAGTAGCAACAATCAAAACTGAGGAAAAATGCCCCACCTGCCAGCTGACTTTTGATCTTCGTGATGCGCTGAGCAAGCTCCTGGTTCGTGATGTGATTGTCTCCCTGCGGATGGTTTCGTGGACGCCAATCGGAGGGAACGAGCGACTCCGAACCACGCTCTTCGTCACCATCGCCATGCCCACTGAAGTGGATATAGACGGTATCTCCTGGTTTGAGCTGTAAGGGCAGCTTATCAAGCGTGTCTAAAATGGCCTTGCGGCTTGTCTGCTGTGGTGTGACCAAAGGAGTGACTGTGAAGCCAAATCGTGTGATCAGGGTATGTTTCAGTGCAAGGACATCCTGAGCAGTATGAAGCTCTCTCCACTCCGAGAGTCCGCTACTTTTGGGACGCGCGTATCCACTAACACCGATCACAATAGCTATTTTATTGCCTGCTAAGGTTTTCTTCATTTCAGCGGCATTTTACCTGTGATCCTTCTGGAGGGCTGTGATGATCGTTACACGGACAAGATTGAACGATAGCTAACGAGCCCTGCAACAACAACGCAGCCAGGTAAAGTTACTCCGCCCCAAGCCCTAGCGCAAACGCCCGGATTCGTCCTAACTTCCCCTCGGTGCTCTCTCCACTGTCCACCACACTAAGCAACCAGCTCGCAATCCCCACACGATCCAGCCGAATCGGCCTCACGCTTGGGCTCTCGGCACGTGGCAGAAGCGCCTCCACCTCCGCCCGCCGAATCCGCACCGTCCGATGCCCCAGCTTTGTGGCAGGAATCTTCCCAAGGCGCACCTGGTCACGCACTGTATGCTCCGACAACTTCAGAATCTCTGCTGCTTCTTTAATTGTTAGCCAATCTTCCATAGCCACCCCCCTAGCCCCCGTCCAACGGGGGAACACGCTTGATTCGGGCTGGGGCTTCGCGCCCCGGCCCACTTACTCATTCGCCGATTACCTCGCCGCGAAAAACGCGGTTCTGCCCCGTGATAGACAGCAAGAGCACTTCCAGCCGTGGCGGCGACCACCACAGCACCGAGACCGCCCAAACGCCGGGATGAGAACGCATCAGCGAATCCAGCACCTCGCGCGGTGGCCGGGATACATAGGGCTCTGGGCAAGGCTCAAGCACATATTCCGCCCGATCCTCGTGCACCAATACTTCCAGCCCACCGGGGCGCAGCTCCCAAGCAGCACGGCATGCCAAGCATACCCGGAACGTACGCCACTGACCATCGGCGCATAACGTGTCCGCCAGTACCAACTGATCCTCCGTGCCGCAAAGATCACAAGCCACCCCCAAGAGTTTTCCCAATCTCTGACTTGGGGCCGCCCCTTTCGGGGCGGCGAGAGAAGCGGGGGCGCTCATAGAGAAGCCCCCGCAGGGATACGAACCCGGCGGCGCGACAGATGCCACTGAGCACGGGAGGAGATACGCACCTTAGGAGAAGCCAGGACAGGCGCAACGATGGCGGCTTTAGCCGCTTCCAACAACCGCTGGCGCTCCGCTTCTTCTTCGGCGCGATTCAGCAAGAGCGGAACCATAAGCGCGTGCTTACAGATAAGAGGATCAATTTGCAGACCGAGATCAAACGCCTGCCCATTCACACGATCCAGCCGCTGCTGATCCGGGCACGAGCACCGCCCCGTTTCGCGGCAAACCACATACTGAGCCTGCGCCACAACCCCGGTTTTGGGATCTGCGACAACCGGAGCAATGATGCAAACAGATTCCTGCCGCACTTCCCCAATTGCATAGAGATACCAGCCCTGTGCGGCGCGAGCTTCGCGCATTTCCCGCTGTGGGGTGCAAGACATTAAAGTGGTGAGGTATCCCCTCTTCTGGGTCGGGCATTCCAGAACGCTTGAAAGACATCCCACTCACCACCCAAAAAGAAACCGCGAAGACGAGCGATCACCTCGGCACCCAAGACACTCCAGTGCATGCCAGATCCTTTCAAACGATCCGACACGATTCGCTTACAACTCGATTCAGCAAGACCAGAGCCGATACAAAGACCACGCTTCAGATAAGAGGCATACTCCATTCGGCTGGCATGATGAGAAAAATATGTCCGAAGACTCACCAGACTCTCTAGAGTGGGCTGATTCAACTCCGCCAAGGCGAACCAGAAAGATGACCAATGACTGTGTTTAAGTTCATGCAGACGAGAGGCAAGCCAGGCACTTTTTTGGGCTTCTTGCTCTCCAAAGACAGCACGGGCAACTGCCGACACATACTCACTGGCATGATAGAAATCCAGAATCTGGACAGCTCGGGGAAAGTGGGTGGAGGCCAGATTCCAAATCCAAGTGGCTCCATCGCCTATCACTACCAAGCACTTGCTCTTAAGAGAACCGCATGAGAGAGCGAGTGCCTCCCAATGCTTGCCGAAAGTAGCTGCTTCTCCCAGGTGACTAATGTAGTGCGAAGGCATCATCTCACGTCCGTCAAAATATTCTGCCCGCACCACTGCCACCTTCATTTCTTTCCAGGAACCATCTTCCATCGGAGTATGAATCCCATCCGCTTGCAGATAAAGAACTTCGGGCTCAGGTAACTCTTGGGGGATTTTCTCTTCGGGCAAGTAAGCCAGAGGGAGCATCTGCTCCTCGCGTTGATCCACGAAGTCGCTCACTATCTGAGCCACAAGGCCGGTGGCGAGGCGTTGAGCACTTCGTCCACTGACCACAACTTTTGTAAGTCTGGCCAAGGTTTGCATTGCCAATTCGTAGGGCATACTGGCAGACAGGGCACAGATTTCTTGAGCGAGAGCAGGACTGTAGAAGCTTCCTTGTTCAAGACCTAATCGAGTATCCAGGGGACAGAATCCCTTTTGACATTTCTTACAGTGGTAGTAGGCTCGCTCCAGTGTGAGCATTCCTGCCAGGGTTTGAATGCTTCGGACTCGTTGCATCTTGAACCAGGCATTGCCCTGGCACCCAGGGCAGCAAACTCTGGTTGCCCTTTGAAACGACTCTGCTCCTCGTGTTGTCTCTGACTCCCTTTGCGGGTCTATCTCTTGTGCTTCCTGGCCTACTTCTTCTGTAGCGGCTTGCTTGATTTGCCCCCCGATGTCCAGGGCGATCTGTTCAATGTCGCTAATGGTAGTTGCCTTTTTGTATTGTGCTGCCAGGATTTGTTCAAATCGCTCTCGCAGTCTCTGTTTGGTTTGCTCGGTCATCCTGCCATGATGCCCACTTTAGGCGGTGAGTGCAAATCGGCTCCCCTCACCACTTTAATGTCCTGCACCC
>NZ_JANNYP010000376.1:0-2606 GCF_031410135.1 Armatimonas sp. | reverse complement strand
TTCTTGGGATATACTTTCTAGCATCAGGGCCGCCTTGGGAAAGATTTAGCGTGAGAACTTGATCTTACCCGACGGCCTTGATGCTTCAGAAACCAACCCCACTATTTGTCAAAGAGCCATAAATACTTGTACAAACTGAATTTATCAAAAATTGCACATTAGAATTTTTAACTCCAAATGGTAAAGCACGTCCTCTAGTTCTTTCAGTATTATTTCTAAAAAATGGAGAGTAGTATATGAAGCCATTGGTAAATCCATTTGATTCTAAAACACCCGGAACCCCGAAGGGCTTATCTACCACGCATGAGTCGGATAACTCAATCGTCGGTTTCGCCGGAGCGGGTGTGCCGTCCTGTGCAATCGCGGCATGAGTGAGAACCGAAGGCAAAATCAGAGCAGATTTTAGCAGGTCGCGGCGAGTGTGCATGGGATCAAAATAACCTTGTATGGGATGTATTGAAAGAATTATAGCATGTTATTGCATGCCGCTCCCAGCGGCCATCAGCATATCATATTCGCGTGCTGTCAAGGCCATCAAAAAGCAGCCACTCACTTAGAGCCGAAAAGCCGAGTGAGGCTCTGGAGTAGGAGTGTCCAGGCCAGAAAGAGCGAGAGCTAGCGCGACGAAGCCATAAGCTGACGGTATCGTACCCTAAACCACCCTCTTACTTCGCGAAGCGGGAGGTGGCTACAGCGTCTGAAGTTCCCACTCGCGGTGTGGGCCATCAAGCAGCAAGCTAACGTTATTGAGGATATTTCGCCCCAGAATGCCCTGAGGTTGGTCAATTACAAGGAACTGGCCGCGAAAAGTCTTACCCATCCAAAGCAGTGAGAGACGCACCGCGACGGCGACGCTGGTTGAGCCATCGAAGCCTGCCAGCTCGTAGCTCGCCTCGGGTTCGGCTGGAAGCTCCAGTGCCTCAATCGCCCAGCGTGGCAAGAGAGTTACGTCGGCTCCCGTGTCCATCAGAAGCGGCACATCAGTTTGTGACTTCGCTCCGTCAGGAGACTGAAGCGTGACCCAAGCCACAGGAGCGGGTGGATCGTGGTGCTCGCCATCGTAGCTGGTGCGCACGCCTTAGCTGACCTCCATCACAAAGTCAGCAACATCGGCAGGGTTCTTCAAGTGGGGCGTGCGAATCTTCTTTGTCTCGGGCAGCTCAGGGAGTTTTGGCTGGGGAACCACCACATACACCCGCGTCTGTTCGGGCAGCGAGACGGGCTCCAACAAACGGAGCTTCCCGTTTTCCACAATGGCCTCGTAGGTGACAACCGACATCTTGATTACCTCCCCCCCAGTTTATCACTCAGAGCAGGCTCATTGGGTCAAGATCAATGGTCATTCCTGACTTATCCGAGGCGGTGAGGGAGAGGAGGGCACGGCGCAGATACGCCCGGAGTGCCTCGCCGTCGGCGCACTTGAGCAGGAGATGCCAGCGGTACTTTCCCTTGAGGCGCGAGAGCGGACACGGCGCGGGGCCGAGAACTTTGAGGCCGTCGCAGTCCTCTAAGCGATTGGCAAGGGCACGCAGGCGCACTTCCGGAAGGCGCTCGTCTTCGTCGGTGGCGATGATATTGGCGAGCCGCGCAAACGGCGGGTAGCCCAGCTCCTCCCGAAAGACGATCTCGCGCTTATAGAATAGCTCGTAGTCGTGCTCAGCGGCAGCGGTGATGGACTCATGCTCCGGGTTGAAGCTCTGAACCACCACATGGCCCGGCTTGCGCCCACGCCCCGCACGGCCTGCGACTTGGGTCAGGAGCTGGAAGGCCCGCTCACTGGCACGAAAGTCCGGGAGGTTGAGCGCGGTATCGGCGGAGATCACCCCGACGAGGGTGACACCCGCAAAGTCTAGGCCCTTTGCCACCATCTGCGTCCCGATCAGAATATCCGCCTCGCCCGCCCGGAACTGGCGCAGCATCTTCATGTGGGCGTTTTTCTCTTGTGTCGTGTCCCGATCCATGCGAATCACCCGCGCCTCGGGGAACGCCTTCTTGATCTCTTCCTCGATCTTCTCGGTGCCGATGCCAAACGGGCGCAGGCGGTTGCCGCTGCACTTGGGGCACATGTCGGGCGCGGGGCGCTCGTAGTTGCAGTGGTGGCAGACCAGCTTGGCGGCACGCTGGTGATAGGTCAGCGAGACCTCGCAGTCGGGGCAGCGGGTGGTGTAGCCACAGTCGCGGCAGAGCAGAAACATCGAGAAGCCGCGCCGGTTGAGAAAGAGAATGGTCTGCTCGTGTTTTTCCAGGCCTTGCGTAATGCCGTCGAGGAGTGGCTGGGCAAAGAGCGCGGGCTGGTTCTTCTTAAAGCCCTCGCGCAGATCCACGATCTCGACGGAAGGCAGAGGGCGTGAGAGTGCCCTCTCTCGCAAGGGCAGGAAGCCATACTCGCCTTTTTCGGCCTTGTAGAACGTCTCCACCGACGGTGTCGCGGAGCCCAGAATCACCGTCGCGCCGGTGGCTCTCGCCCGCGCAATCGCCACTTCTCTTGCGTGGTAGCGGGGCGCGGGCTGGTCTTGCTTGTAGCTGCTCTCGTGCTCCTCGTCCACCACGATCAGGCCGACATTGGGCAAGGGGCAAAAAATCGCAGAGCGTGCCCCGACCACCAC
>NZ_JANNYP010000375.1:0-2370 GCF_031410135.1 Armatimonas sp. | reverse complement strand
TCGGGTGGGAGGAAGGGGAGTTTGAGGAGATTCGCTCCCCTCCACCCTATCCCTCCTCCCAGGGTTGGGAGGAGGGAAGAGCGAAGCGAAGGGAGGAGGGTACTAAACCTGGTAAAATAGCGGTCAGAAATGGCTACACAGACCACCCCCCGCAAGCCGAGGCCGCCGCGTAGCGCCGCGCCGCGCCAGACCCGAACCAACACCCGGTTTGCCTACGATACCTGGGGGATCGCTCTCTGCGCCTTCGGGCTGATCCTGCTCGCCACACTTTTTGGGGCGGGGAGCAACTCGGGAGATAACTTCCTGGGACGCACGGTCGTGCATGGCTTCTATCTTCTGGCGGGAGTTGGAGCGTGGGTCTTTCCCTTTGTTTTGCTGGCGCTGGGGGGTATGCTCGCCATTGGCAAGAGCCGCTCCTACGACAACATGAGCGCACTCGGTGCCCTCTATCTCATCTTTATCGCCTGGTGGCACCTAGGCCGCGTGAGTGGGATGAAGATTGACTACCACTTCGTCGCGGATAACCTCGTCAACGGCGGCGGCTACATTGGCGCGGGAATCTCGTGGCTCCTGCGAATGCTGGTAGGTGTCTTTGGAGCCCATGTCTTCTTTTTGGCACTGACCGGAATTGGGATTCTCTTTCTGGTGGATGTCCCACTGCCCTCACTACTGGGACCACTGGAGCGCTTTGTGGGAGAGTGGACGGGCAAGGGCAAGCAAGCCGCAACGGCACAGGCCAAAGAGGCGGTGGAAAAAGTCCGCAAGAAGCCAGTGCCCGGCGAGCGCAAGCCACTCGTCCAGCCGCCCCCCAGTGTCTACAAGCGCAGCACCCCGGAGCCCCTCGACGATGAGTTCGACGTCGATATAGAGGAACCCACCGCCCCTGCCCGTGGCCAGCAACCGACATTATTCTCGTTCCGCAAAGAAAAGCCAGCCACTCCCACACTAACTCCCCCACTTGTGGGGGCGGGGGGTGCGGAGGACACAGACGACGAGACTGCTCCTATTTTACCGGCTCCGCTTGTCCGTCCCACCACCACTGTCAATAAAACCCAGTTCTCCTTTGTCCTGCCCAGCACCGGGATTCTCGCGCCCTCACCACCTGCCCCCGCCAATGTCGCGGATGGAGAGAGCGAGGAGCGCCGCCAGATCATCCTCCAAACCCTCGAAGACTTCGGGATTGGGGCCGATGTGGCCGATGTCGCATACGGCCCAACCATCACTCGCTACGAGATCGCGCTGGAGCGGGGCATTAAAGTCAGTAAAATCGTCTCCCTCGCCGACAATATCGCCATGGCACTCGCCGCCATTGATGTCCGTGTCGAAGCGCCCATTCCAGGAAAGTCCGCAATTGGTCTCGAAGTACCCAACGAGAAGCCCCGTGCGGTGAGTATCCGCGAGTGCCTAGAAGCCCCCGAGTTTCAGAACGCACCGGGCAAGCTCACGTTCGTGCTGGGCCGCGATGTCACAGGAGCCGTCAAAGTCGCCGATCTTGCCAAGATGCCGCACTTGCTGATTGCGGGCTCCACGGGCTCGGGAAAATCTGTCGGGCTGAACGCATTAATTACATCGCTTCTGTACCGCAACTCCCCGCGCGAGCTGAAGCTGCTCATGATAGACCCTAAAAAAGTCGAGCTCTCGCTCTACGAAGGCATCCCACATCTCGCCTCTCCCGTGATTACCAATGTTAAACAGGCGCCATCGCTGTTCAAGCAAGCCCTGCGCGAGATGGAGACCCGCTACGACAAGTTCGCCAAGCTCGGAACCCGTAACTTGGAGGGCTACAACGCTAAGGTACCGGAAGAGGAAAGAATCCCCTACTGGGTGATTATTGTTGACGAGCTTGCGGACCTGATGATGACCAGCGGCCCGGAGATTGAGACGAGCATCTGTCGGATCGCGCAGCTCGCCCGCGCCACGGGGATTCACCTCGTCATCGCCACGCAGCGACCGTCGGTGAATGTCATCACAGGAACCATCAAGGCCAATATCTCTAGCCGAATCGCCTTTGCCATGAACTCCGCCGTGGACTCCCGCACGATTCTCGACCAGACGGGTGCTGACAGATTAATCGGACGCGGCGACATGCTCTTCATGCCCATTGATGCGGGAAAGCCCTCGCGTATCCAGGGCTGCTATGTCAGCGAGCAGGACACTGAGACACTGGTGCACTATCTCAAAGCGCAGGGCACCCCGAACTTCGATGTGCTTCCCTCCACCCTTTCCATGGCAACCGGCGAAGACGACTCCGGCGAGCTAGAAAGCGACGACGATCTCTTCGAGAGCGCGGTTCGCCTGGTCGTCTCTGGCGGTAGCGCCAGCACATCCATGTTGCAGCGTCGTTTTAAGATCGGCTACACCCGCGCCGCC
>NZ_JANNYP010000374.1:0-16468 GCF_031410135.1 Armatimonas sp. | reverse complement strand
CTTCTGGCTCATCAAGAACAATCAGAGAAGCGAGATTCGGAGAGAGTAGCACCGTTGCCCAGCAGAGCATACGGAGCGTTCCATCACTGAGATCATCCTGGTAGAGTGGGCTTTTACTACTACCCTGGTACCATTCGAGCTGCACTGTTCTTCGGCCAACAGGCAAAATACGTATTCTGCGTGTTTTGGGAAAGAGTTCTTTAAAGGCCTCAGTAAGACGCTCTTCAAACTCAATGTTCTCCTTGAGAAGATTGTGAAGAACGATCAGCAGATTTTCTCCTGAGCTTTCAAGGCGGATATCCGTACTGCCCAAATCAGGAGCTGCTCGGCGGACGGCTTCGATATTCATACGCCCCGAGTCATAAAAAGCCCAGGTACTGAGACTCTTAATGACTTCACGACGAGTATTTTCTAGAATAGGACTGTCTTTATGGTGGGGCTCAAAATCACTATATTTTTCAGGCAAAGAATGAAAAAACAGCTCATTTGTAGGAAGCTCAGGTACTGGAATTACATAATTACCATCAATCAGTTTAAAAATAGTTAACTGAGCAGTATTTGGCGCATTTGGCGATGATTCATAAACCATCAACTTCTTCGCTTCACCATCAGGTTGTTTTTCCCAATAAGCCAAGTCCTCACCGCGAACCAGTACTGTATTTTCATCCTTGACTTCAAGCCGGACTTCATGAGCAAATAGAACCTGCTCGGCATCTGTAAAGGAGATACCAACTCTCACAGACGAAGGGCGCTCTAGAGAAACATCTAAGATCCGACCAGACCCGAAACGTGCCATGGCACTTTCAAAGCGGGTCACTCCTCGGCGCTCATCCGGTGTGCCTGTGACCGCATCCTGGAGAAAGCGTAGGATTCGTATGAGATTGCTTTTTCCTGAGCCGTTCGCACCAACAAAGATATTTAGCGAACCAAGCAATAGACCTGTTGGAATCACTAGGTTGCGGTAGTTCCAGGCGTGGATTTTTTTTATCATTTCGTTTTGCTCGGTTCTCTATCGTCTCAGTTCGTCTCTCGAACATCTATTTTACCCGTCACCACTTCGGAGATGAGAGCGGTGCGATACTCGTTAATGAGTTCAATCTCTCGCTCGATCCGGGAGATGGCACCATCTATCCGTTGGGACTGCTCCTCAATCTCCGTCACGATAGCCCGCTGCTCACTGAGCGGTGGGCATATCATTCGGACATTGAAAAACTGGTCAGGGTACAGACGCAGGCGCGATTCTTGAATGCCCGTTGAGCGACAGATGTACTCAGCGATGTACGATTTTGCGCGGGCAAGATGGTCAAGATATTCCGGTAGGAAAGAACTGCTACGTTGCCTGTAAACTCCATAGGAGGGGCTTACAATCCCTCGGTGGCGTGAAACTCCCATTGCTCCCATCCAAGCCCACATTGTGTTGATCACCAAGTCGCCAGGTATACAAACCTTTGAACCCTCGTAGGACTCGGCCAGGAACATGTTCACATTTTTCTCACTGCGAGGGGTAACGCCCGTGATGTGAGAGACGGAAAGTAATTCTTCATCCCCTGATTCGGAGCGCTCATCAATCTCGGAAAAAAAGTATTTTGCCCGCTTCACTTCCCAGTGAGCAGGGACTTCCCCAACAAACATCGCGCCGGTCTGCTTCATCGGCGCGTCGGGATTCAGCCCTCGCAACACGATTTTCTGAATAAACGCCGCCCGTTCCTCGTTCAGGAGCGCGATGAGCTTTCGCTTGCTGGCGACGAAGCCATCGATCTCGGCGTTCTTGCGGTCGAGGTAGGAAACGATGGCTGTTTGCTCCTCTAATGAACGAGTTGCCACAACCTTTAAATTGCCAAGTTCAACTGAGGTTATGGCAGGATAATTTACTCCCTTGGACTCTTTGGTTACGGAGTCGATAAAGCCGTCAGAGCGAATTATGTAGGAGACGTATTTTGGTAGCGTGCCTGCCTCAGGTGTCAAAACTGCAAATCCCGTAGAGGCAATCCAGTTATCTTCGCACTCCGGAATATGCGCTATTGCTTTTAGATAGGTTCGAACAGTTGAAATGACTGTGTCCCCAGGTTTGATGATGCGACGTGCTCGTGATGGAGCATCTGAGAACTTGAAACCCTGTAGTTCACCAGAGATTCCTGACGAATCAACATTACCAATATCGAGGTACTGAAGCTCGTAACCAGGCGAGACAGTTTCGGAAAGTGTAGCCATATTAATTTTGACAAACCGCTTCAGTGGTAAAAACTCAAAATGTCTCGGTATCTCGCCGAGCCACTGAACGCTAGAAGGCTTGTAGGCAGGGTAGCGTTTCATTCTTGCTCTCCCTCGCTTACTGGCTGTTGCCGCGCCGCAAGCTGTGCTCGCCCACGCTCTTCCGCCTCTTTCAGCTTCCGCACCAGCAACGCCGGAGGAAGATTCTGGGTAATGTACTCCGCGACATGAATATCGTCCTTGCCGATCTGTAGCAGCTCGATCTCCTCTTGGCTCGCCTCCGTGCAGAGGATAATTCCAATCGGCGACTCCTCGCCGGGCTCGCGCTCGTTCTTATTCAGCCAGCTCATGTACAGCTCAAGCTGCCCTTTATGCGCCGCTTCGAACGGGCCGATCTTCAGCTCGATCACCACCAAGCGTTTCAGCTTGCGATGGTAGAACAGCAAGTCTATCTGGTGGCTCTTGCCCCCGATCACGATGCGCTGCTGACGAGCGACGAAAGTAAACCCGACGCCAAGCTCCAGCAGGAACGCCTGCAACTGGCGCAGAATGGCTGTCTCCAGATCCTTCTCGGAGTAGGTATCAGCCAGCCCAAGGAAGGGGAGGATATAGGGATCACGCAGCACCAGATCAGGGGTCCAGCGGTCTTCATCACGAAGCGCGGCCAGCTCCTGCCGCACGAGTTCGTCGGTGTTTCTCGAAAGCGCCGTGCGGGTGAAGAGTGCCCCCGCAATCTCTCGGCGAAGGCCACGGATACTCCAGCGGCAGGCATGGCACATGGAGATATAGAACTCGCGCTCCAGCGGGTCGCGTAGGGGAAGCACCTCGACGAAGTGGCTCCACTGCACTACTGCCGCAACCTTATCCACCATAGCTCGGTCGGGGAAATACTCCACGGTTTGCATCATCCGAAAGAGATTCTGACGCGAGTAGCCGCTCCCATAGTCCTCAATCAATTGTCTCGACACTGTCGAGACAATCTGTTTGCCGTAGGGTGCGCGCTTCTCATGGAGAATATCCTCACGGATTCGCTGGCCTAAATCCCAGTAGAGGAGTGTCTGCTCGCGGTTTGCCGCGACTGCCACCCGTGTTCGGGCGCTCTCGATCAGGCCACGCAGGTCAGCGATGAGCTGCTCCGTCGCCGGGTACTCGGATTCGGGCAGACTGTTCTTGGCAGGAACCAATCCGCTCACAGCGAGTCCTCCGCGATGGCATGCAGCAGGCCGTCCGTCTCTGCCTCCAGGGCGGCAATATCCCTGAGAATCTCTTCCAGTGGGCGCGGCGGCTGGTATTTGTAGAAGACCTTAGTAAAGGAAATCTCGTAGCCCACCACAGTCTTCTCCTCGTCAATCCAGGCATCCGGCACGTAGGGGATAACCTCACGATCCAGAAACACCTCAGGGTCTTCTTTAAGAGGCACGTTCTCCGTGTCGCGTAGCTCGGTATCAGCGGCGGCGTTCCCATCCTTGTCAGCAACCATAGCCGCTGCCGGGTCGCGTTCTGTCAGAGCGTCGTAGAGTGCCTTGGCGTCCTTCGCCGTTTGCTTGATCTTATTGGCTTTGAGGTAGGCTTCCCACTTCTTCTTGAAAGCGTTGAAGTCCAGGAGCGTCACGTCCTTACCGAAAAGGCTGGTGAGGGCGCTGGCCCAGTCCTTCACCTCAGGCAGTGCCAGGCGCTCCGCATCGAGCTTCACCGCCAAGCGTAGCGGGCGATCCACCGTGATCTTGCGATAGCCGAAGTCCTCATTATCGAAGATGCGGGAATGCTCAGTGTCCTCGAAGTGCTCGTACTCACCCATGATCTGGGCGATGTGCTCGGCGCGGAACTCGCAGTTCTTCTTGCCCAGATTCTTGCGCAGCTTCACAAACCACTCTGAGGCATCGATGAGCTGAATCTTGCCCTTGCGACTTGCGGCCTTACGGTTGGTCAGCACCCAGATGTAGGTCGAGATGCCGGTGTTGTAGAACATGTTCTCAGGCAGGCCGATGATGCACTCCAGATAGTCATTCTCGATGATGTGGCGGCGAATCTCGCTCTCACCACCACCCGCGTCTCCCGTGAAGAGCGCCGACCCGTTGTGAACCGTGGCGATGCGGCTCCCCAGTGGCGTATCGTGCTTCATCTTGGCGATCATGTTCAACAGAAAGAGGAGCTGCCCATCGCTGGTGCGAGGAACGCCCACTTTGAAGCGGTCGTCCGTGATCTCCTTCTTAGAGTTGCGAATCGCCTTCTCATCACCTGACCAGCTCTTACCGTAGGGGGGATTGGAGAGCATGAAATCAAAGCGGGTCGCCTGGTGTCCGTCCTGGGAGATCGTGGAGCCATACTTGATGTTGCCGGGGTCACGCTCCTTGATGAGCATGTCTGACTGGCAGATAGCAAACGTCTCCGGGTTCACCTCCTGGCCGTAGAGCTCCAGGCGAACCTTCTTCTTTAGCTTCTCGGAAAGCTCCTGAAGCACTTGCTCTGCCTCGGTGAGCATCCCACCGCTGCCACAGGCAGGATCGTAAACAAGGTAGGTGGTGCTCTGAATCTGGCCCTCGATGGGGTGGAAGATGAGCTGGCCCATAAGCTCGATGATCTCGCGGGGCGTGAAGTGCTCTCCGGCCTCCTCGTTGTTGTCCTCATTGAAGCGACGGATCAGCTCCTCGAAAACATAGCCCATCCCCAGGTTCGTCAGGCCGTGGTGAAGGATCTTTCCCTCAGCAGTCTTGATTGGCTCCGGCCCCAGGTGGATTGTCTTGGCGGTGAACTTTTCGATCAGCAGGAAGATGCGGTCGGCCTCGTGGAGCGTCTCGATCTGGTTGCGGAGCTTGAACTTACGGATGATCTCCTGAACGTTCTCCGAGTACCCATCCAGGTACACCTCGAAGTTCTCCCGAATCTGGCTGGGCTGATCCAGGAGCTTCTTGAGGGTGAACTTGCTGGTGTTGTAGAAGGGCTGACCTGATGCCTTCTGGAGTGCGGCGGCCTGGCTGAAAATCTTATTATCGTTGAGCCACTGGTGGCGCTCCAGAACCACGTCTTTGGTGGGTTCCAGAAGGCTATCCAGGCGGCGCAGGACGGTCATGGGTAAGATCACGTCACGGTACTTGCCGCGCACGTAGACATCGCGCAAGACATCATCAGCGATGTTCCAGATGAAATTGACGAGGGTGTTGTGGGTAGTGTTGTCCATAGGTCAGGCTAATCGTACCCATCATAGCCGAAAATATGGTGTTAGTGCAGTGGGCGCTGCACTGGCTCAGTTACTCCAAGTTGCTCGCCGAGAATGCCTAGCACCACTTAATTTTCCCAGAGCGTACAAAGAAGTGACTCCGACAGCCAATCTGCCTCCAAACGGAAGGGGAGAGCGTAACAGCACCATCAGGGGCAACCGAAAATTTCCAGTTTGGCATTTCATCAGGGAGCAGATTGAGGAGAAGAGTAGACTGGCACCCACATGGACAGGTCATCGCAGCCAGCCACTCGTTGCCAGGAACCCCAATAATAAATACCGACATCGTGGGGATAATCTTTGGCAAGTCTGCATCGTCAGTCAGTAATACGGCCCGGTACAGGGACTCTTCAGGTTCGGAAGTGGGCTTGGAGCGGCCCAGAAACCGCTCCCACCAACCCATCAGCCGCCCAGGAAAACCTCGAAACTGATCCCAAGCATTGCTCAAGCGCTCCTTAAATCGCTGCTGAAACTGACTCGGCATTATTGAATCTCCGGTGATGGATCATCGAGAAATAGACGGGCATCACCCCGCCCAGCGAACTTTGCTAGCATTAAGCAGGGCTCTCCCTCAGGCTCGCAAACATGGTCATTCTCGCGGAAGTCAAAGGTTCGGATCGCACAAGATGTGTTATCCACGCGCCGGTAGGGATGCAGGCGTGCTAAAAACTCGTTGGCTGCCATAGCCGCGATCTGCATATTGATGGTGATGACCGCAGGTCGCTCAACATGCACGTTTCGGATATAACCCTCGTGCCGTTGGCGCTCGTACTCCTCGGGGTTGCGCCGCGCCAGACCCTCAGCACGAACCGCCTCCATTGAGACCATACCTCTACCAAAAAGGCTGGAGCCATCGGGTTGCAGGGAGTGGACGCTACCGCAGACATAGGAAACCCCACCTATCCCATCGGCATCAAGGCGCACGCCGAGATCGAAGTAAGGGATGTTGTAGAAGGTGGCAAGCCGGTTCAGATAGTACCGCCCCTCTGCGCTATCCATGCATCCAAAAAGTACATCGCACTCCGCGAGCTTACGCATCACTGCACTATCCACCAGGTTCTCGGGTAGTGGAAGTACTTCTGTTCCGAGATCCATTGCACGGATAGCATCCGCAAGCACCTCAACCTTTAGGCGCTTAGCCGATGCGTCAGCACGAGTGGTATTGAGAATCCGGTTCAGGTTCTTGTCCTTCACCACATCGGGGTCCACCAGCACTAAGTGGCCGACTCCAAGACGCGCCAGTTGCTCCACGAGAGGGCTACCCGTACCAGAGATACCCACGATGCCGACAGAGAGCTGGCGAAGCCTTGTGAAGGTCTCCTCGCCGAAGAACTGACGATTCTTGGCTTCAAATTCCTCAGGGCCAACCACATACTCGGAGTTAGAGCTGTCAGAGTCCCAGAAGTGGAGATTGTCGCCCGCGACCGAGACGAGATTTACGGGAATGAAGTCGCCCTTGCGGGTGACGACACGTGCCATGATCTCACCGCCAGCGTTTGTGCCTTCAGCGGGTAACATAATCGCGCTCATGTGGGGCAGGCCATCATCTAACCAGGAGTAGATAGTGGGAAATAGGTCACGGTCAGCAGCATCATCTACCTTGGAAAAATGCGGATAGTAACCAGGGTGACTGTGAATCTTCAGAAGGGCCATGCCCTTCTTCACAGCCTCTTCAAGTAGAGGCTCGATCCGATCTGTCCTCCAGGTGATCTGGTCGGGCAAACGCACCGGGCACTCCTCGTGAGGGATCGGGATTATCCGGTGAACCGTGAGGATGTGCGCATCTTTGCCTTGACGTCGGCCACAGAGAGCAAGAGCGACTGCCTCGTTTCTGTCGCCGGGGAACAGATGGGATGACAGGGCAGAGTGCTGCCGCCCCGTCATGCGAAGTTTGTACTGCATAAAATGATCTCCTATCGGCTCAGTTCTGCCGCAAGCCAAGCTTTGATTCGCTCGACATGCGTTGCTAGCTCATCAACCCCGGGTCGCCACGTGTAGTGGCGAGACCACCTCTGCCAGGTCTGCCCTGTGATGGGCTGTGGGGCCAGGGCGGCGATGGGACGACCATTTGCTCGCGCCAGATGAGGAAAAAGGTAAACCATGTCTAGCGCTGAGTTTGGATAGCCCGAGGGGATTTGAATTGCTGCTCGCACAAGAGAGTGGTCATAACCTTGGGGCACGGAGAAATTGTTCAGGATCAGCCAGGGAGTTCCACTGTCCTGAATTGTCTCCCAACCGGGATGGTTTGCGTCCAGGAAGTCCTGATCCACCTCTGGCATTTGAAAATCACGACGTGGGGCGGCAGTTGCCACCCCACCCGTGACTGTTGACTCAGCGGACATCGAGAACTCCTTCCGTTTCTCCCTTCATCCCGTCAGTATTCTCTTTGGGGATCGTCATGAACCGCTCGACACCAGGCTCGCGCAGATCCACAACTTGCTCAGGAGTCACGGGGCGTACCTGTCCACCCCGCATTCGCTGACGGAGATGGTAACCCGCAGGGGTTTTCCCAGCCAGCGCAAGAAGCTCGGCTCCCGTCAGTTTCTCGGCGTCCGTCACGTAGTGATGGTCGTCGATGCGCAGGCGGTACACCTTTGCCAGTGGGAGAGGTTCGCCGCGCTTGGCAAACTCCTCAATGTCAACCTCGTCGAGGATAGGCTCCTCGGGGCCATGGGTCTTTTCCATGATCTCGTCTTTCGCTTACGATCTGCTGGACATGATAGATTTTCCAACATCAAATAGAGTCTATCGCCTCACGAAAGAAATTGCAACACCTCAAGCAGACTATTGACAAAAAAAGTTATTTCTGTGGTATATTAGAATATGGGTCATCGTGACTGCAACTGAAGCGGACGTAGCCAATCAAGGAACCATATGCCAATCACTCAACAACAACTCGCCGAGCGCCTCAGAAAAGAGCGTGATCGGCTTGAGCTGACGCAAGCCGAAGTAGCTGAGCGTCTTCAAGTGAAACGCCCAACTATTGCTCAAATTGAAGCGGGTAACCGATCTGTCACAAGCATCGAGCTCTTCCAGTTCGCTGCCATTTACAAACGCGATATCGAGTTTTTCCTCGCTGAATCCGACCCTAGAGCACTCGCGGGTGTCATGCACCTACGTGCCAATACGGATTTAGGCGAACCAGTACAAGCTGCCTTAGAGGAGTGTGTGAAACTATGTCAGGCGGCTACATTTCTCGAAAGCCAGTTAGGTACATCACGTAATGGTGTTCCATTTTCCTACACATTCGAACGCCCTCAGGGTCGCTGGGAGGCCGTTGATCAAGGTATGCGGCTTGCTGCTATGGAGCGAAAGCGGCTTAATCTTGGGAACGTACCAGTGCGCAATATTGTGGAAATCATCGCCCAGCATGGTGTCCGTGTGGCTCGCCATACATTGACAGATGATATTGCCGGACTCTTTTTTGTAGGTCCAGACACTGGTATGGCGATCTTGGTCAACGCAGGTCATCCAGTGACTCGCCGCTTATTTTCTTACGCGCATGAGTATGCTCATTTGCTGGTGGACAGTACGCAAATCTCTGGTGCTGTAAGCCGCTATGGAAATCGAGATGAGCTGGTCGAGGTACGAGCCAATGCCTTTGCTGCACATTTCCTTATGCCCAGCGATGGCGTTCACGAATTCTTGGATGGTATTGGCGGACCAACGCGTCAGGTCATGGAGATTTATGATGGATTCAAAGAGCAGCCCGGAGATGAACCCCTAACAGCTCAACGTCGCACAATTCCTGGATCACAAGAAGTAAAAATGATCGATGCGCTTCGTACTGCCCATTACTTTGGGACAAGCTACGATGCTACTCTTTATCAACTACTAAACTTAAAGGTAATCCAAAGAGAAACTCTGGATAAATTACTGGGGGAAAAAGAGCGTGCAGAACGAGCAAGTATATTGCTCGGAATTCCAGATTATTTAGAAAGAGAGACATTGGCTGATCTAAAAAAAGTGATGATAAATCTCGTCGTAGAGTCTTGGTTACAAAAAAAGATTTCTCGTCCTAAGGCGCACGAATATATGGTCATGTTAAGTTTGAATCCTCAAGACCTTGATTCCTTAGGTGATCCTGACTAAAGGAACTTGTTTTATGGAGATCAAACCTCAAAAATCACTTATCATAATAGATCCCCATTTATTAATTTCCATTGGGGGGAAAATCCCATCAGGATCACTCACGTCATGCCCATACGCTAAATTTTTCATTTGTAATCATCTAGTATCAAGTGATTTCACAACAGATGATTACCTACGTATCCAAGAACTAATAGGGTCTGAAGACATAGAACAGCTTCCCGTGGATGCGGTTGAAATGAATGACCTTTTAGGGATGCGTAACCATCTTGTTTTGTATCAAATAGCTTCTATCGCAGCAGCTCGCTTTTATGAATGCAGCTTTGCTAGTGACTGCTGCATATTACAGCGGATGGCAAGATCAGTATTGAGTGAAGACAAAGTTCTCGGCGGCTCAGATATAAGAAGAATAATTTCCCAAATATAAGCAGATAGACAGGATAAAGGATATATTACTCTCAAGAGTTTATTGAAAAGTTACATATAATACCTGTACTGTGGCTCAATATGACCTCCTTCAGGAATATAGCGAAGTATTAATCCAACCTGACGAGCGGCCCGCAATGTAATCGGGAGTGCACCATCAAACTGCGTATTATTCCAATTCATTTTTGTCAATGCCATTATTTCTTGCGCCAGAAATGATGGTGACTCTGTCGTTTCATCACAACGGATCAGCCTTGGATTGGGAATGTAGAGACCAGGATAAGTTTGCCAAAAATCGACACTTCCTTTGCTATATAACAAATGTTGTTTGTCACTTAGAGATAACATAGTTCCTCGTAGAGGAGCATACGTGCCATGTCTGAAGATTCGTGTCTGACTTGTACTGATACTAACGAAATCATGATAGTCAATTCCTTTTTCATCTAATGCTTCATTAAATCCAGCAATTTCTTCTGTATTGAATGACGAAGTTTTATGGAGCACGACACGTGCTGGGAGTGTACGATGTTCGTCCCGGTAACGACCGAGTGCGTTTCTCAGGAGTGTACAAGCATCTGAACGTTTTAAATGAATTTGGCGATCCTCTTTGGAAATCTGTGCTGCTCCACCACGCACAATCACCCCTTCGCCTCGCTGGTTAAATACTTGTGCCATGCTCGTCATGACAGTCTCCTTATCTAGTGAGACATAAAAACTTATTCCAACATAACAGGTTGTAAGAAGCGCAGGATCTCGGATCAGACGCCATGGTACACCACCGGCTTTATAGTACAAGGCAGTATGGATATTCCATGCTCGCGTCGCTTCATCCTGAAGTGACTGAATTCGGTTTGCCTTACGCTTCTGTTGCCGACGCGCTTTTTCATCCCAGGTCGTTGGACGGATAATTTGAAGCGGTTTACGAACCTGACTCATCGCTTCTGCCTTAAGCATGTCGTGAAACACAAGGCGTTCTCCGTGAACGGGGCCATCATCATCATCTGGAGACGTTTGACTAGTTTCGACGTTTGCCATGCTCTCAGCATTCTCAATTTTATCTAAAAGCTCTGTTGGATGTGCGCATAGTAGAACATCAGCATTGGTATTTTCAGCCAAATATCGAAGATCATTGAGGTAAAGCTCGACAGCTTCCCGCACAATTTGATTTGGCGCACTATTCTGAAGCAATCTCTTTAGATTTGCTGGTGGTAGTGGTCTCTGAAGAGAAGAATCAAACACTAATTCAGATTGAAAACTATCTTCAGGATTAAATCCCGGAAAATATGGGAATAAATTTGGTTTTTTACTATCTTTGGGAGAGATTTCTGAGCGACATTTTTCTAACCATGCACATACGCCCGAAATGGTCTCGTTTGTACCAACAATACCAACTCGAATTTTTTTGGGTGCCAAGGAAGTATCATAATCCAGAGGTCCATGCTGCATTAGACCAAAACGAATATCAATATGACTTCCTCTGCCAAACTCTAGTTCAGGCTCTTCAAAAAAGTGCAGTTTCATAAACCAAACAACCCCATTCCTTCGATATCACTTTGAATAACTTCTGCCTCTTCCTCTTCTTCAGTATTAAGCCACGCTTTATCCGGAATGCCTCGGTCAATAGTCACTGTAGACAATGAACCAAATTGTAGGCGCACCTCCTCATCGAGATTTGTAAGGTTTGGTGGTGGAAAATAACTACGCAGCATCTCTGCCCAAGCTACTACTTGCCCCAAGACAGCACCATTTTTTTCAATACGCTTTAAGCCTGACAATGAGTTGTGTGCAAAACGATACCCGTGCCTACCATCTGAAGTAAAATGATATGAAGGATTTATTTCGAGATACCAAACATCTTCATACTGAACAAATTGTCCATAAAATGCAGAATGCCTATAGTGTGCAGGCTCTGTAGAGTCTTTTGGCTGATAAGGTTCAAAAACAATGCGACTAGCCTTGTTTTTCACACTCTTATAATCAATGATTTTTTCTGATAGATCATCGGTATCACGAAAAAAATAGAATCCATGCTTCTCATGGAGATCTATTCCATTACAAGCAAGATTATAGCGGAGACAAATATTTAATAACTGAACAAAATTATCCCGTGCAATCGGTTCAGATGATTGAGACCAATCATTACAAGAATAAGTTTCTAATGTCCCACGTTCACATATATTATTCCAAGGGTACACTGATAAATCATAAAAAGAATATATATTCCCTCCGTGAAGAATCCATATTGGCCCCGCATTATTATCAAACCTTTTCAGTACATGAATTAACTTGTCTTCGGATCTAAATTCCGTTCTTGCCACAGAAATTCGTTTAGGAAATTCTATAATCGGTAATAAATTAAGGTATAAGGTCTCATCTTTCGGCATAGGAGCTAGATAAAGACCAATACCTTGAGGCATTGCTATATTAATTAAAGATTGCCGACAATTCGGATCTACAGAAAGTCTATCTTTATGCTTATCAAAAATTATTTTTCGTGAATTTTGATTACTAGGATCACTGAAATAATCTTTAAGTGAGACCCAGTATGCTTCATTTGTGCGTGGACGAGATCTCACAAGAATTACAGGAGCATTTCCGTTCAACCAGTAATTTATATCTTTTTGTTGACAATAATATTCAAAAGTATCGGTTGTCTCTCGATCAAAATCTTTATCAGTAGCTTTGCTTTGGACTTGAATTATATTATTAGTCACCTCGCCTGTCTGTACATCTCGAATCTCAATATATCCATCAATTCCAGCTTCAAGGCCAGTAGGATGCCACAAAAAACCTATTTCGCCAACTATCGAGTCGATGAGAGTAACCCCTCTCTTACCGATCATGTCAGAGTTGCGTATCTTTTTGCGACTAGAAGTAGATGCTACGCGACGGCCCATATTCTATGGTATACCCGATCATGAGATATTCTCTGAAGCTATTAACTTCTGCTGGTAAAATTGCTTTCACCTGTAGCGATCCGGATTCCCTTCGGTATGCGCATCTGCCTCAATGAAACACTTCGGATGCTTAGCGGTGTCGCTAGCGTCTGACAAAATCTCTTGGATGATCTCATCAAGGTGTAGGTCGTTCTTGTATCCCAAACCGAGTAGCGAGAGCCTCAGTGATGACAGCGGTAATGCTGGTGTCGTGGCGTTTGGCCTCAGCGACCCAGTGCATCCGCAGGCGCTTAGGAACCCGGATCGAGAGGTTTACCATCTCCTCAACCACTCTAGTGTTGGGGCTTTCTGGCGGCGCTTCGACTTTCTTTTCCTCTGGCGCTGTTCCCTCTGACTCTCGCGCCTTTTGGATGATGTCCGCGTAACGTGGCTTGTTCATGTCTCGTTTCCTTCTCCTCTAAAACTCCAACGTCCTCAGATCAGCTCCAGTATCTCTTTACCGAGACTCTTGAAGTCGCCCCAAGCCGCCTTCTGCCTGGGATCGTCAAGCGTCTCCACGGTCGTGCCTGCCAGCGCCGACTTGGGGAAGCCTACGGTGCAGCGGATCATAGCATCGAAGACCTCGATGCCCGCCTGGCGCAGCTCACCCTGCATGATCTCCCCCTCGCGGCTGGGGTGGGGCGGCACGATGGTGAGGAGCGCCCGGTACTTGGCACCGGGAAGCGCTCGGCAGGTCTCCAGCATGGGCTGGAGGCTGAGCACGTCGGGAGCAGTGGGCAGGACGATCAGGTCGCAGCCCTTTGCCAACTCCTTGAGATCGTCAGAGTCTGGCCGTGCTGGTGTATCGATGACAATGAAGTCCGCGCCTGCGACGGCTTTCATGGCTTGACGCTGGTCCACGACCTCGAAGGGCAGGGAACCGCGCTCCGCCCAGGCGACGGACGTTCGGTTAGGATCGCCGTCTACGAGGACGGTCTTGCCCTTCTTGCTGAAGAACGCGGCGAGGTGTACGGCGACGGTGCTCTTACCGACGCCTCCCTTGTAACCCGTGATGGTAATGATCTTCATACCCGTCCAACCCTCCTCCTAGAGCTTCCACTCTAGCTCCGGCCTCGTGTGAGGCGATTCTACGCGAGTCGCCCCGAAAAAGCTCTGCTCCTAGAGCCCTGTCTCCGCCAAAACGCCGAGCCCTTATCGGGGGTAATTTCGTGTCTATAGTATACCATATAGCCAGAATACCAGACTGGTATACCAGATTTACAGACCATATTACCAGAAAGCCATACCAGAAAGCCAGACATAATTGAGGTAATCTTAGGCGATTTTACTAAGACTGTCTGATATGTACTCGCCTGTCCTACTCCTCAATGCCCCCATCTTGCCATTTCTACCGCCTTCTGGGTGGAGCGATTCTCTTTCCGGGAGCTACCGCCCCTAGAATCGCCACCAGGGAGCCTACAGAGGCAAATCACCAAAATCGAGGCGAAGAGCGATGCGGGGGCGATTTACCAAGTGGGGAAATAGTCGTTTCTAGCTACCGATAAGTTTACTTTATCGGTAGCTAGGAGGAAATCCAAAGTGACCTGGTGAACTTACGTTCACAGAACCCGAGAAGCGGTGGATCGAGGGCTTAGCTTAACGATTTGAGCGTTTCGCCTGCAATGACGGGCCCGTTTTTCCGTGTGGTTAATTCTCCACGCACCGAGTGGAAAATTGTGCCAAGGGCAAACCAGAGCTAAAAGGATAGGCTGGCAAGGCGGGTAAAGGGATGAGGGACGATGACTGATGATTTTGTCAATCTCTTTTGGGTTCTGCGTCACTTTCGATGAAGCCCCGAGAGCAAACACCAAAAACGCCGCCGTAAGATCGCCGCAGGATCTGGAGAGTATTATTCTTTAAAAATCTCTCTGGAGTCTTGCCATGTTTCTAGATTTCGCGTTTCCGGGAATGAAGATTCGCCACTACAGCGCCCAACCCGAATGTAGTCTGCCAATCTTGCTCATCGTTGCCGTTCTTGCTCTCACGGCAATGTGTCCCCTCTGCCAACACCCGGCAAGCAGAGTGCATAGCCGCTATGAACGAACGCTAGCCGATACACCCGTCGCAGCTCGCAGAGTGCTGCTCAAAGTCGAGATACGAAGATTTTTTTGCGACCAGCAGCAATGCCAAAGGCGTATTTTTGCGGAGAGATTGCCCCAACTGGCAAACCGATACGCACGCGCCACTAAACGACTTCTTCAGGCACAGACGGCTATTGCTCAGGCAGTGGGAAGTCGGGCGGGCACCTTCCTCGCAACTGTTTTGCACATGCCAGGTAGTGCCACCACTCTGCTCAGACGCGAAAGGGCTGCCCCTATTGCACAAGTCAAGGCACCCCGCGCTCTTGGAGTGGATGATTTTGCCTTCAAGAAAGGCAACCGCTATGGAACCATTCTGGTGGACTTGGAGAGTCATCACCCGATAGATCTCCTGGAAGATCGGGAAGCCGCCACCTTGACCAAGTGGCTCAAAGAGCATCCCGGCTCCGAGATTATCAGCCGAGACCGAGCGGGAGCCTATGCTTTGGGCGCACGCGAGGGCGCGCCAGAAGCGCTTCAAGTGGCTGACCGCTTTCATCTGCTGCACAATGGCGTTGAAGTCCTGGAACGTTTTCTCACTCGGCACCACCGCCATCTGAATGCGGCGACGCTTCAAGCCAGCCAAGAAAGTCCAGAGACTGTCCCATCTATAGTTGTGCCTTCGACTCTGGTCGAGCTGACACGAGCGCAATGCCAGAGCCGGGCCAAGCACCAGAAACGTCGGGCTCGATACGAGAAAATCGGGCAACTCCACGCTCAAGGAGCCAGCATCCACGCGATTGCTGAGACTCTGGCAATGTCGCGCAGAACGGTGCGTCGCTTTGTTCGGGCCAAGAGTTTCGAGGACGCATTCCCGGAGCAACCCGCAAGCCGTCCACGGCCCAACCAACTCGACGAGTTCGAAGTCTATCTTCGTGAGCGTTGGGAGCAGGGTTGCCACAATGCCTCCCAGCTCTTCCGCGAGATTCAGAAGCGCGGCTTTGGGGGAGCCTCCTCGGCGCTGCGTCAGTACCTGGCAAAATGGCGAATCCAGCCACCGGCGGAGTTAGGGCGAAGGCGTGGGAGTCTGCCGAATCGTCGGGTGAAGCCAACAGTCCCCACGACCAGGGAGACAACGTGGCTTTTGCTGGGCTACAAACGCACCCAGGATGCACAGAAGCAGAAGTTCAATGACGGCTTTGTGGATCGCCTTTGCGTGGCGTGTCCTTTGATTATGACAGCACGGACTCTGGTGGTTGAGTTCTTTGCTCTTGTGCGGGAAAGCCGTGCGGATGCTTTAGAGTCGTGGCTTTGCTCGGCTGATGCCAGTGGGATAACGGAGTTGCAAGGATTCTCTTCGGGTTTGCGCCGTGACCTTGACGCTGTTGTTTGTGGCATCTCCCTGAGTTGGAGCAACGGCGTGGTGGAGGGCAATGTAAACCGTTTGAAGTTTATCAAGCGTCGTGGTTATGGTCGTGCTAACTTTGATCTACTGCGCCGTCGTGTTTTACAGATGAGGTGATATTTTTGGTGTTTGCTCTCGGGGCTTCATCGAAAGTGACGCAGAACCC
>NZ_JANNYP010000373.1:0-4370 GCF_031410135.1 Armatimonas sp. | reverse complement strand
AAGGGCAGGAACGAGAACTCGATCTGTGGAGCGCGGCTGTTCTTGGCGACGCTTAGGAAGTTGCTGACGCTGTTGCTGTTCCAATAAGGAAGCAGCACCACCTGGAACCCTTTTCTGGGAACAGTCACAGCGCGGGTGGTCTCACCGACAGGTTGCACCTGCTCCGGCGATCCGCCGCCGCAACCGACAAGGGCGGCGGCGAGAGAGAGTGCACTCAGAGCGCACAGAAGACGAGTGTTTTTCATGACGAAACGGAACCTCCACCCCCTGATAGTAGCCCGGCTAGCTTTCGTTACACGGGCTGAAAGGGCTGGCCGGGAGGGGAGCCGACCAGCCCGGATTCTCTTTACCGCCAGCTAACGATGGCGCGATAGGTCGCACCATTGCGGAAGTAGATGTAGGTGCGTCCGTTGAGCAGAACCAGTTCGGGGCCATCGTAGCCGAACCCGGACGCTGTTCGGGGCAAAATGGGATTCCCGGAAAACTTTTGCCAGTTCAACAGATCCCGGCTACGGGCAAGCCCGGTAGACCAGCTTGCACGGTCGTATGGCTGATCCGTAGATCCCTCATACACGAGGTACCACCAGCCGTCACTACCCCGCTGGATCGAACGCCGACCGATGCTTCCTGAATCCCAGGTGCCACGGGCACCTGTTTTTATAATCGGGTTGCCCGAGTACCGGGTCATGTTGCGAAGGTCAGTCCCCACGGCGACACCTACCTGGCAGTCATCCGGGCTACCACTCTCCCAGCTCTTACCGAAGCCGTGGTAGAACAGGTACCGGGTGTTGCCGACGACAACCAGCGACGGAGTTCCGATGTTGTTACGCTCCCAGTTCAAATTGAGGTTCGCGTCACCGGGCTGACGACGAGCATGAACCAGGATCGGACTCGGGTCTTTCGTGAACTGACGTCCATTGCTGGAGAGCGCCAGACCAATATCACCAGGATATGACGAGGACTTACCAGCCGCTTCGTACACCATGGCGATCCGACTTCCGTCCAGCGCTGCAACACCAGGGAACGATGCCAGCCGATTATCAAACACATTGGGCCCCTGAGTGAGTACAACTCCCATGTTGGTAAAGTTGATACCGTCACGGGTAATCGCCAAGCCTGTGGCTGACCCATTAGCGTTGTTGGAGATATAGTAGGTCAGGAGCGACGTTGGGCTTTCGGCATAGGTCGCAATGAAGTGCATACCGAACGCGCTACCAAGGGCACGGTTTTCGATGGTGCATTTTGCACGTCCAGACCAAATGTCAGGGAGCCCCTGAGCCTGCGTGGGAAGGGCAGTCAGGCACATAGCCATCGTCCCTGCGGCTGCTACTGCCCCGACACGACGCGACTGTCCTCTTGAGAAGAGAGGGGAAAGGATCGCCGATAGAACGGCGAGGGTGGCGATAGCCACGATCAATTCGATCATTGGGATTCCTCCAGACGATCTCCGTATCCCGGAGTGTCATGAACTAATAGCGCGAACGTAAGAAACGTTACAGGCAGGTGGCCAGAATATTCTGGCCACCTGCTTTTGTTAAAGTCGGCCTATGGGTAGGTCGCCAAAATTAGAGTGTGCCATCCATCCGTTGGTGCCATCGGAGGTGTCTTTACCATCGTAAGAAACGCGGATTTTAACATCGTCTTTCAGCGGATCTTCAGTTACCGTGTATTTGAAACGTGCGATGCCGCTATCATCCGTGGAGCTATCGCCGAGATCTCGACTCTTTTTGCGAGTGGTTCCCTGTACCGTCCACTCCTCGATAAAGTGAGCTTTCTGGCGTTTTGCTCTGAGGTCTTCAGGCGAATAGAGTTTGGCCCGTAGCTCGATAGGCGTACCGCGTGGATACCGTGGCTGTGAAGGCGAAAATGAAATCGCAATTCGAGTTTGGTGCGTTACGGGTATGTCAACCGGGGGTACGTCAACCGGAGGTACGTCAACCGGGGGTACGTCAACCGGAGGTACGTCAACCGGAGGTACGTCAACCGGAGGTACATCAACCGGAGGTACGTCAACCGGAGGTACATCAACCGGAGGTACGTCAATCGGAGGTACGTCATTTTCGACGATCGTTACGGTAACACTTCCTGTATTTGTATCTGTCGTAGAGATTAGTGTCAGTTGTACTTCAGTATTCTGACCGGCCACCACATTCAGGGGAATTTGATTGGTTCTACCGATTTCTGTATTACTGGCGTCGCGGATGATAGCCATAACAGTGGCTGAACCTCCCGGCACGTTATCGAAAGTTGTTGTTGTATCTACTGGACCCTCACTATCCGGGCGCTGTGTTGTACGGGTGACTGCTACACCGTTGACAGGCGTGAGCGTAAACTCTACCGAGAAGGCATTCTCCGGAATGGCTCGTGTCTTCGGAACGACTATTGTCTTTGGTCGCGCGGACCAGTGTAACTTGAAGCTCAACCGAGCACGTGTTGGTGCAACAATCTCGGTCAACTTTGAACCCGGCCCACAGCCGGAAATGACGGGCAGAACTGTACACAGGCCGAAGAGTGCACAGATGGTGATGAGATTTTTCATGAGGATTGATCCTTTTGGTCGGAGGAGTGGATGCTCCTCCGACCGGGTGAATTACCGACGATAGAGAAAGCCAGCGAGCGGAACCGTTTTTCCGTAAGAAACCTTTCCATTGACTGAATAAGCTGGGGTAGCACTCCTACGATTTGCAGAGATAACAAAGTAGGTACGGTACAAAGCATCACTAATTCGCTCACCGTAAGGCCAATTAGTGTGGAGAACTGAGATGACAGTGTTTCCTGAACTGGAGGTTCCAACGACCTCCCAGACATAAGCAACATGCCCCGAAGAACTATTCCGAAGCACCATCAGGCTGCCTGCTCCTGGTTCACTGGAAAGACCTGCATTGGCTAAAACGGTGGGATCGATCCAGTTAATAGCGTTTCTGGGACGTTTAGATGAGAACTGTAAAGCCCATCCTTTCCCATAGGTGATCACATCAGCACCCCATGTACAATTGGGGAACTTGAAGCCATTCGGCGAGTCCTTGTATTTGGTTGCTCGCGTCACCTCCCCGTCAACAGCGTCCGAAGGATCGGACGTGCCAGAAGGATAGGAGTCAGGTAATGCGGTGGAGGCACCTTGAGGAACCGGTGCGATGAGCGCATTCTCCACCACGGCATTTGGATCAGGTGTAGGGCTGTCTGAAGGCGAGGTGCCGCCACAGCCCATCAAAGTCATGGCTGTTCCCAGGGACATCAGAGCCAGAAATGTTGTCAGACGTGTGTGCATTTTTTTGGTCGCTTTCGGTAAGCAATATGGCTGGGAGGCTGCTGGTCTCCACGTTCAGGTGAGCGATTTCATCGCTTACACCAACGAATAGCGCGAAAGCCTTCAAGTGTTACAGGCGAAAGAACTTTTTTATAAAAACTCTTTGTCTCTTCCTTACTCACCTTACGCAGTGACGATTTGATAAAATGGGTTTGACCCCATGACGACTTCACGTCTGCTCGACCTCTACACCGACTATCTGCTCTGCTCTTTTGGGCAGACAACAGCCACTGGACTTGCTGCATTGCTGCCCGATCAGATCAGCCATGACCAAGTCACCAGAATGCTGAGCCAAAATACCTTCGACCAGAAAACACTGTGGAAGATCGTCAAACCTCATATCCGAGCCTGTGAGTCACCAAAGGGAGTTCTCATTCTAGATGATAGTGTTGAGGAGAAGCCTTACACGGATGAAAACGAGATTATCTGCTGGCACTTTGACCACTGCCTAGGGCGAAGCGTCAAGGGAATCAACCTGCTCTCATGCGTCTACCATAGCAACGAGATGAATCTTCCCCTGGATTTTGAGATCGTTACCAAAACCAAATGGGAGGTAGATCCCAAGACGGGTAAGGGCAAGTTTGTCAGCGAAGTCACCAAAAACGATCTGGCACGGGCCATGATTCAACGAGCCAAGGACAAACAAATCTCGTTCCAATACGTTCTGATGGATACCTGGTTCGCGGCAGCAGATACCCTCGTTTTCATGAAGGCGAAGGTCAAGAAGGACTTTGTCACTGCTCTCAAATCCAATCGTCGAGTGGCTACGTCTCTTGAATCCAAGAAATCGGGCAAGTGGGAGCGATTAGATCAGCTTCACTTTGAGTCGGGATGCCCCAAGACGATCTACCTGGAAAGCGTGGAGTTCGCTATTTTAACGTGAGTTCGGGATAAGGTCGGGTCGGGATTCCGGTAAACTGAGTTAGCTTACAACACGGTTTTAGGAGTCCCAACCCATGCTTAGTCTACTCGATCTCTTCTGTGATATTGATGATTTCTGCCAAGAATTTCTCCCAGAACTACGAAAATATCAGGTCACCTCCTCTCGATCAAGGCAACGAAA
>NZ_JANNYP010000372.1:0-9690 GCF_031410135.1 Armatimonas sp. | reverse complement strand
ATTGCGGTAGGAAGTAGTTTTGGTACCGCAAATAGCTCTGAGCCAAATGCAGATACCTATGCTAAATTCGGTATAAACATAAACAATACCAGTGGCTATGTTGTACGTGACATATCAGGAAGTACCAATGGTGCAAATACGTTTACAGGTGCCAATACTTTCACTTGGATAGCAAATAACTCGGGGGCATCTACGACTTACTTGGCTCCTGATGGTTCCACAGAATCTATTGCGGATGACACTTGGGATCTGTGGGTTGGAACCTCAAAACAGCTCAACGACCGAGCCGCAACAACCCCAACACAAACCATCACGGATTTCAAATTTGGCTCAACCGGAACGTCCACGTTTAACGCTCAGTTCGACAACTTCGCCATCGCTGCAATCCCTGAGCCGACAACAATCATACTAATAGGTTTTGGCCTCTTCGGATTAACTCTGCGTCGTCGTCGGCTAGGAAGACGTTAGTGCAGCAGGTGCGGCTCCTCGGCCTCTGACCAACGCCAAAGCCAGCAGAGCCGCGATGTAGGGCAAGAGCTGGAGCAAGTCTGGAGGAAGGATTCGGGCAAATCCCGCGTTCTGGAGGGTTCCGACCAGCGCATCTCCAAGGGCAAAGAAAAGGGCTGCAGTTGCTGCACCCAGGGGACTCCAGCGCCCTAAAATCACGGCGGCCAGTGCGATGTAGCCGCGTCCCGAGGTCATGTTCTCGGTTATCTCCCCCATCCCCATGAGCGCCAGTAGCACGCCACCAAGTCCGGTGAGTGCCCCAGCGACCGTGACCGTGCCTAGCCGTAGCGCCTCGGGGTTGAGTCCGGCGGCACGCACCGCTTCGGGCTTCTCACCACACGCCCGCAGCCGCAGCCCCAGCGGCGTCTGAGCCACCACAAACGCCGCCAGTAGTACCAAAGTGAGTGCCAGAGGAATGCCGACCTCCGCGGGAAAGCGTGCTTGTGTGCTGAGCCCCACCTCCCCGTGAGCACGCAGCAGAAACGTCGTCAGGCCCAGCAACCCCAGATTGAGGCCCACGCCCGAGAGCACGGCAGGCACCCGGGCAAAGAGCACGAGGCTTGCATGGAGCGCCCCAACCAGAGCACCTGCCAGTAGCCCTGCCAGCAAACCCAGCCAGGAGCTACCCGTCGCACTTGCCACGGCCACGGCGGCATAGGCTCCCGCCAGAAGCTTTGCCTCCAGCCCTAGGGCGATCACCCCCACTCGCTCGGAGAGTGCCCCGCCCAGTGCTGCTAGCCCCAGAGGAGCCCAGAGTCGCAGAACCGCCGCCAGAAGATCCATACCCCCCATTATGCCACGGCGTTCACGGGGTGGCTATTTCTCTATTTCTCAGGGCGAGGGCCGTAGCGGTTGAAGCGCTGGTCTTCGGTGTAGACCAGAGGAGCGCCGGTTTGGGAGCGGCGCAGGCCCCGGTAGGAAAAGACAAGTTTTGGCTCTTCCTCAGTAGCGTTCATTGGGGTGTAGCGCACCTCAAAGCGGGCATCGCGCTGCCACTCAAGAGCGGGCCACTCCTGCGACGAGCTGGTGCTGTGGGCAAAAACATTGGAGAGAAAGCGCTCCTGGAGCTCAAAGCCCAGTGTGCTCAGCGGCACGCCACTCTCTAGTGCCTGCGTGCGCTGCGGTGCGCCGAGCGCCGCGAGCAAGCGCCAGTGCTCCTTGAGGCCCGTCACCCAGCGCCACTCACGAAGCTTACTGCGCTCTGTCAGGTACTGGGCATTGGCGCGGCTATCGAGCTGCTCGTCACTCAGGCGGGCGACCTCACAGAGCAGCTCGCTGCCCAGCGCTCCCTCGGACTTGCGGGCCTGCTCCCAGCGGGTAATCCAGCGGTTGGCGATCTCCTGCGGACGGCGGTTGAAGAAGTCCGTGGTGCGAAAGCGGAGCAGCCCACGCGCCTCGTCGGGGCTGGGCTTCTCGTAGCGCCAGCGCAGATTGAGCCCATCACTGACCTTGGAAAGCAGGGCATGGAGAGTTCCACCCGTGCTTTTATTGAGCAGCTCACTCGGATAGAGCCCGGTGAACGAGTCCCCCATCACGTCCATCCCCGTGAGTTGGTGGAATTTCTCCAAGAGCTCGCCCGTGGTGAGCTCGCCACTGGTCTTGGGGACTGTCGCCGTTTTACGTGCCAGAGCAGGCTCTTTAAGCAGCGCCGCGTTCTCTTTCGCATTGTCGGGCTTGTGCGACGGGCTCCGGCCCTCCGCAACAGGGGCATTGCAGACCATGTAGTTTTCGTTTGCGCCCTCGCCAAAGCCAAAGCCACTGCCCCCGTAGAGGCTCACCTGCCCCAGCTCGTCGCGCTTGAGCTGGAGCCAGGAGAGCGCCGTGGCACCGGGCAGAGTCGCGGGAGACTGCCCCTCGCCGGTTCGTGGCCCACGAGTGGACATATCGTCATTGACATTAACCTCGACTTTCCCATCGGCCCCGACAATCACGCGTCCCCGGTCTGCAAAAGCCGTAAGAACGCTCTGCGTGATCCCTGCCGGAAGCGCCTGCTCGCCGGGCTTCTTGGGGTTTGAGCTAAACTCCAGCTTCTTGCCCGCCTGGAGCGCCTTCATGTCGTCGGGGGAGAGCTGGTTGTAGAGGCGCATGGGGCCAGAGCTACGCATGGCCAGGTTCTGGAGCTGACGCTTCTTCGCCGGGTCATCGGTCTGATCCGCACGCGCTAAAAGCTGCTCCGGAGTCTCATTTTCATACTTCCCCAGACGACTCAACTCCTCATCAAGCGCCACCAGCGCATCGTGGGCGTCTTTGTTGCGTAGCTCCTCTTCGGCAAGACGCCCCCGGAGCGGCTGGGTCAGCCGGTACTTATAGGCCCCCTCGTCCCCCGTGCGCTCCCAGACAAAGCCGAAGATCGCACTCACTTGCCGCATCGTGTCGCGCAGAGAGCGCCCTGTGCAGAACACCGTGAGCTTGTCATCGGCAACCGCACGGCTTGCCTCCAGACTCACGCCGGTTTTCTCAGAAAGCTCCCGACAAAGATCCCCAAATGCCAGTGCCTTTGCGGCAAGTGTCACACGCTTCTGGAGACGTGTGTCCACGATCTGCGCCTCAGCCTTGGCTTGCTCCAGCGCCAGTGCCATCGCAGCAGAGGTCTCGGAAGCTACCAGCGGCACAGGCACGACGATAAACGAGCGCTGCTCCAGCACCTCAGGAGCCAGCGCGCTCGGCCCCTGCTCAACATTGATAAAGTGCAAGTCATCGGCGATGCCAAGGGGCCGCCGTATCGGGAGAGAAGCAGTGTATTTTACTTGCCTCTCCCCGCCTTTATTTATCCTCTCCCCGCCGCTGAAACGGCGACCCGCTCCGGCTTTCGCTCGTTCCTCGCTGCGAAGAGGGTGATTTGCTTGCGCTACAAACCCTTCGCGAAGCCGGAGGGTGGCGAGCCTAGGCGAGCCGGGAGGCAAAATTTGCGGTACGTTAACGGGCCGCAGGAAAAAGACAGTGCCTCCCATAAAGATGGCGGCGGTGGGTGCTAGCAAAAGCCAGGCACGGGAGTATGGTTTGGTCTGGCTCCGCCAGGTACGTAAGGCACGCTCGGTTGCCACTCCCGTGGGGCCAGTCGCTCCCTCGCCTAAAACATCCAGCCAGTCGTCGTTGCTCATCGTTCTTGCTCTCGCTCTTTCCGCCACCGGGCCAGCGCTTGCTTGCCCCGGTACAGCTCGTTGTCCACTTGTTTCTCGCGCAGCCCCAACCCCACCGCGATCTCCTTGACACTCCACCCCTCGGCCTCTTTCAAGACCAGCACGGCCCGCTGGCGATCCGTGAGAGCGGCCAGAGCTTCTTGCAGGAGCACACGATCCAGCACGGCTTTCTCCGTGTTGTCGTGGGCCACCCATCCTGCGGGAATCTCCTCGGTCTCGCGCCGCTTGCGCCGCTGCTGACCACAGGCATTGAGGGCGATGCGCACCAACCAGGTCTTGAGGCTCGCTCGTCCTAAGAAGCCACCGGGACGCGTGAGGCCACGAATCGCCTGCAAGAGCGCCTCTTGAACCGCGTCTTCGGCGTCCGCACGATTGCCCAGCACACCCAGGCAGACCCGAAAGAGCAGCGCCTCATGCGGCGTCAGCAGTGCCCCTAGGGCCTCGGAGTCCCCCGCCCGTGCCGCCGCCAGACGTAGCTTTTCGTCGTCCTGGTTTCTCTCTCGTGTGGCCGCAAAAAACATCACTGTTTACTTAGATGCACAAACCTCTCCAAATCCCTCATTATCAGCCGCCTGAAAGGCGGCGTCTGGTAGCGCGTCGCGCTGGTAAGCCCGTGCCGGGCTGGGGAACACATGGAATTGTAGCCCTGTACGGGCTTACCAGCCAAGGCACGAGGCTACCGGACGCCTCGTTCACGGGGCGGACAAAGCAGGAGATCAACCGGTTTCCCGAGAATAGTTGCCCATGAACTTAAACCCTGATCGCTGTTTTTCGCCCGAGCCTGCCCGCCGTGGGGTGGCCCGTACTCTCTATGCCGCGGTGAAAGACCTGCCGCTGGTCTGCCCACACGGCCATGTAGATCCCGCGCTCTTCTCCGACCCGGGCTATCGCTTCGGGAGCCCTGCCGAGCTGCTGCTTATCCCCGACCACTATGTCTTTCGGATGCTCTACTCCCAGGGAATCTCGCTGGAAGCCCAGGGCGTGCCTCGGCGCGATGGTGGCCCGACCGAGAGCGACCACCGCAAGATCTGGCAGGTGTTCTGCGAGCATTTTTATCTTTTTGCGGGAACCCCCAGCGGCCAGTGGCTGACGCAAGAGCTAGTCGAGGTCTTTGGGATCACCGAGAAGCCCAGCGCGGTCAATGCCTCGCGCCTCTACGACAGCATCGAGGCCAAGCTAGAGACCCCCGCGTTTCGGCCCCGTGCGCTCTTTGAGCACTTTAATATCGAGACTCTCTGCACCACCGATGCCGCCAGCGATCCGCTGAGCCATCATAAAACCATTCGCGAGTCCGATTGGAGCGGTAAGATTCTCCCGACCTTTCGTCCCGATGCGGTCGTGAACCTAGACGCGCTGGGCTGGCGGGAGAGTATCACGGCGCTGGAGAGCGCCAGTGGCGTGAGCATCACGAGCTATGCAAGTTTTCTCGAAGCGCTTCGCAACCGTCGGGCTTTCTTTAAGAGCCTTGGGGCAACGGCAACCGATCACGGTGCCTCCTACGGCGACACCACGCCGCTCTCGCCTTCGGAAGCGACAGTGGTCTTTGACCGGGCGCTGGCGGGGAAAACGGAGCCAAGCGACGGTGCCCGCTTTATAGCCCATATGCTCTTCACGCTCGCCGGAATGAGCGCCGACGATGGCCTGACGATGCAGCTTCATGTCGGCAGCTTCCGAAACCACAACCAAGGGCTCTTTGAGAAGTTTGGAGCGGACAAAGGGGCCGACATCCCGATGGCCGGAGAGTTCACCCGCAACTTACTTCCCCTGCTCAGTGCCTACGGCAACGATCCCAAGCTCTCGCTTATTCTCTTTACGCTCGATGAGACACTCTACTCGCGCGAGCTGGCACCGCTTGCAGGGCACTACCCAGCGCTGCACCTCGGACCGCCCTGGTGGTTCTTCGACAGCCGCCTCGGGATGCGCCGCTTTTTAGATAGCGTGGTCGAGACGGCGGGAGTCTACAATCTGGCAGGCTTCAACGACGACACCCGCGCCTTTTGCTCAATCCCCGCCCGCCACGATGTCTGGCGGCGCGTGGTCTCCGACTGGCTCGCCGGGCTGGTAGTTGAGCATCTCATAGATGAAGAAGACGCTGCCAGTATGGCATCGGCTCTTTGCTATACTCTCGCGAAAACTGCCTACCGGCTGTAAACTCTGTTTCATGGAAAACTGGCGAATGCCCGATGAGTCGGAGCCGCACCAACGAACCTGGATGGCGTTTGGGGCGAGCAAGAAAGTCTGGGGAGGGAAGCTCCTCCCCGAGGTGCAGCGCAACTTAGCGCTGATCGCACGGACGATTGCAAAGTACGAACCTGTAAGCATGCTCGTACGGGAAGACGACTACGAGCTGGCAAAGAAGCTCATTGGCGCGGCGCGGGTGGAGCTAGTGGAGTGCGAGCTTGACGATCTCTGGATGCGCGACACCGGCCCCGTTTTTGTGGTAGGTGCCAACGATGAAAAAGCCGCCATTGATTTTAACTTCAATGGCTGGGGTGAAAAACAGGCGTTTAACAAAGACGCACAAGTCGCTGGATTTATCACGGAGCATTCCGAAGTGGAGGCACTAGAAACGGAACTGGTGCTGGAGGGCGGCGGGATAGAAGTAGACGGCGAGGGAACCGCGATTATCAGTGAGAGCTGCGTGCTGAACGCAAACCGTAACCCTGGGGTCTCCAAAGCCAAGTGTGAAGCCGAGCTGAAGCGCCTGCTGGGGCTGGAGAAGATTATCTGGATTCCTGGCATCAAGGGCAAAGACATCACTGATGGCCATACGGACTTTTACGCACGCTTCGCCAGCCCCGGCGTTGTTTTGGCTGGCTACGATCCCGATCCCGAGTCTTATGACCATGCAGTCACTAAGAAAAATCTGAGCATCTTGAAGAGCGCAAAAGATGCCAAGGGGCGCACGCTCAAAGTGATCACACTGGAAGGGCCAAACAAAGTCCGCAAGACCTACGAAAATGACGAGTTCGCGGCGGGCTACATCGGTTTTTATGTCTGCAATGGAGCCGTGATCTCTCAAGAATTCGGCGACTCTAAGGCAGATAAAGCTGCCAAAGAGGCACTTCAGAAAGCCTTCCCCAAACGCGAAATTATTCAGCTCAATGTAGATGGCATTGCCGCAGGCGGCGGTAGTATCCACTGTACGACCCAACAGGAACCCAAACAATGACAATAACACAAACCATGACACGCAGACAGCTTCTTCAAATCACGAGCATTCTCACCGGAGCATCGCTCGTCGGCTGTGGCGGCGGTGGCCCCGAAGATAGTGCCTCACCAACTCCCACACCCGCCCCAACACCTGGCCCCGTTGCTCTTTGGCGAATGCCCGATGAGTCGGAGCCACACCAGCGAACGTGGATGGCATTTGGGGCAAGCGAGGTAGTCTGGGGAGCCACCCTCCTGCCAGAAGTGCAGCGAAATCTTGCGTTGATTGCCAGAACGATTTCCAAGTACGAACCCGTGACGATGCTCGTGAGAGAGAGCGAGGTGGCGACGGCTCAAGCGCTCCTCACAGGCTCGTCCGTTGAGCTTGTCACGGCTCCCCTAGATGACCTCTGGATGCGCGATACCGGCGCGACCTTTGTCCTCAATAAAAACAACACAAGCCAAAAAGCAGGTATCAAGCTCAACTTTAACGGTTGGGGCAATAAGCAAGCTTTCTCTCAGGATGCTAATGTCGCGGCTTTCATTACCCAACAAGCCAGTGCCAGCCTTTTAACCACCACTCTGGTTTTAGAGGGGGGGTGCATCGAAGTGGATGGTACCGGCACAGCGATTATCACAGAGAGCTGCGTGCTCAATGACAATCGTAACCCTAGCATCTCCAAAGCAGACTTCGAGGCAAAGCTTAAGCCCTTGCTGGGGCTGGAGAAGATTATCTGGCTGCCTGGCATCAAAGGCAAGGACATCACCGACGGCCACACGGATTTTTATGCCCGCTTTGCTCGCCCTGGAGTAGTGCTCGCAGGGTATGACTCGGACAATGCCTCCTACGATCATGCCGTTACAAAATCTCACCTTGATATTCTTCGCAGTGCCACCGATGCCCAGGGCCGTGTACTGGAAGTCATCGCACTCCAAGCACCAACCAAGTATCGAAAAACCTTTGAATCAAAATCTTTTGCGGCAGGCTACATCGGGTTCTATGTCTGCAATGGAGCGGTCATTGCCCAAGAGTTTGGGGATACCGAAGCAGATGCCACCACGAAAGATGCGCTCCAGCGGGCGTATCCAGGACGCATCATCGAGCAGCTCAATGTGGATGGCATCGCTGCGGGAGGCGGAAGCATCCACTGTAGCACTCAGCAGGAACCCAAACCATGACACGCCTGGAGAGAGCAGCGCACCTGAGCGCTATTGGCACCGCATTTCTTGCCGCCATTGGCCTCTGGGTGGCTGTACTGCAGATACGTGCCTCGGAGCAGACCCAGCGAGAAGCCTCCGCACGAGATGCCTACAAGGAGTACCTTAAGCTCGCCATGGAGAAGCCTGAGTTCGCCGAAGCACGACAAGGAAAAGCTATGGTCTCGCCTGCTGTGAAGGCTAGCTATGCCTGGTTTGTTGAGTACTTTCTCTATAGCGCCGAACAAATTCACACTTCCTTCCCCAATGATAGGGAATGGGAAAGCGCTCTCTCTGAGCAGATTTGCTAGCACCGTGTGTATCTTCAATCACCAGAGTATGCGCACGCCAGAGAGGCCCACTACGAACCCGAATTTACTGCCTTCATTAATAAAGCCCTAGAGACCTGCAAGTAAAAAAATGTTTACCCGAGAGGAATTTCTCACGCGTTGGCGATCCGAGTGTGGCGGAGAAGCTCCCGCACTTGAGGTCGTTTATTTTGGCTACAAAGACTTCACAGCACGAAACTCCGAGCAAGGAATCTCCATCATTCAAGGCAGACGCTCGGACTGCCCTGACCCGCTACGATTCTGGATCAAGGCCATGGAAGCACTCGACTGGCACCAGTCAGAGCCGTACTTCACTCGAAACGCGGAGTCCGTGGTCTGTGAGCCAATCACTCAGGCGGAGTTTGCCGCAACCGTGACCGACTACAGCAACGGCCTCATTCCCCCTCTGCCGACATTTATCCAGCAGCTCGACAGCTACGAGCAGGGCCTACGAATGCATGCCCAATGGAATAAGCAGAGCGTCTTTGCCCAGCTCCCTGAGGCATTTCTTCTTTACAGCTGGGGCACATCCGCTTAGCTCCCCCTAATTCTCCCGCTTGCGGGGGTTAGGGGGAAGTGGCACCAAAGTAGGTAATGGCGAGCTCTCCCGTGGTGGGATTTCCAGGAGCCGTGATCAGAAATCGGTAGGTTCCGTTTGCCGGAATTCGGGCACGCAGCACCACGGCGCGACCGCGCGGAGCCGTGGCAGCAGCGATTCCCCGGTTCTGGCGGTCGCGCAGCTCAACCAGCACACTGCCCTCGCCGTAGGTTCTCGTGAGCCGTGCGACAAGCTCGCTGCCTGCTTTTGCGGTGATTGTGATGGTGCGCTGCCCCTCACCAAGTCGCCCCGTGTCGAGGTCATTGGCGAACTCAAAGACTTGGGTGGTGGGGCGCGGCGTGCGGCGTCGCTTACGCTCTCGGGTTCTCTCAAGAGGCGCGTAAAACTCCCAGATACCGTAAGGAGCCGTGTCAGAAAGAGAGAGATGCAGGTTCCCTTGTGCATCGGTGGTCGGGCCAGGGAGTAAAATGCTGCCATCAAAGTCATTGCCCACGGGAGCCATCTGCTTTTTCTTCCAGCGGGTGGGCACGACAATCTCTCGTGGGCCACCGGGGCGCACAAAAACCGCAATCAGACCGCTCTCACGCTCCAGCGCTAAGACATCTTTGGTCGCGAGGAGCACGCTCTCTTTGCCCCAGCAGAGTGCGTTGTACAGACTTGTCAAATTTCGTAGCGTGCGCTGTAGCGAGTAAGGCCGTGTATCGGGACCGAGGTAGTCCAGGTGAAAAATACTGGGCTGACCGGCCATCGCCATCATCACGGCATAGGGCAGACCGCGCTTGTCTCGGGGGATGGGGCTGTCACGATC
>NZ_JANNYP010000371.1:0-9134 GCF_031410135.1 Armatimonas sp. | reverse complement strand
GGTTGAACTGGTTGAACTGGGGGCGACCATCGGCTAAGGTCGTACCGTTAGGACAGGGGCGCACTTGGGAGCCACGGGTCTTGAAGCGGTACTCATCCGCAAAGATTATCTCCGCAGGTGCAGGGATCGCGGCCAGTGCCTTGGAGGAGACGAGTCCGTTAAGCTTATAAGTACCATTGCCACCGCCAGCTACATTCGTCTCACGGAAGCCATTGTTGGCTCCCGCAGGGCCTGCAGAGCGCGGGATCGTATCCGGGCAGGTGTAGATCTGCAAGTTCTTGATATAGGGCTGGATATCCCGGTTCCAGTTGCGTAGCACGAGGCCGGTCGAGGTCGCCCCCGCCTCGGGGGTCATGAAGCCCAGCGGGTTCTGTGTCCCAGCAGCATTGGTGACACCGGAGTCTCCTTGGGGATTGTGGGGAGTGCCTAAGTGATTGCCTGCCAAGGTTTCGTCGTAGTCCTGAGCATACATCATCAGCCCAACTCCGATCTGCTTCATGTTGGAGAGACAAGCCGTCTGGCGGGCCTTGGCACGCGCTTGGGCAAATACGGGAAAGAGAATCGCAGCAAGAATCGCGATGATGGCGATAACGACGAGAAGTTCGATCAAAGTAAAGCCCGCTGTGCGGGTGAAACCACGTCGGTTATTCATTAGAGAACAGCCTCCAAAAAAAGATAAACCGATTGTACAGCGCATTCCCTAGCTCGTCAACCGGTTTATGACGAAAGTTCCCTCTTAGCCCCGCACCACGATTCCATCGTAGGCGACGGCGATTCCATGCGGCAAAAACGCCTCGACCAGCTCCTCGTGCATCAGGCCGCCGTTATGCGAGAAGTGCGTGGCGATTAGCTTGGTTTTCTCGGTGGCCGCGCCGCAGTCACGAAGCGCCTGGGCCATCTGAACCACGCCGTCTACGCCCATGTGTCCTCGGTTACTACTCTTGGCTCCGCCATAAGTGCAGTCAAAGACCGCGATATCCAGCGGCGCACCTTGACCTAGCGCCACAAGAGTCGCCTCCGGGTAGAGTCCGGAGTCGTGGCCGTAGAAAATAGACTTGCCGTTGCTGCGGGTGATGCACAGCACAAAAGCCCCCGGCGCGTGATCCGCAGGCAGGGGCAAGATCGTGTCGCCCATCGGGGTTATGATGGGAACGAGCGCCTCCAGTGCGGGACGAAACTCAAAGTTCGCCTTTGCTGGGCTCGGGAACTGCTGGTGGAGCATCTCCATCACCTGCGCGTTGCCAAAAACCATGATCGGCTGCGCGGGTGGCGTATTGGTAAACGGCCCCGAGGCCCACTCTAGTTCCGAGGGGACGATATGGTCCGAGTGCTGGTGCGTAAAGACGATGCTTCGGACTTCCGTGAGATCGCGCCCGGTGCGCAGCATCTGCATCACGGTATCCGCCGAAAAATCAATCTTGAGATCGTTGTCTAAGATCGCCCCCGAGCGAGCACGGAGATTCGGCCCACCCCGACGGCGGGCCTCTTGGCAGGCAGGGCAGCGGCAAAATGGAGCAGGCCAGCCCTCAGCGGCCGCCGTCCCAAAAATCGTGAGTTCCATGAAGAAATTGTAGCAGATTTTAGAGCGAGGCTCGCCGAAAGAGTAGCTTGTCGCCGTGTTTGTGGCTTGCAACATCAATAGAATCAAAGGCCGCGCACAACACATCATGGGCAGCAGTACTGTGTGGCTTGATGAGAGCGACCTGGATGGCTTCAAGCCACGCAGGCGACCCTGCAAACACAAACTCCTCCGCGCCCATAATGTCTACCTTAAGAAAATCAACTCGTCTTAGCCCAAACTTCTCCAGAAGTTCAGGCATTGTCCAGCCACGAATGCTCTCACTCCCCGCTTTTTCGTGCATCTGGTAGGCCCAGGAGCAGTCCGCTCGGTTCGCAATCGACAGCATGGTGGGGATAGGCCAGAGCGCTCCTGCAATCAAGGTAATATTGGGATAATAGGAGACATTTCTACTGGCGACTTGATAGTTCTCCGGAGCAGGCTCAAGTGCAATAATTTTTGCTTGGGGATAGAGATTGGCGTAGAGTACAGCAGAATAACCTACATTTGCACCCACATCAAAAATTACCTGAGGAGGCTCAGCAAGAGCAATCACGTTGTGCCTTTCAAATAAGACCTCAACGAGAGCAAAACGATCCACTCGGTTTGCGCGGCAGTAAATTGGATGCCTGAGCCCTGGAATCCTCAGAGACAACACTCCCTGTTCCTTGCGTTCTGCAAGCTGCAGCTGTAGACCCTGGTACCAGCCCATTCCTCGACTATAGCAATAAAATGTTTGGAGCCCTTCTGAGATAGCCATTAAAAAGGACTCTCGCAGATACTATGCCAGTGAGGCCTCAGGTGTCGCCTGTCTCTCCAAAAATATCGGTGACACACGCGAGCAAGTGACGAACTTCATCCAGCGCAACAAGCTCCAGCTCTCGACAGTTCTGGCCTTGCAAAAGCTCTCCGATGCATATGGACTAGCGGGCTTTCCAAGGCTCTTTCTTCTCGATCCCGATGGCAAGGTGCTTAACAACGGCAGTGAGGGTAGCACGAGCATCGAAAAGCTACTGCGTACGATATAATCGTACTGTTCTTGTTTTTCTGGGGGCGAATGGGGTCTGGTGGCCTTCCCGGTCTTCAAAACCGTGTGTGGGGTGATGATGTCATCCTGGGTGGGTTCGATTCCCACACGCTCCCGCCAACTCTCCGGCCATGCAGTACGCTTACCAAACACCCGGGCCACAGGGGACGTTGCGGGTATCCCGCCCCGAGCTGAGCTGGCCCCTCTTGCCCAAAAATGGCGCCCAGATTACCGCTATGGAGCTACTGCTCAATGGCCAGCCACTGGAGGCACGCTACGAGAGTGGGGCCGTGCGAGCCACGCCACCTGCGCCGCTCTCGCCGGGAACCTACTCGGTTCGCTGCCGCGTGACGCTCTCTCCGAAGCAAAAAGACCCTGAGGTGAGCTGGACATTTACCGTCGGAGCAGGGGCAATCGCCACTCTCCCACCTCCCTCTGCCTGGGCAGGTGAAGCGCTAACTGCGGTCAATCGGCTTCGGGCACGTCTGGGGTTGGCAGCGCTTCAGCTCGACCCTCGGCTCTGTGCAGCAGCGCAAGCCCACGCAGCCTACTTGGATAAGAACAACCTGATCGGGCACACGCAGAGCCCCAACAAGCCCGGCTTTGTGGGGGAGACTCCGCTGGCACGGGCACAGGCCTTTGGCTTCTTAGCGACTCTTGCCGAGGCTGTGAGCCTTGCGGATGGGGGAGCAGACAAAGCGGTTCGTGGCCTCTTTGATGCTCCCTACCACCGCTTGCCATTCTTGCGCCCTGGCCCACTGCTCTTTGGGGCGGGGCATAGCGGTCGTGCTTCGGGGCTACTCTTTGGCGGCGATGGAGTGCCAGGAACCGTGATGAGCCCCTACGACGGTGAGACCGGCGTTCCAACCACGTGGCGCAACGACGAAATCCCCTCCCCGACCCGCTTTCTCTCGAACCCGCCCAAGGTGGTGGGTTACCCTATTTTGCTGGCCCACTTCAGCGGATCATCGCCCAAGCTAACCGTCCAGAGTGCGCGCTTGACCACGGCTGATGGTGCCGAAGTGAAGTGCCAGGTCAATACCCCCGGCCAAGACCGCGAGCTGACCTATGCCTGCCTGTTGGTGCCGCTTGTGCCCCTGCAACCCGCAACAACCTACATTGTCGAAGTGATTGCCAAAGAAGTAACCCGGCGCTGGCGCTTCACCACGGGCGGCGCGAGTGAGGCGGACTACAGCCCCCTCGACCTGCGCCCCGGCGACTTAAAGCTCGTCGGAACCGTGGAGAAGATGGAGAAAAGCAAGGAGCTCCTGACCCTGCGTGTGGTGCGTGCTCAGTCCTACGGAGCGTCCGAGCAGGAGCTTCCTCGCCCCATCTCCGTGACTCTTAAGCTCAGCGCCCAGACCCGCTTCGTCTCCCAGAGCGGGCGCGGTGGCACAGTCAATATCGCCCCCGGCCTACCCCTAGCTGTCATTGCGCCCAACGGCCCCCTTGACCGCCCCATTCCTGCCCGTAGCGTGATTCTCCTGCGCTAAAGCGGGAGCAGATAGTACGCTTTGTTCTCTCCTTGAAGCAAGGCATACTTGCTATCAGGGGTAACGGATACAAGTGAAAAGGAACTGTTTCTCTCCGAGGTGACCGGCTGGCGTAAGAGAAGTTTTGCTTTCTGGCTACCCGAGGGCAGTATCCACAACTCGTCGTAGGCGATCGTGAGTTTCCGCTTGAGGAGCACCTCCCACGTCTCACGCTCGGGGATCGCGCTCGCCTGTACCCGTAGGGTCGCTACCAGTGTTTGACCATCGCGGGTCAGAGCTGTCTGTTGAATCTCGGCACTCTCCCGCCCTGTAGGCAGTGCGAACCTATAAGGTGTACGGGCCTCAGGCTGATTCCGGTCAATGCGAAAGAACAGAAGCGAGTCCTCTAAGTCTTGTTGGAAAATCGAGCCGTCAGGCTGGACGACAACCTGAAACGCGAAATTTTGGAAGTCGGGGTACCGTGCCAAGCGAGTACGTGTTGGCACTCGCCCATCCGTGAAGTAAGTCACCTGCTCAGAAAAGATCGTCCTTTCTTCTCGTTTTTTTTCAATACCCATCTCGTAAGTCGTAAAACCACGGCTATCTGGGAGCCAAAACGGGCCTGCGGAAAGAGACTCCGGGGCGGAAAAATGACGAGCCCCTGTACCATCGGGATGTAGAAGAAGCCAGTCGTGTTGTACCCATCTCTGGCCTTTTCTGATTTTTTTACTTTTCTTGGTAGAATCGGACAGAAGAAGCCATCTACCATCAGGCGAAGCATCTGTCAGAAGCCGAATCGGCCAAAGCAGGAAAAGAGTACTTTGCGTTTTAGTGGCGAGAATCGTGCGCTGAGTCCCTGTTGTCAGATTGAGTACCTGAAGCTGATACTCATTGTCACCGTCACCGACCACAGTCACCAGCTCGTGTGGAGAAATCCAACAGGGACTTAGATGCCCCAAATCCGTGAAGGGCAGACGGCGAGCGATGGTTTCGAGGCGTGGGGGTGTGGACTGCCAAATCACAAGACCCGTGGTGGCGGCAACGAAGCCGAGGGCACCGAGGATTAGTTTTGCTTTGGTGCGCATAGGGAATTGTATCGCTTCCAACGAGGGAAAGGTCTGGTACACTAGGGGGACGAATTTTCCTTGGGAGCATTGATGGCAAGCGTTCGCGTTGAGCAACTGATTAAGAAGTACGACCAAGTGGTCGCGGTAAAGGGAATGGACCTCTCCGTGGAAGACGGCGAGTTCATGGTCTTTCTAGGGCCTTCGGGCTGTGGTAAGACCACCACACTTCGGTGCATTGCCGGTCTGGAACTTCCCGACGGTGGGACGATCCGAATTGGCGAGGAGGAAGTGACGCACAAGCAGCCCGCAGAGCGTGACATTGCCTTTGTGTTCCAGTCGTTTTCTCTCTACCCGCACATGACGGTTCGCGAGAACCTGAGCTTCCCGCTCCGCGCCGTGAAAACCGCGCAGTCGGTGATTGACGAGCGCGTGATGATCGCAGCACGGATGCTGCACATCACCGATAAACTCGACCGCAAGCCGACCCAGCTCTCCGGCGGCGAGCAGCAGCGCGTGACCATTGGCCGCGCGATCGTGCGCCGTCCCCAGGTGTTTCTGATGGACGAGCCCCTCTCCGCGCTCGATGCCAAGCTTAGAACCGAGATGCGCGCCGAGATCAAGAAGCTCCAGACGGACTTAGGCGCAACCACGATCTATGTCACCCACGACCAGCTCGAAGCGATGAGCATGGGGGATCGGATTGCCATTATGTACGTCGGACTCCTTCAGCAAGCAGGCACCCCAATGGAGGTCTACGACAACCCGCGCAACCTCTTTGTGGCAGGCTTTATCGGCTCCCCTGCGATGAACTTTGTCCCCTGCCAGCGCTCCGGCGACAGCCTCTTACTCATTCCCACGGAAGAAGCGGGAAAAGTGGAGCTGAGCCTGGACAACGACGGCAAGGGCCGCTTTGCCAGCACCCCGACGGGCGAGACTAGCTTGGTGCTCGGCGTGCGCCCTGAGGACATTGCCTTTGTCGAGGCCGGAATGCCCGGAAGCTTGCCCGTAACCGTGGAGGTCGTCGAGCTGCTGGGCTCGGAGAACATTATCAATGTCGCGCTGGCGGGGCATATCGTGAAGGTGCGCACCACCCCGACGTTTCGTCCTGCGCTAGGCCAGATACTACACGCTCGGATCAACCAGAGCCGCTCGCATCTCTTTGACAAGAAAACGGAGCTTAATATCAATGCTGAGCGGTAGATTTGCCCAGATGGCAGAGTTTCTTAGCATTGCACTGCTCTTGCTAGGCGTTGTTGCGCTTTGCCAGCCGTTTGCAATGCCTATTTTTAGTATCGGCCTGCACCTGCTCTTCTGGGGCTGGCTGGGCCTCAATATCTTCTCGCACCGCAAGCCGGTGCGCTAAGACATACCACTATGGAAATTAATCTCAAAAACCAAGTCGCGATTGTTACCGGCGCAGGCCGGGGCATTGGCAACTCCATCGCCCGAACCCTAGCCGCAGAGGGCGCTATCGTCGTTGTTACTGATATCCGTACAGACTTACTCGATGCCGTCAAGGCCGACTGGAATGCCAATGGCTGGCGCGGTGCCCAGCACATTGCCGATGTGCGCAGCCCCGAGCAGTGCAAAGAGCTGATCGCCAAGATCGTCGCCGAGTTTGGCCGCGTGGACACGCTGGTCAACAACGCGGGTGTCTCGATCAGCGGGCCAATTGAGACCATGACCGAAGCGGCGTGGGACGCCAACATGGATATCAATCTCAAGGGGACGTTTCTGATGTGCCAGGCCGTGATCCCGGTGATGAAGGCGCAGAAGCGGGGAAGCATCCTCAACGCCGCGTCATTTGCCGCGATTATTCCCTCGATTGGCAGCGCGCCGTACGCCGCGTCCAAGGCGGGCGTGCACTACTTCACCCGTGTGCTGGCCGGTGAGCTGGGGCCATGGGACGTGACCGTGAACTGCTACTCGCCGGGCATGATCCCCACCGAGATCAACCACTTCACCGAGCGCCCTGAGGACGTCCAGTCCAATCTGCTCGACACCCTCACGCTCCGGCGCTGGGGCGATCCGCAGGACGTCGCCAACCTAATCTGTTTCCTAGCCTCGGATCTGGCGCGCTACATCACCGGCACCATGGTGGATGTCAGCGGCGGCAAGCTCGCCACCCAGATTCCCAAGTTCGCCTACGAGAACCTTTAGTGGCGTTTTAGAGAGAACTTGCCTATACTATCCAAATAAGGAAAGCTAGGACATGCTGACAATTCGTGGACGGCAGAGTGGGCGGTTTTGCGATGGGGTCTCTCGGCGGGATTTCCTCAAGATTGGGGGGCTTGCGCTGGGAGGCTTAAGCCTGCCTCAGATTCTGGCGGCAGAGGCGCACGCGGGAATTCGTAAGAACCAGAAGTCCGTGATCATGGTCTTTCTGCCCGGTGGCCCGCCGCATCACGACATGTTCGACATGAAGCCCGATGCGCCTAGCGACATTCGTGGTGAGTTCAAGCCCATCAAGACCAATGTCTCGGGCATCGAGATCTGCGAGCACATGCCCAAGATTGCGGCCATGATGGACAAGTTCGCGATCATTCGCTCGCTGACCGGCATGCGCGACGAGCACGACTCGCATATCTGCATGAGCGGGTACTCGGTGGCGGAGACGAATCAAAACAAAGCGCCGTGCATGGGCTCGGTGCTCTCGCGGCTGGAAGGCCCCACGGAGAAGACCATCCCGCCGTTTGTGGGCCTGCAGGGCAAGGCCGGGCACATGGAGTGGGCCGATCCGGGCGACCACGGCTTTCTGGGCATGGCCCATGCGGCGATGCGGCCGTCGGGGGACTTGATGAAGGACATGACCCTCACCGATGTCTCGCTAGATCGCCTCAGCCACCGCAAGCAGCTTCTCGCCAGCTTAGACCGCTATCGCCGCCGGGTAGATACTCTGCCGGAGATAGACGCGCTGAACTCTCGCGCCTTTGATATTCTCACCTCCAGTAAGCTCGTCCATGCGCTGGATGTCACCAAAGAGGATAAAAAGACCCGCGAGCGCTACGGGGTCGGGCGGCTGGAGCCGGTGGACGATGGCCTGCCGATGCTCAACGATCAGTTTTTGGCGGCCCGCCGCTTGGTCGAGGCGGGTGTACGCTGCGTCTCGATTGGCTACGGCCGCTGGGACTACCACAACGACAACTTCGGCCAGCTCAAGCGCTACTTGCCTCTGCTGGACTCCGCCGTGAGCTCGCTCGTGCAGGACATTCATGACCGCGGAATGCAAAACGATGTCTCGGTAGTCGTCTGGGGCGAGTTTGGACGCACCCCTAAGATCAATAAAGACGGTGGGAGAGACCACTGGCCCCGCGCCAACTTTGCGCTTCTGGCTGGTGGCGGCATGAAGACAGGCCAGGTGATCGGTAGCACCAATAAGTTTGGTGAGGAGCCCGACGAGCGGCCCATTGATATTAAAGAAGTATTCGTGACGCTTTATAGAAACATGGGCATTGATATTGTCAATACGCCTGTCCCCGATGTCACGGGCCGCCCCAATTTTCTGTTTGCCGGGCGTGAGCCGATTGCGGAGCTGATCTAGGATGCTGACGATTCGTGGTGCGGGAGGAAAGTTCTGCGACGGGCTGTCGCGGCGGCAGTTCTTAACCGTCGGAGCACTGGGTGGCTTGGCGTTGCCGCAGCTACTGGCCGCTGAAGCGCAGGCCGGAGTAAAAAACTCGCACAAGGCCGTTATTTTGATTTACTTGCCCGGTGGGCCGGGGCACCAGGACACGTTTGACCTGAAGATGGACGCGCCCTCGGACATTCGCGGCGAGTTCAAGCCCATTAAGACTAATGTCCCCGGCATCGAGATCTGTGAGCATCTGCCGCGCCTTGCCAAGATGATGGATAAAGTCGCGGTGATCCGATCGCTAGTCGGGGCGCGGGATGAGCACTCGTCGAATCTGTGTCTCTCAGGCTACACCGAGGCGGAGTTTCGCCAGAACAAGGCCCCGACGATGGGGTCGGTGCTGACGCGGCTGGAAGCACCGGTGGATAAGACCGTCCCT
>NZ_JANNYP010000370.1:0-4304 GCF_031410135.1 Armatimonas sp. | reverse complement strand
CTTGCCCGAGGCATCGCGCACGCCGATCTCGACGTCTTCGGCATTCACAATTAACGACTTGGTTGCGGGCTTTACACTCCAGGTCGCCCCATAGTCCACGGAGCGATAGACACTAGCAGCTGTGCCGCCATAGACTGCCGCCATGACGAGACCGGGCGTATCAGGATCGGTGACGATGGCATTGATGGCACAGCCTTGGAGGAAGTCCATGGTGCGATCCCATGTTGCGCCACCGTCCGTGGAGCGCATGATTCCACCAAACTGTCGTGCATTGTACGCACCTCCAAACCACCAGCCCTGCGTGTCAATGCTATAGTCGTGATCTCCCAAGCCTGCGTAGACAATATTGGGGTTACTCGGATCAACGGCAACACTGCTGGTAAATGGAATTGGAAAGGAGTCTCCAATCGCTGCCCATGTCGTACCACCATCCGTTGTCTTATGAATCCCCCCGATCGGTGCGGCAATATAGATTGTCTTAGGATCCGTGGGGTGAAAGGCGATACCGCTCACACGTCCGGTCAGAGCGGAGTCGGCCGGGCCATAGTACGTGGTGTAAGGAACGGTGAGGTTTTTAGGGCCAATGAACTCCCACGCGCCAATCGCGGAGGGATTTCCACCACTGGTTGCGGCGAACGTAACAGGGGAGCGCTGTTGTAGAATCGTCGTCGCGGCCTGCATTCGTTCCCGCTGAGAAATCGCACGAAAGATCGCCTCGGTATTTATCTTGTCATTGGGATAAGCACGCTCTCGAAGGCGTGCAAGGCGCTCCTCGTAGATTCCTGTACCGGGAAGCACGCGGACATTCGTACCGGGGATTAGTTTTTCTTTGACGCCTGCTGCCTTTTTTGCTTGTTTCAGCTCTTTAAGGTAGGCACTGAGCCCACTAACCGTATTGATATCGTGACGCGTCGGTGTCTTCGACTTAGTCGTCGCTTTCCGAACATGAGATGTTGCACTTGCTTTTTGTGCGTGCACCGGCAATGTAAAGATGTTTGTGAGGGAAATAGAGATAGCAAGCAGGCTGCCTGCGGTAAGAGTGATGAGTACTTTATTCTTCAATGTTTTGCTCCAACGAGTTAAGAGTATGCCGCAATTCAACAAACGATTCGATATAGACTAGGTACGAAACAGTCGCTCCAATATCCTTCTTAGCTACCCTGGTATTTTTTCATAATGGCATATCTTTGCGTATCAGCGCCGATCCCGTACCGGGCCGATCTCGGTCTTGGCGAAGAGCTCGGCGAAGTCTTGGGAACCATCGTCAAGGCGGGTTTCCAGGGTGACACCACGCTCTTGCACTGGGATATTGCCTGCCCAGCCGTCGTCCCACAGCATCGGGCGCATACTCCGGTAGTGCACGACACGCCCGCCCGGCCAGACAACCGAGAGTATGTGCCGCTCGCGCGGAATCTCGTAGGGGGGCTCCATCTTGTACTTGGTGAGCGTGGTCTCGTCGAACTCGATCCCAAGGCCAGGCGCTTCGGGGACGCGTACATAGCCCCCGGAGATTTCGAGCGGCGTCACTAAGAGATCGTCGGCGAAGTTATTGAGGCAGTTGACGGCGGGCCACTGCGCAAACGGCAGCACGGCCCCGAGATGGGCGGCGAGTGCCGTGGTCAGGCCCGTGCCGACCATCTGCAAGAAAAACGGCTTCTCAAACGCAGCGGCAAGTGCGCCTTGCTTCAGAATACTGGCGAGCCCACCTGCCACCACAAAGCCATCGCAGATCTCCTCTCGGGCGGCGCTGGCGAAGGGGACGGCACCAAAGTGGTGGGCAATCGGACGGTTGGTCTTCTGGCGGAGAAGACGATTGCCCTCCAAGTCCCGGTGCGGAATGGGGGACTCGTAGAGAGCGACGCGCTCGTAGGCATCCAGCGACTGCAAGACCGGCGCGGCGTTGCTGGCATTGAGCAGAAACTCGTTCCAGTCTAGGTCTATCTTGAAGTACTCGGGCGAGGTGGCAGAGAGCGCTTCGACTTGTGCCCAGACATCCCACCAGGGCCGGGCTTTCGTCTTGTAGGCCACGTAACCCGCCGCCAGCGCGTCGCGTGCTTCCTCCGCCAGGGCCTCAGGCGGAAAGTCAATCGTCCACCAGGAGATCGGGCACCACGGACGGACGAGAGGCTGGTTGAGCAGCTTGTAGACCGGCACGCCCAGCGCCTTGCCGACCACATCGTAGAGCGCCATCTGCAAGCCCGCGCCTAGAGAGTCATCACCAAGGAAATCAGCCGGATTCTTACCCTTCACCCGTGCCACCGCGTCGTCAGAGACCCGGCCCCAGGTATAGTGCGGGAGCGTCTCGCCCCAGCCAATCAGGCCCGCATCAGTCTCCACCCGGCAGACCTCCACGACTTTCCACTGCCAGACCTCGCGAGCGTTCCATATCTCGCAGCGCGGCGTAAACGGCACACAGAGCGTGATCCGCTCGACATCGGTAATCTTCAGCGACATAGGGCTTGTTTCGGCAACCACCTCCCATTTTCCTGTCTTGGCATAACGTATTTCTAGGCTGGATAAACCAACTCTGCAGCGGCATAAGCATAGGCTGAGGCAGAATATGTTTAGGCTGAGGTTGCCTTGCCATAGGTCATCGTGGCCCTTGCCTATTCTGTCGCGAGATTGCCAAAGGCAGTGAGAGTTTTGCCAAGTCTTTCAATTCTGTTGCGAGTTGGGGCTGTAAAATAGGGCTATGTGGTGGCACACGAAGAACCCTCCAGAAGAACTCCAAGCACGGCTTGTTTCCGAGGCGCTGGAAGAAATGGGACTGAGGTCGTCTCCGCAAACACGAACGGGATTCTGGTACTGGCTCATTGACAAGCGTACAGGTTGCGGCCAGTATCTTGTTATGGGCTTTCTGGTTCTCGTGGGACTGATATTTGTGTTTGCACCACTTGCGCTTCTGGCGGCCCAGTACTGGCCGTATGTTCTTAGCGCAGCGGTCGTGCTGTGGAGCCGTGGTGCTCTATTACGGTGGCTTCGTAAGACCTGTCCCGTCCACGGAACGCCTTTATTACTTCGGCAGGGATACGATTATGGGTTTTGGAACCGGCCTTTTACGAGCATGATGCCTGGGTATTTTCAGGCGGTAAATAAGCTCTTCCCCTTACATTTTCGCTATAACGAGCAGTCGTCGCATGGGATGCATCGTGTGTATGATCGCTATTGTCCCGATTGTGATCGAGCAGTTCAGGATTTCAGTAGAGCTGTGTTAGAAGCAGTGAATGCAATAGAAAAACAGCCGCCGGAGAGAGTGAATGATGATGACTGATGCTGAGAATGCGATGCTGATTGCTGAGATGCAGAGATTCGTCTTGGTCGAGCAGGAGCGCAGAAATCAGCAGAAAGCCGACCATCCGCTGGCTTGTTTTCTATGGATTGCCTTGTTTGTCGCGGCTCTGGTCTTGATTACCTATTTTCAAGTCTGGCCGATTGTTGGTCTTATTTTCGGAGGGCTCGCACTCGTAGGTATTTTGATTGGATCTATTCGCGACGAATGGCGAAAACGAAAACGTCTATGGGAAGGCTGTTTGCTGCACGGCTGCCCTTTGGTGAAAATCACTGTCTGGCGACCTATTCTTCTGATGGAAAAATCTAGACCCGATATGCTTCTTTTAAGCGTCGTTCAAAAGCTCTGCCCAAATACCTATTCACGCTGGGGAGGGAATCATGGAACCTGCATGGAGCCTTTTGAGAATAGTGAAGCAAAGGTTGAGTACATCTGCCCTCGGTGTGAGGAAGTGCTGCATGTCATTTTGGAGAACTGGAGTCGTGTTCGGTGACTGCGGTCTGAACCAAACGCTTCTCCTGCCCAAATGGGTAGTATGAGCCCGTAGGCTCCGTCGTGTAGAATTTGAGCCTATGAAGTACCGGAAAATTGGGAAAACAGACCTCGAAGTCTCTGAGGTCAGCCTGGGCTGCTGGACAATGGGGGGCCTGAACTGGGTCAATGGAAACCCCAATGGCTGGGCCAATGTGGACGAGGACGAGATTGTTTCAGGGATAAAGACGGCGCTGGATGCCGGGGTGAATCACTTTGATAACGCCGATGTCTACGGCAATGGTAAGGCGGAGCGGATGCTGGCGCGGGCGCTGGATAAGCTGGGCGTGAAGAATGAGAGTGTTGTGATTGCCACCAAGATCGGGCACTTTCCCGGCACGGCGGCCCATGCCTACGAGCCCGCCCACATTCGCCATCAGTGCGAGCAGAGCCTGATCAACCTCCAGCGTGAGTACATTGATATCTACTACTTCCACCACGGCAGCTTCGGGCCGCACCTGGAAGCAGCAGCAGCGAGCTCGCG
>NZ_JANNYP010000369.1:0-14271 GCF_031410135.1 Armatimonas sp. | reverse complement strand
CTATGCCATCGTGTCGCCTTCTAACCTAGTAACTTAACGAGGTAGGTTCAGAAAATGCAGTTAAGCACGTCTATCCAAAAACGTTATGCAACAAAGCCGCGAGGAAAGAAACCAAAGACTAACAATGAGCCATTGAAATCCATTTTATATTTTATTGTGCCTCTGTGTGCTTTTATTAATGGGGCTTTTCTTAGTGGTATTGCTGGTTCAGTTTTTGCGACGAGCATGCAAATTGGTGTTGGTTGTCTTATTCTTGCTCTAGTGCTATGCATAGTGTATGGATGGTCGCGAGGAGATAATGTTCAGACAATTGAGGAGTCACTAGGGAGCCAGGAAGGTCAACGCTACCCACTTCTGTTGGTTGTTCCGTTCCAAATGGAGGTTGAGCAATTATCTCCCATGAGTCTCGTGGGTGTTAGTTCAGCTAGCCACAGGCAAGTTTTGGCAGGGGCAATGCTACAGATCGAAAATTCCCTTGCAGCTGCGGCCTCGCCACCGAGCATTATGCTTGTAAAGCTGAATGCGGTTTCGTTCAAAACTGTGCTCTCTAGTGATTTAGCCAAAGGATCAGAAAGAGAGTTCTATTCGTTGGCTGTCGAATGTAATGGGAAACTATGCAAAGTTCTCTCCGTTTTGCACATTACAGATCTTGGAACCTCAGCGATATTCACTCTAGAAAGCCAGGAATATATATCGGCTAAGAGAAATTTTGTTCCCTGGCTGATGACATCGCTGTTCGTCGGCAATCGGCGAGATGAAGTCCCCGTAGAGCAAAGGTCAACCCAAACGCTGATGAGCTTTTTGGGCTGGTTAGCATGTATGCTTTCTGGTGGGTTTTTAGGATCACTCGTGTTGGGGCCCGTAGGCGCAATCGCCGGAGCAATAGCTTTGATGGTGGTTATGTACACCGCTGGGTATTCAATCCACAAAAGAAAACAAAATGAAAAAGAAAGCCTGATGCTTTTGGCCAGGATGTGTATGGTTAAGGCGTATCAGAGCATTAATCTGGACTCGCTCCTTGCCCACTCCAATTTATCGCAGAATGCCCAATCAACGAGACGGGAGTCTAAAGAACGTCAGGTGGCGAAGGCCACCAACGAACGAGCTGCTGACGAACCTGTTAGGCAGCAAGCCAACGAACCTTCGTCAGAGGCCGCGCCTCTGACGAAGGTGAAACGGAGAGAATAATGCTTGAGCAAGACGTCCCTTTACTATGGGGAAAGCATCCTCTGCCAAGAAGTCGGGGCACTGAGCATTTCCTTATTGTTGGAGCCAGCGGGTCAGGAAAGACCACGCTCATAAACCGGCTCATGAAAAGCGTCTTTAAGTTCAATGATAGTTTTTGTGCCCTGGTGTACGACCCTAAGCAGGATGTTCTTCCGATGCTATACGCATTGCGACAAGAAACGGAAAGTAATGTCGAAAACGGCATGGCATCAGTCCGTGTTCTTCACCCACTCGATGATCGGTGTTGTTCGTGGAATCTCCCGGCAGATATAGACGGCCCTGTTAGTGCAAGGCAGCTTGCGACGATTTTGGTTCCTGACCAAGAGGACAGGGGCAGCGGAAATAGCTTTTTTACAAGTGCTGTAAGAGACCTTCTTACTGGCATACTTTTGGTTTTCATTAACTGTACAAAGAAAGATGCTAAGTGGACTTTCCGCGATGTTCTTTTAGCAATGTTATACGAGCCATACTTATGGTTTCTTATGTCAATAGAAACAACAAGAGATGGAGAAATTTTCCCTGTCGTTAAGAGATTGAAAGAAAGCTATCTAGAAGGTGATGATAAGCGTACTATATCCAATATAAGAGCTACTATTAATTCTAAAATCTCTATATATGAACCTATAGCAGCTACCTGGCACTTGGCTGAGAAAAAGGGAGCGAAATTTACTTTTTCATTGAAGGATTGGGCAGATGGAAAATATTCAGATGTATTAGTTTTAGGCAATGATGAAGCATCACGCGCCGCGATTGATGCGATTAACCAAGCAATATTTAAGCGTGCTACGGAGATGGTTCTTGCAAGACATGAGCTGGAGCGGGATGTACAAGACCGAGGTGAAAATCAGATTTGGTTCTTTCTTGATGAGGTGCGTGAGGCGGGGCAGCTCGATGGACTGAGCCGACTGCTTACCAAAGGCAGGTCTAAAGGTGCCTGTATCGTCATGGGCTTTCAGGATATTTCAGGGATGCGTGACGAGTACGGTGAGGAGGTGGCAAACGAAATATGCGGCCAATGCAACAATGTAGCGATTCTAAAGCTTAACAGCCCTACAACTGCGCAGTGGGCGAGCGAGCTTTTTGGTAAACGCCTTGCTACCCAACGTGGAAAAGGCACAAGCTTTGATTCAGCGGGTAAACTCCAGGAAAGTCGAAACCTAGGTGAAGAGGAGCGACCATACCTCTATACATCTGATTTTCTCTATCTTCCAAAAACCAATGAGCAAAATGGTCTCTCAGGGCTATTCCGAGGTCTGGATACTAATCCTGAAACCGACCCTCTACTTCTTCATTTTGACTGGCAAAAAGACATTGAGCCAGAGAGGGTAAAAATCCCTAAGGCTCAACCGAAAGTATTGGAGGAGTCAGAGAAGGCAGAAGAGATTTCAGAATCATGGTTAGTCGCACGGCGGCCAATACATCCATCGAAGCATTATCTCAAGCCATGGGATCAGGAAGACTGGGAACGTCTGGGTTTGGATAAGATTACTCCAAATGTCATTGATTGGAAATCAGTCCCCAAGACAGAAGAAGCGCCTGGCAAGGATAAGAAGAATATGCCTCGCGGCTCAAAAAATCGCTTATCTCAGTTTATGGATGGTTGGCTACCAGGTAACTCAGACAGAAATCAGGAGAACTAAAATTATGCCCGAGTGGGTTGATGACCAAAAAGAATACACGTTCAAGCTATCGTCTGAACTCAGAAACGAGTTAAGGGCAGGCCCTGAAGTAAAAACGAATCTTTTGGGAGTTATGGATGCTTCAGAAAATGAACGAGCAAAAATTGTTATTGGAAACCATGCTGATAACAAAAATATTTCTGTTTTAGAGCCTAAAGTATTGGGTGAATGTATTAAATCTATTTCTAATAGCGCAGGAATAGACCCAATAGATGTAGATTGGTATGCGAGAAATAATAATGGAGAATTAAAATCTCTTTCACTAGAAATATATTCGGAAAAATCACCTAACCTAGAGTATCAGCGGTTAGTTAATAATCACGAATTTGCAGACCATACTGAAGCTGAACGAGCAAAAAAAGCGTTTCCTGACATTGATGTACAGAAAATCCGTGTTAATTCGTTTGATGACCCGACCCCTGAACAAGGAGGTAATCTACACGCTGCATTTGATGAGGCTTACCTGAACAGAGAAAATCATGTAGAGCAAGAGAAAAACAATCAAAATATAGATAAGTCGCCTCATGAGTATGACATATCTCAGGAAAGTTTCAGTAGGTAATCATGTAAATGCTACATCCCAATGTATAAGCTGCTCTTCAGCGGATTTTCTCAGGGATAATCCTCCATCACTTGGCCCATGCCATACCAAAACTCTTTCTGGCTCACCTGGTTTGATAGGGTCAGTTATATACAAAATGAAAGTTTTACCTGTTGCGAGAATTGAGCCATCTTTTTCCCTTATATGATTAACTGAATCCTGAATATCATTGATTAGTTCAATTCCATAACTACATTTTGTGCCCAATCTTTCAATAAACCATTTTGTATAAGGTGTCACAAAAACTTTTCTTGGTAACCTAGATTTATCTTTCATATTTAGAAATCTACTTTTCAAATATAAATGCTGCAATAAAAAATCTTTTTTTATCTTGGGGCTTTTTGCCCATCTTCTATTAAGTATTCCAAAAACGCAAGTTTCTGGGACGATGAGCTGACTCTCAGCAAACTCGTTAGGCTGCTCTTGATGTGCCATATAATTCAGAAGGATATGCGCCAAATAATTCAGAAAGTTACATTCGTGGTCTTTTAGTTTTGTTGTATTTTCCCATTGATAATGCCTTTTAGCAAAGGTAAACTACAGATAGGGCAGTTGCTACTAGGTCGCGTTTTGTAACGCCGTTTGTGACGATTCCGCTTCACTACGAAAAGTACTGTGAACTGTAAATCTGCTGACGTTTTATCGGTGAGAGAAATCCTTGACGAAGTATAACATAAATCGTATACTTATTGTTATAAATGATGACATTTTATCTGATAGTCACCAAGCCATGAAACTAGCCACCCCGAATCACGAGACCGACATCGCCGAACACCAGCACGACACCGCAACGGAAGTCGTACTGCCGCCGCTCGATGCAGGCGTTCTGCGAGCACGAGCACTCGTGGAGCAAGGACTTTCTAGGCACCAGATAAAGGAGCTGGCCGACACCGGCAGGCTGCTTCACCTTGGGCGCGGACTCTACAGCCTGCCGGATTCGCCCATCACCGAAAACCACGACATCGCTCAGGTTACGGCCCGCGTTCCTCATGGCGTCGTTTGTCTGGCATCGGCGCTTCAGTTTCACGGCCTGACCACACAGAATCCCTGGCGAATCAACCTCATGCTCCAGCGCGGCGCGAGACCACCGCACATTGAGCACCCACCTCTTTTCCTCGTTTATGCTCAGGGGGAGTCTTTCCATGCGGGCATCGAGGAGCACCCCATCGAGGGCGTGAATGTCAGAGTAACCTGCGTCGCCAAGACTATCGCGGACTGCTTCAAGTACCGCAGCAAAGTCGGCCTCGATGTCGCGCTGGAGGCACTCAAGGAGTGCCTGACCGAGAGGCGAGCTACCCGCGAGGAGCTACGTCGCTACGCCAAGATTTGCCGGATGGAGAACGTCATGCGGCCCTACATGGAGGCGCTTTCGATATGAACATGGAGGCGCTTTCGATATGAACATGGAAGCGCTTTCTATATGAACAAGGAAAATGCGCGAAACACCGCCGCCTCCGTGAGGCAGCGCCTTGCCAACCAGGGCAAAGAGCGTGGTATCGAGTTCCAGCGTATCCTCGTGCTCTATGCTCTGGAGCGTCTGCTTTATCGCATCAGCGCCTCTTCCTATTCGGGTGAGTTCATTCTCAAGGGAGCCATGTTGCTCTCGCTCTGGTTTGAGAACCCCTATCGCCGCACCCGCGACATGGACTTACTAGGCCGCGACGAGCCGTCTCTTGAGCGCTTCGCTGCTGTCTTTCAGGAGCTGTGCGCTCTGGAGGTCGAGGAGGATGGTCTTCGCTTCGCCCCGGAGACGGTGATCGCAAAGCGCATCCGCGAGGAGAGCGACTTCGGTGGTGTCCGTGTGCTGCTCACCGCTTTCCTGGAGAATGCCCGCATCCCACTTCAGGTGGACATCGGTTTCGGCGACGCGACCGTACCCGAGCCGCAGGAGACAGATTTCCCTATCCTGCTGACGGGTTTCCCCGCTCCGCACCTTCGGGTCTACCAGAAAGAGACGACCATTGCGGAGAAGTTCCGTGCCCTGGTCGTGCTGGAGCGCACCAACAGCCGCATGAAGGATTTCTTTGACCTCTACATCCTCTCACGCGAGTTCGCTTTCACCGGGGAGCGCCTGACAGCGGCGATTCGCGACACCTTCGCCCGGCAGGGAACGACGATCCCCGCAGAGATTCCCGACGGCCTGACGCAAGACTTCGCAAGCGACATGGGCAAGCAATCGCAGTGGAAGGCGTTTTTGAAACAGAACGTCCCGCCGCCGCTCGATACTCTTTCCCTGCCCGATGTGACCGCTGGCGCGGCAGCTTTCCTGATTCCACCTCTGCAAGCAGCTCAGGCAGGAGAGCTTTTACTCTCTGAGTGGAGTCCTGGTGGGCCGTGGAAGTCGCCGGGTAGTCAACCTAAAAACGAAGAAGAAGATTGAAGAAGACAAGAGAGACGCAAGTAAGAGAGGCAGCGGCGCTGAGAACCTCATGGGAAGGCAAGCCCTGCCATCACCCCACGGGAGACCTGGAGACTAGCTACCAGGCGGAGGCTCAGCGCAAAGGGACGCCGTCGAGCTACTTACCATGCGTTGACTGCATGATTTAATCTAAAATATATGTATTTCAAGACATTTTTTTATAATTATATTATGTCCTATATGGTATAATTTTTCCATGTTTAACCGAACCGGAGCACGGAAACTCAGGCGGGCACAGCTCGACCGGCAGCTTGCCCCTGCCGTCACACTCACCATTCCCAGAAACGGCTGGATTAGAGAGCTACGCGAGGCACTGGGCTTGAGCGCACGACAGCTAGCCCAACGGGTCGGAGTGGGACAGCCCACTATCGCACGACTGGAGAAGTCCGAAGCGGCAGGAACCATCGAGATCAAGACGCTCAGGAGAGTCGCTGAGGGCATGAACTGTCGCCTGGTCTATGCCTTTATCCCCGTGGATGGGTCGCTGGAAGAGACCCTCAAGGCACAGGCCACTCAGACCGCAGAGACACTTCTGGCACGGGTGGAGCACTCTATGGCGCTGGAGGCACAGGGCGCAACACCACAAGATAGGAAGGCGCAGGTTCAGGAGCTGGCAGACGAGCTGGTGCGAACCATGAACCGCCAAATCTGGGATCAGGATGGGCAAGAATAGCCAGGATGGACATAGCCATTGACCTTTGACTATCCGGAGGGAGCAACGTCACTTGACCCCGACACGATGGAAGGGCTGATTCCGGGGCTGACTACGCAAGGCGAACTCAACGCGTTCGAGGCCCGCAACATCGCCTCGGCACTCCAGTGGGCACTCCGGAGCCGAACCTTGAAGCGTGACCTGTATACTTCCAGCGGGCTGATATTGCTCCATAAGCGGATGTTCAATATCACTTGGCGCTGGGCAGGGCAATTCCGAAAACGCGAAACGAACATTGGGGTGACTCCGACCCAGATTCCTGTCGCGCTGGCTGCACTTTGTGGGGATGTGGCCTATCAGGTCGAGCACCAAGTCTTCGACTGGGATGAACTTGCAGTACGCTTTCATCACCGGCTTGTCCTGATCCACCCATTTCCCAACGGCAATGGCCGCCATGCTCGCTTGGCCGCAGACCTCTTGCTGCATTACAATGGTCAAGCAATGCTCTCCTGGGGTGCAGGCTTGACCCAAAGCGGTGCGGTGCGAAGCGCCTATCTCGCGGCCCTGCGACAAGCGGATCAGGGAGACTTCGAGCCGCTACTTGCTTTCGTCCGAACATAGAATTCAGCCCTGAGGTAAAGTAGAGAACCATGCCGTTTTTGGCGAGTCAACTTTAGAAATGGGAACTAACTAAACAAAGACTAGTTAAGTAGGCTGAGAAAAAAATATGAAAAAAAATCAACTAAAACAACTCAGTAGCCTTTGCTTTGTCCTAGGCTTCGTATCTATTATTGGCTCTATCGCTATCTGGTTTCTGACAGGTGGTAAAGCAGCTGATACCCAAGCGCATGGAGAAAGATTCGGTATCTTTGTTGGATTATGGGCACCTACTTTCTTAATCTTGTCAAACCGTTTTGATCGCTACGCAGAAAATCACGTTTGACGTTTAATGAACAAAGAAACTAAAGTCTGTCCCGTTTGTGGTTTGTCTTTTACCAATCGAAAGCGATGGAAATCCCGTGATCAATGGGATCAGGTGGTGTATTGCTCGAATAAATGTCGTCTCGCGAAAAAAACCATAAAAACCCAATGATAGAAAGCTGACTGGTCAGTATCTTGCAGAATCTCTAACGGGGCTGTTCCTCCGAAAAGTTGTATTACATTAAGCAGCAGTTTCTCTTGCGCGATCATTCGCGGAAGTCTACTCAGCGACTATTAAAATGATAATCCCGGCGCGGTGAACCGCGCCGCCCGCTCCCTGAACTCACTTTAGTCTTCCGTTGCAAGGTATTGACCCTTCCGTTGCAAGGTATTGACCGATTGAGGGGACCTAAAAACAAAAAAACGACCTCACTCCCAGTGGAGTAGATCGTTCGGGTGGAGGTTCGAACCTCCGCTTGAATCAGTAGTTTCCTACGTGACTATGAGTATAGTATACGGCGAAAACGGCACCAGCTGCCACAGAGTAGCAATACACAAAAAATGGCAGGACAGACCATCTCAGAGGCTACTATAGTCAAGAGTGCTAGCCAGAGAGGTACTTTGAACAAGAGATAGTTTCTTTTCTCATATTATCAGTATCAGTATTGTCTCACATATAAGACACCGAGATGGTATAGCCTAACCGAACTTAGCAGTATGCCATGCTCCGTTGGATGCAGTATGCGTGCTCCGTTGGATCAGGATGCCGGTTAGAGCCAACGCTCAGCGCTCTTCCAGAAGCTCATAAAGCTGCCTGGGACAGCTTTGGAGTCGGGCCACTGTGGGAAAAGCCAGACAGGAGCGTCTTTGTCACCCGGCCAATGACCCGTCGCGGGATACGCCCGGCTTCGCACCTCGGCGGCACCTTCCAGACCAGGAAGCGTACTCACCTCACCGACAAAGATCTTCAGACCGGGGATATTCTTGGCCAGCGCAAGGACAAACGTCATGCGCTTTGGAGAGATGGGAAAGCGCTTAAAATGAGATGGCTCCAGCACCAATACTCGGGTTGCTGTTTCCTCCGCTCGCCAAGTGGGGTTTAGGTTCCATGGCGAGTAGAGCAACACATCTGAACCCGGCGCAATTGTCAGTTTGTCGCTCGCGGGTAGGGTGCAGGGAAGCTCAACAGGGCGCGTCTCTTGCAAAACTCGCGGCACGGAAAGCAGCGTCAGCTCTTCATAGGTGACATCGAGAAACGTTCCATGCTGACGATGATCCGGGTCGAACTTGTTGAGATTATCCTGATTCGCAACGTATTTCTTGCTGGAAAACGTCCCGGCCACCCACTGCCAAGAGAGCGTGTTACTTGCGATGTCGCCGTCAAGGAGGTAGTAGTAGTACCAGCTCGCCAGTGGCTTCCAGTGAATCTGCGCCATGTTCGCAGCAAGCATCGCAGTCCACATTCGGGCATGGTTATGGACATACCCTGTTTCATAGAGCGATTGGATCGAGTTGTCTATCGCCTCAATTCCGGTGGTGGCATCCAAAATCGCAGCAGGAATGGCCGCACGCTCACGGACGGCCTCCTGCTCCCGCTTAATATCGGTGAAGATTCCCTCACCTTTCTCCCACCAGACGCGCTGGAAATACTCGCGCCAAGCCAGCTCAAAGACCAGCTTGTAGGACGCTCGCTTCCCGGCCTTGGCATAGGCAGCGTCGCGAACATCCGGGAGCGTCAGCACTCCATGCGTCAGATATGGGCTGAGCTGAGTCACTGCGCCATCCAAGAAGTTGCGAGTGGTGCCATAGTGTGCTGGATCGATAGCAGCCAGCCGTGCTCGGATTGCGTCAATGTCAGTAGGGAAATCAGACTCTGTAGAAAAATTGGTCATGTGAGTGGATCTATTTTGTTATGTAAGTGGATCTATCGGAAGGGAGACGCCGAGGCGCTGCTCCAGCCCCTGAATGCGGGCAAAGTGGGCGGCCTTCGTCTCCGGTTTTAGTTTGTCGAAGAGAGCTACCATCATCGATGAGCGGTGGTTGGCGAGAAACAGCTTTCGGTGTCGATGGATGAAACGCCAGTAGAGCGCATCCCAATCGGCGCACCAGTCTCCCTTTTGCCAGTCCCCCATCTTTCGCAGGTAGGCGCTGCCACACAGATAGGGCTTGGTGGTCATCAGGCCACCATCGGCATACTGGCTCATCCCGTAGACATTAGGAACCATCACCCAGTCATAGGCATCGATGAACTGCGTCATGAACCAGCCGTAGACATCGTCGGGGTGAATTTCGAGCAAGAGCAGCAGGCAGCCCAGCACCATCAGCCGCTCGATGTGGTGACAGTAGCCGCTCTCGTTCACCCGCTGGATCACCGTGTCCGCTGGAATGAGCCCCGTTTCTCCCTTCCAGAATGCCTCGGGCAGTGCATTGGAGAAGCCGAAGAAGTTGGTGGTACGCTGCTTTCGCCCGAAGACCTCATAGGTGCCGTGGACGAACTCGCGCCACCCGACCACTTGGCGCAGAAATCCCTCCAAGCTGGCAAGGGGCACGGGGTGCTCTTTAGCAAAGGTCAGCGTCGCCTCGACAACCTCCTGAGGGGTGAGTAGCCCGGTGTTGAGCGCGGGGGTGAGCACCGAGTGGAATAGTCGCCCGTCACTGGCTCGCATGGCATCCTCGTAGGGGCCGAAATCATGCAGGCACGATGCCAAGAAGCTCGTGAGTTGCTCACGTGCCTGTGCGTGCGTGACAGGGTAGTCCCTCGGTCGCGGTGGAGGCTGTACACTTTTGGGGATTGGCTTGCGATTGTCTTCGTCAAAGCTCCAGCGCCCGCCTTGTGGTTCGCCTAGATCGTCCACCAGGAGCTTTAAGCGGCGGCGTTGCCACTTATAGAAATCTGCCATGGAGACGCGTTTCTTGCCCCCGAAGTAGGCATTGCGCTCAGCTGTAGGGGTTAGAAACAGCGGGGAGGGTAGGATTTCTTGCTCAAACCCTCTGAATGCCTTTGTGACGTCGCGCTCCAACCAGTCGTCGGAGAGCTCAAAGTAGGCAATCTCTGTCACGCCTTCGGTTCTCAGCCGCTCCGCCAGTTTGGCTAGCGGCTCGCCCCTGATCTCCACTGACTTTCTCGCCTGCTCCAGCGCCTGAGCGAAGGCTGCCATGCTCTTTCGATGCAGAGCCAGCTTTTCAGGGTGAAAGGGAAATTGTGTGAAGTAGAGCGGATGCTCGTGAAGGATAACCTTGAAGACGTGTGGATCTGTCAGGATCGCTTCGAAAAGCTGGTGAGGAAAGAGAAGCAGTAGCACTACCAGGGCATAACAAAATTAGTATAAGTGTGTTCCACCTACCTGGGGTATAACAACGATTCCTAATCCAGGTCGTGGCCTCACTCGCCCTGCGTGATGCTCAACTATACCTTTCCGGTGCGATGGGCAAAGAATCCTATTGTACATTTTTGGGGGATGGGCAAAAATAGCCGATTAGTCTTTTGGCTACAACCCGCACAGCGCCACCAATTAGGCGGATTTTACACTGGCGGGGGATGTGCAAAAATAGCCAATTTCCTTAGCGGGGATTTTCCCGGAAAAAATGTTAGGATGCCAGAAAACTCTTGACGAATGACTTTACAAAAAATATTATTAAACTAATATTGTGGTATAATTTGTAAAGGCTATGGAACTAACCACGACGCTATCCAAATCCCACGCGACACCAAGAGAGCAGCTTGCACAGCTTGCACAGGAAACCGGCATTCTCAGAGCCAGAGACCTGAGCGCACGCGGGATCGCCAGGGTCTATCTCAAGCCACTGGTTGAAAGTGGCCTTCTTGTGCAGCTTGGGCGAGGACTCTACGCCCTGGCCGACACGGAGGTGTCCGAGTACCAGACTCTCCTAGAGGCAATGGCTCGCGCTCCCCACGGGGTTATCGCCCTGGTTTCTGCCCTGCGCTTTCATGGACTTACCACCCAGAACCCTTGGAAAATCTGGATGCTCCTTGAGACCGGAAGCCATGTTCCGCAAGGGGACTACCCTTCTCTTACTATCTTCCAGGCCAAGGGCGATTCGTTTCACCAGGGCATCGAGACCCACACGATAGAGGGAAAGGCGCTTCGCGTTACCTGCATCGCAAAGACTGTGGTGGACTGCTTCAAGTACCGCAACAAGATCGGCCTCGATGTCGCGCTGGAGGCACTCAAGGAGTGCCTGACCGAGAGGCGAGCCACCCATGAGGAGCTGCGCCGCTACGCAAAAATCTGCCGTGTCGAGCGTGTGATGGCCCCGTACATAGAGGCGTATTCAATATAATGAGCAAAGACCCGACCCCAACTACACCGATCCTAGCTCCGGAACCTCTCCTGGCTGACCTGCGCCAGCTCATCAGCGCGGCTCGTGAGAGCGTCGCTCGCTACGTCAACCAGGAGCTGACGCTTCTTCACTGGGATATCGGCCACCGTATCCAGACAGAGCTGCTCAACAATGAGCGAGCTGAGTATGGCAAGCAGATTGTTGCGACAGTGTCGAGACAATTGACACAAGAATTTGGCAGCGGCTTTAACCACCGCAGCGTCCTTCATATGATTCGCTTCTCAGAGAGCCTCCCAGACAGAGAGATTGTCTCGACACTGTCGAGACTTTTGAGCTGGAGTCATTTCATGGAGGTCATCTACTTAGATGACCCCCTTAAGCGGGACTTCTATATTGAGCTTTCCCGCATCAACCACTGGAGCGTTCGTACCCTCCGAGCGAAGATTCAGGGGATGCTCTTTGAGAGGAGCGCCCTCTCCAGTAACACCGACGAGTTCATCAAGAAGGAGATCGCTATCCTTCGAGACGAAGACCGCATGACCACCGACATGGTCTTTAGAGACCCCTACCTACTCCCCTTTCTGGGGCTGAGTGATTCCTACAGCGAGGAGCAGCTAGAGGATGCGATTATCCGCGAGATGGAAGCCTTTCTCCTGGAGATTGGCGATGGTTTCACCTTCGCTGCCTGTCAGAAGAAAATGCCAGTGGGCAAGAAGACCTACAAACTGGACTTGCTGCTCTACCATCGAAAGCTCCGCCGCCTGGTAGCAATCGAGCTGAAAATCGGCCCCTTCAAGCCGGACTACAAAGGTCAGATGGAGCTTTACTTACGGTGGCTGGACAAGAACGAGCGCGAGCAACATGAGGAAGCGCCCATTGGCCTGATTCTTTGTAGCGATGCCGAGCCTGATGAGATCGAGCTGATGGGACTTGACCAGGGCGATATCCGCGTGGCTCGCTACATCACCCAGACTCTTCCCCCCACCGTCTTGGAGAAGAAGCTACGCGAAATCGTGAGCCGAAACAGTGAGTTGATCGCCCGCCGCGAGGCAATGAAGCAGCTAGAGTCATCGGGAGAAGAGTAGCAAACGGAGAAGAGTAGCAAGAAGCAATGCCCTTCGTTTTATCTGTCATTTATCAAGCAGTTAAATGTAAATCGCCTGACATACAAAAGAAAATCACGATGGCAAGACCCCGACTTTACCCGAGCAACGCCCACCGGCAAGCAGCCTACCCAGACCAGAGCCGCGAATCCTTAGCGTACGTTTCCGTTCCAAAGATTGTCGGGTTGATTGGTCATCGGGGAGAAAACACATGCAAGTAAGCGAAGCGGCGAGGAGAAGAGCCACCTGGGAAGGTAAGCCCTGCGAGCATCCCAAGCTCGTGGCCGAGTACGACCAGGCCCGGCTCACGGGCGATATGGTCTGCGTACAGTGTGGAGCCACCTTCCCCCACGCCGAGGCCGATAGCTTCCGACGACAGGAGCGAATCCCATGAGCCAAGAAACGAAAACCTTACCGTATGATATTTTCCGTTTCGTTACCCCTCCTCTACACACGCTGCACGGCCAGGGCTTAGCGTACATTTCGCCCGAAAAAATAAAGTCGGGCATCCCGTCTACGCCGGGGCTTATTACGGATTTTCTCCCAAATGAGGCTCCTAGCCGAGGAGTCCTCTCTTCACCAGAACATAGCAAAAAACGCATGTGGCGGCTTTTAACATCTATGTTTGTTCAGAGGGGGATAGATGCCAAGCGGAGCAAAGGTGCCAAGTTAAGTTTTTGGGGAAAACTGTACGCTAAGGACTCACTCCTTATTGGTACTTTTCGTTCCATTGCAAGGCCCGCCTCGACAACGCAGCCCAGAAAGAGCGCGGAGCGGCTCTTGCTCTTGGGAGCACTCCTGTACAAACATAGCTGTTCAAAAGGGACACTTAGCGGGGTCACTGGCTCCGCCACTAGGGGAACTGCCCTGCCTAGTGCCCTCCTTCCCTGTACAAACATAGCTGTTAATTTCGGCCACTTCTCCCCTCTGGGTGGACGGCGGCTAGAGAGGAGCCGATGAGACTTGCCACGAGAGAAACAGTACGAGAGTCCAGCCGAAAGGCAAAGGGCGTACAGAGCGCGAAAGAGCGAGTCGGTTCATTTCCGCAGTCGCTCCGACATGTGGGCCACTCCACAAGACCTCTTCGACGAGATCAACGCCGAGTTCGGCTTCACGCTCGATGTCTGCGCCGAGGAGTACAACGCCAAGTGCGAGCGCTACTTCACGCCCAAGCAAGACGGCCTCACTCAGAAGTGGGAAGGTGTCTGCTGGATGAACCCACCGTATGGCCGTGGTGTCGGGGAGTGGATTCAGAAGGCCAAACAGAGCGCAGAGCAGGACGGCGCGACTGTCGTTTGCCTGATGCCAGCCCGCACCGACACGAGCTGGTGGCATCAGCATATTCTAGGAGGCGAGGCAGAAGTGCG
>NZ_JANNYP010000368.1:0-4435 GCF_031410135.1 Armatimonas sp. | reverse complement strand
ATTGCCCGTCTACGCGGTTTCTTTTTTGGCAACGAGTTGGATTCCTTTTTTGCCTTTTGGAGTCGCCGCGTTTTTCAGCCTGCTACCTCACCACTTTTATGACCTGCACCCCAGGTACAATCAAGGGGTGAAGATTACCGTTTTAGACTCCTCGCCGGCACTGGATGGCCTCGACTGCGCTGCACTGTCCGCCTTAGGAGAGCTTACAGTGTATACAGCGATGTCAAAAGAAGTATTGTCGGCACACTTAAAAGTTGCCGATGTGGTGGTGCTCAATAAAGTGCGCCTCGATACCACGGCTTTTGCTGCCGCTCCTCGTCTGAAACTGGTCACGGTGCTGGCCACAGGCTACGATATCGTGGATGCCGTCGCGGCACGTGCGGCGGGGGTGACAGTCTGTAATGTCGCAGGCTACTCGACGGCATCAACGGCCCAGCATGCCATCGCGCTTCTTCTGGAGCTAACCAATCAGGTCGGGCGGCATGCGCTGTCCGTCGCAGGGGGCCAGTGGCAGGCACGTGGAATCTGGAGCTGGGCCGAGACACCGCTGTTGGAACTCGAAGGCAAAACCCTCGTGCTGGTAGGCTACGGCGCGATTGGGAGCCGCATTGGTGATGTCGCAAAGGCCCTGGGAATGCGCGTCTTACCCGTCACCAAAACCCAGCGCGAGGGGACGTACGCACTGGCAGAGGCTCTCCCGCAAGCCGATGTTCTTCTGTTACAGTGCCCCCTGACCCCGCAGACGCGCCACTTAATCAACACTGAGACACTTGCCCAACTACGTCCGGGCACGCTTCTGGTCAACTGTGCTCGTGGCCCCGTGATTGACGAAGCTGCCGTCGCGGCCGCACTGCACTCCGGGCACCTCGCCGGGTTTGCAACCGATGTGCTCTCCACCGAGCCGCCCGCTTCGGACAACCCCTTGCTAAGTGCGCCCAATACCCTCATTACCCCCCATCATGCCTGGGCAACCCGCGCCTCGCGAGAGCGTCTGTTGGCGGAGACCGTCGAGAATATCCGTGCATTCTGGGCGGGAGCGCCCCGCAATGTGGTCAATCCGTAAATTTTTAGGCAGGGCCGTAACCAAAAAGGCCATAATGACGTTAGTGATAACAGGAGTTTTATTGTGATGCGACGCCTGACTTTGATGACGGCTCTTCTAGGGCTAACTTTGCTGGTAGCCCCGATGGCTCTAGCCGCGAGACCAAAGCTGACCGTAGCCCCTCGCTACGGCAAGGCCCTCATGCCCTGCGCCTGGCAGCCGGTCACCGTGACGGTAACCAATCCAAACGATGGTGCCGCCTTTGTGGGCGAGGTAGTGCTCAGCCAGGGAACCTCGGAGTGGCATACCCCGATCTCACTGCCCGCAGGAGCCTCCGTCGCCACCGCAACCCTCACGTTCTATGAGCGCCCTGAGCCCTGGCTCCAGCACACCGTTGTCCTACGTAGTGACCGTGGAGAAGTGCTAACCAGCCAGAGCTGGAGCCCCGCCATCAAACCCGATCGCCTCGTGCGCGTGCTCGTGGTCAGCAACGATGGCAGTGCGGGCCAGTGGGAGCGGCTCAACGGTAATAGAAGCCCCGTGCATAAGAGCGCCGGACGACTGATCTTACCCCGTGAGCAGTATCAAATCTCTTCCGATCACTACCTCTCTATTGTTGCCGCCACTCCAAGTCAGCTCACCGAACTTGCCAGCGATCTGGATCAGTTCGGTATTGTCGCCTTGCGTGAGGGCGTCTTGCTCACCGAGACACAAAATGCCGCTGTAGAGCGCTGGGTAAATGCAGGGGGGAGCTTGGTCAAACACAATAAGTCTACGCCACCTCAGTTAGGAGAGTCTCTGCAAGGCAATATCCACGCTTGGCCAAAGGGGACTGGTGGGCAGATGGAGGTTCCTGGCGATTGGGTTCCTAACCTGACGAGCTTTGTTGGCCCGAAAAACTATGTCGCCTCGCTGCGGAGCTATGGCATCTCTCCTGGAGAAGAGCCGAGCTTGCGCTACACGGCGAGGCAGGTGCTCTTCCCTGAGGTGTTGCAAAGCTCCGGCGTTCAGGCCCCGCCGTTCTCGACCATTGCGTTGTTTCTGGGAGCCTACTTAATCGCCGTAGTGCCACTCCAGTATATTATTCTTCGCCGTCTTGATAAGCGTGAGTGGGCGTGGGGCACGACGCCGCTGCTGGCGTGTGGCTTTGCCGTAGGAGCGTATGTGGTCGGAAGCCAGGGACGGCCTCGTTCTATCTCCTATAGCTGCGCCGCCGTGGTCGAGACGACATCGGGGCAGACCACGGGAGCCGCCGTGGCCCGTTTTGGCCTCTACTCGCCTTCGCGTGCTAACTTTAGCCTCTCCGCCCCCACCACGGATACCGTTTTCTTCTCCACGGTGGGCGACCAAGACAGCCTGAGCCAGCTCCAGACCGCCGGTCAACCCACCAAGCTGATGGATTTTTCCGTGCCCCAGTGGGCCATGCGCAGTGTAAGCCTGCACACCACCAACCTCTCGCTCGGTGGTGGCGTGGCCGCAGATCTCAAGCGGGAGGGAGAGTTTCTCACCGGTAAAGTTACCAACAACACGGGCAAGGAACTCACGGATGTCCGGGTGTACTGTGTGCAAGGAGCAGCAAGCTTTGCTCGACTGGCTCCTGGAGAGACCCAGATGCTACGCATCAGCTGTGGCGACGCACGAACACGTATTGACTGGACTAATAATGCCTCTATAGCAACGAATCTCTATCCCTTGCTGGCATCTACATTAGAGAATTGTCTTGATAATGGCTCCGATGGAGTGGAGCGTCGAGGAGAGGCGATGATCACGGCCTTCACCTCGCAGGAGCTGGTGCCTATAAAAGTGGAGGGTGGCGTGGCAGCTCCGAAAGTCACCAATAGCTTGCTCATTGTTCATGTTCCTATTTCCGCAGATGTCTATGAGTGATGGGGGCTGTCCGGGTGCCTGTAACCGACCGTTTCGTCTTTTCTGACCCGGTACTGCTCAAGAGCATCCCGGTACATCTTGCTATCCCCGAGAAGGAGCGCGTGCGCTCGGTGCTCTTTGTGATGCACGGCACCCTGCGCAATGCGGCAGAGTACCGGGATGCCTGGGCTCCTGCGGCCCGAGCCGCGGGGGCACTGCTCCTGGTGCCCGAGTTCTCGAAGCGGGACTTTCCGGGCGGGCTCTACAACCGGGGTAATGTGATGGGCCTGAGCGACGACGCACCCCAGGCGCGGGAAGCGTGGACGTTTGGGGCAATCGAGCGGCTCTTCACCGAGGCGCAGAAGCGCTGGAAGCTCACCCAGGAAACCTACGATCTCTATGGTCACTCTGCTGGAGGGCAGTTTGTCCACCGGTTTGTGCTGTTCATGCCCGAGGCCCGCCTGCGCCGTGCTGTCGCGGCCAACGCGGGCTACTACACCCTGCCCACTCTCGCGCCGACGGAGCGCTTTCCGTTTGGTCTGAGCAATGCCCCAGGTACGACGGAGCGGAGCCTGAGCCGCGCACTCTCACGGAATCTGACGGTCTTGCTAGGTGAGGAAGATACCGATCCCAACGACCCGGATCTCTACCGCTCCGTGGAGGCGGATCGTCAGGGACTCACCCGGCTGGCGCGTGGGAAGAACTTTTATAGCGTCGCCCGCACGGAGGCAGCTCTGCGCTCCTGTACACTTGCCTGGAAGCTCCAGACCGTTTCCGGCGTGGGGCATAGCAACACACGCATGGCTCCCGCAGCGGCGCGGCTCTTGTTCTCGGAGATTTGAGCTACAATAGCGGCATGCACGTTTTATTTCTGGGAGGCACGGGCCTCATCTCGACGGCGATTGCTCGTAAGCTGCTCCAGCGCGGCGAGCAGGTCACTTGCTTCAACCGGGGACGTAGTGAGAACCGGCTGGAGGCACACCCGAACCTGACAATTCTCAACGGCGATCGGAGCGATAGAGCTGCGTTTGAGGCGCTTTTCGAGGGCAAGCACTACGACGTGGTAGTGGACATGATCTGCTTTAGCCCCGACGATGCCACCTCTAGCATTCGCGCTTTTAAGGGCCGCTGTGCTCATTTTCTCTTCTGCTCCACGGTCTGTGTCTACTCCGGGCCGCCGGTGACGATTCCGACGCCGGAGAGCGAGCCGTATCACTCGATTGGGGGCTACGGAAAGAACAAAGCGGCCTGCGAGCAGCTTTTCTTAAACGAGCCCGACTTTCCCGCCACCGTGCTGCGTCCCTCGCACAGCTATGGTGAGGGCGGCATGCTCATTCGGCCCGTGGGCGGCTGGGGCTCGTTTGGCACTTTCCCCGACCGCTTGCGCAAGGGCCTTCCCATGATCGTCCCCGGCGATGGAACCGGCCTCTGGGCAAGCTGCCACGTGGACGATGTCGCGGAGGGCTTTATCTCCGTGATGGGCAAGCAAGCCGCCGTCGGGGAGTGCTTCAATATCACCGGCGAGGA
>NZ_JANNYP010000367.1:0-1147 GCF_031410135.1 Armatimonas sp. | reverse complement strand
CCCTCCGTCACGTGCGGGCGGAAGTCCAATACTAGCGGGCTCACGGGTGCCAAAGTGGCTGGGGCCACCGCCCAAAGCGGTCCAATCTAGGAGTCCTCGGACAATATGCGACTCATCGGCGATGCACTGCTTGGCACGCCATGTATTGGGAGTGGAGCAGATGGGGCAGGGGCGCAAGCGCTCGAAGCAGTAGGGGCAGATCGCCGGGATCGTCGCGCCATCGGTGAGATCGGCATCGAGCGTTTTTTCACACGAGGGGCAGATTGCCACGGGGAGCCGCACGTAGACACGGGCGCTCATCTGGGGGAGCGGCGAGGTTCCGGCTCCTCCGAGGCGCTGGCACTGGAGTGCGATCGGGCTTGCCGGGGCACCGCCTCCCTGAAGCTGAGTGCGGGCCCCTTCTATCTGAACCGTCACCGCAATGGCCTGCTTTTCTCCGGGGGCGAGGGCGGCCTCTTGCGGGGTGACACTAAGCCAGCTCGCCTCGCAGGCAAGCTTGACATACAGCGCCGTCTGGGCATCGCTGTTGGTCAAGTGGAAGCGGAGCACTTTGATGCCACCCGCCAGATAGTCTTCCGGCGAGAGGATCAATGTCCTCACGTCTGCCGGGAAATCGGTCTCGTTAGAAGTCACTGCCAAATCGTCGGCATTTTAGCACATTTTCTAGCTTCGATGGTGTTTCTTAAAGAACTGCACGATTTTGTCGGGTGCGAGGCTCGGGTACTCATGACCGCCGTCGTGCATCACCACTTCAACGGGGGCTTTGCTTCCATTGATTTTCTTTGCGGCATCAATGGCGGCTTGTTGCTGATCCCACTTCACAATGGGGTCATTTTTCGCCCCAATATGCATCACTGGGCACGGTTTGGCACTGCGAATCAGGCGCTCGCCCGCGCCCGCCACGACGCCCAGTGCCGCGAAGAGCTCGGGTTTCTGCCCCCAGAGGTAGTAGGTGAAGCCGCCGCCATTAGAGTGCCCCGTGCAGTAGAGCTGTTTCTCGTCTACTTTCCATTCTTTACGCGCCATCTCTAGCATCGCGTTGAAGAACTCTAAGTCCCGGTTGGGGAGCAGGCCGCCGCCAAACATCTGCCAGCCCGGCTTGCTGCCCTCAGGATCGCGGGGAGTCTTGGTAGGCAGCCCATTTGGG
>NZ_JANNYP010000366.1:0-2008 GCF_031410135.1 Armatimonas sp. | reverse complement strand
CCAGACCTGTATCATGATGATGGATGCCTACGCGCCCGAGGGCCATACGGTTCTTGCCAAGGACTCGATCTTCATGATGCCGCAGCTTGGGGTGCTCTCCATGCTCCTGCCCGAGGCCGCCACGCAAGTCTTCGAGCGTGACTGTCTGATCCGCCTGGCCGACTGTATCGCGCCGGTCGGAACGGCTAAAGAGGGCGAGGCGTGCTGCACCTTTGTCTTTAAGGAGAAGAGCTACGATGTCAAGTTCGGCCAGCTTCTTCTTCTGCCACTCGCGCAGAACGAGACCGCGAGCATTGAGTGCCGCCCCGCCAAGGGCTTCGATCTGGGCCAGGGCAAGGGCAAGAACGTCACGTTTAATGTCCAAGGCGGCGAGGTCGGCATGATTTTAGACTGCCGTGGCCGCCCGATCGCCATCCCTGACCAAGACGCCGCCCGCGCCGCTAAGATGCGCGAGTGGCTCAAGGCGCTAAATCTCAGAAGCGAGTAAGCCCTTCGGGCCATCTCCCTGCCATCTCCCCGGCTTCGTTCCTCAGCCGACCCTCTTCCTGTGGCGCTCATGCCTCGCTAGGAAGAGGGTTGTTTTTCTTTGTCGTATAGTTTCTCTGAGGAACTGCACGAGTGTGTGCAAGCCAAGTACCTTGAACTCTGGGAGGATATTCATGCCGACGATCCAAGTTGCCACGCAGGTGCAGCGCATTGTTAGGTGGCAATTCGGCCTCCCCTAGAAGAGCGGAACCGCTCAGAGTCGCGTATTCGTCCAGGCGACCTCGCCATCCCAGTCGCCCCAGCTGTGAATGGCACGAAGCCGTGTGAACGAGGTGCGGTCCGCCAGGAGCCCCGACTTATATTCGTCTATACGGCTGCGGTGCGGGCCGGGATGATAGGCCGCCTGCCGCATCCCCTCGTCTGAGTGCCAAAGCGATAGCGTGAAGCCGTCACGTCCCTCGAAACCTGCACGAAACGCGGCCCGGCGTAGATTTGATTACTCCGCCCCGAAGGCATCCAGCACCTCACCGACGCCTGCCACGAACCGTTTTATGCGCGGAAGCACTTCAGCATCACGCGACACGAAACCCGCCGAAGTGAGGACGATCAGTGGACCACCGGGATCGACGGGTGCGGCACGGACGGCATCGCCATGCTGAAGATGCCCGCGCCAGTTGACATCACCGCGATGGGAGACCGGAACGCTAAAGCAGTGCCAAGCGGCTACCGTCTCTGCGAGCCAGGGCATCGCATCGCCCGGCGCGGCCACCATCGCCTCCGCAGCTTCGCGGCTATGCCAGATTCCCACGCCGCCCCAGATAGCGCTCACTCCTGTGAGCATCCCATCTGAACCAATGTCGTAATGCGGTCCGAACAGCCAGCAGTCGGGTCCCACAACGGGCGGGAAGACCCGCTCGATGGACGAGACGGGCTCAGGAAACTGCAGGCGATGAAACGTTATCCAGTCGTGTCTCTCTGTGTTTGTCATCTCTCTCCGTGTTTATCATCGAAGCAGTCCAAGATGGCGGCATCCTGACGATTTTGGGGAATTATACTGCAAAAACCTATTTGGGATAGAAGCTACGGTGTTGGCCCCATTTTGAGAGGTAGGTTACCTTGTCAAACGGGGAGACTGACGATTCAACTCCGTAACTTCTAAGCTGATTGGTATATACTCGGGGCAGAACTTATGAGGATAATTCCTATGACCGACGCGGATCGCTCCCGCTATCTCCGCCGACTGCGCTTTCCGCCCGAGCTGGAAAGTGCTTTTCAGCAGGACTATTACCGTCGCTTTCTTCCTGCCCTTCGTATCATACTCCTGATTCTGGTTCTCGTGGTTTTTGTGATCTGGCTGAGAGTCTCTCTGGCTGCCGCTCATTTTGATGCAAATCTGCCCAACTCCCACTATACGGAAAGGGTATTGCCTAAGTACAGGACAAAAATTGTAGTGCCTTCTCGCGCTGACACTCTTTGACAGTTCTGCACAAAGAGGTCATCCAATTTTGGAGTGCGTCCAAGC
>NZ_JANNYP010000365.1:0-7831 GCF_031410135.1 Armatimonas sp. | reverse complement strand
CGATGTCCACGACTTCCACGCCACGGTGCTCAGGCTGCTTGGTGTAGATCACGAGCGCTTCACCTATAAATACCAGGGCCTGGATCAGAAGCTCACCGGAGTAGAGCCTGCCAAGGTGATTAAAGAGCTGATCGCATGATAGATCTAGGAGGCGATCCGCCGCAGGGGCCGCTTCCTAAGTGGGGTGGTGGCCTCGTCGCGCCCCTTGCCTGTGTCGTCTACGCGCTGATCACACTCGTGCGCGGGGAGGCGTATCTGGGGCGTCACCGGGAGATTGCTCTGCGGGGTACAGATGTCGTTGCCTACGCCATCCCCGTATTTTGCCTGGCATTTCTCCTTCATGCCCACTTCTTCTGGGGAAATACCGAGCGTCTTGAGCCCTACTCCGGTTTGGGAAAGACATTAGGAGCTATAGTATTTGTGCTGAGCTTGGTCTTCTTGGCTATACGAGTTCTACGCCCGATGTGAGCTGACCTGTGATAAGCCCTGGACGGTAAACGTCCGGGCTGTGGGGCATCGTGCCTCCGCCGCGCCTTCGGCGGATTTCTACCGACGAGGTACGAGGAGGCGGCGCGAATGCGCCCCATAGCGGGACGTTTACCGTCCACGCTAACGTTTACCGTCCACGCTAACCAGACAATCCCAAATTTATGGATCGTAGGAAGCGTTAGAGTGAAGAGAAACGGCTCGTCAGTGTTGATCAAGATGTTGGGAGTATGCAGACGCTGTGTGTGAATACTGATAGGCACTTTCGGGATATTCCGAAAGTGCTTGTGAATCTTGACGGTTAGAGTTTTTATATCCAGAAAGTCATGGTGACTCTTGACGAGCGCTTTCAGTATATTCCGAAAGTATCTGACAGAGCCGCTGAGTCACTTTGGTATATTCCGAAAGTCTTTGAGAAGGAGTGCCGTAACTTTCTCGATCTTCTTAACGTCTATTAGCATGGAGGTTCTAAGATGGCAAGACGTGATGCACAGGCTGCGGATGCACAAGCAGCGAAGGTTCTTCAGGTAGATGAGGCGCGTGGCGCGAGTGACGACTTTAAGCTGAGCGAGAAACTACAAGCTCTTCTCTCCAGCCGTTTAGAGGCGCTACGCACCGCGGAGCGAGCCGTGAATGCGAGCGAGAGTGACCGAGTGGGCAGCAAGGGAGCGGTTACCGAGGCGCTCAAGGCCCTACGCGAGCGGCTCAAAGACGGCTACAACCATATCAAGGCCGTGCCCGGCTTCCAGATCATGTCTGAGCAGCGCCGCGCCGCGTTTGAGGACTACGGCTGGGAGGGCGGCATGCTGGGGAGCCTGGCTCGCCCCGAGCGCGTGCTCTCTCTGGCCAGGCAAGTGGCCGCCGCTACCCCGAGCGTCACACCCACTGAGGCGCAGTACCCGCAAGCCCTACGCCAGCATATCGCCACCGAGCTGGCTCGCTACGATGCCAATTCCCTCATGGCCTCGGTGGGAGGGCGGCGTGGTGCGACCGTCTTGCGCAACAAAGCCCTTCAGGAGCTGGAGCATGCACTGGATCGGGTACGCTTCTCCTACTGCGCCGCCAGCGACGAGCGCGACGCCACCTCGGAGCTGGCAAAGATAGACTTCCAGCCCATCCGCCGCTCCGCTCAGCGCCGCCTCAAGACCGAGGGCACGGGATAGGTTGCCTGAGCTGATCCTCACGGCGGAGCTGGTGCCGTCTACGTCCTGGTACAACAACCTGCGCAATGTGATTGCTCGCGAGGACTGGGACTGGATTCGTGGCGAGGTCTATGCCTACTACGAGAGCCGCTGCGCGATCTGCGGCGTCGGCGGCTCGCTCCACTGCCACGAGGTCTGGCTCTACGACGATGCTGCCCATACTCAGACACTGGAGGGCTTTGTGGCGCTCTGTCCGTGGTGCCATCACATCAAGCACCTGGGCTACGCGGGGATTCTCGCCTCCGAAGGAAAGCTCGACTACCGAAAGCTCATTGCGCACTTTATGAAAGTCAACGGCTGCGATAAAGCCGCCTTTGATGCACACCACAAAGCGGCGATGCAGCAGTGGGAGAAGCGCTCACGGCACCAGTGGCGCGTGGAGCTAGGCGAGTACGCCGCGATCATCCTGCCTCAACGTCTGGGCATAAGGCGGTAAAATAGCACTATGGAACACGAAGCCCCCCGCTGTGGCACGAGCCTCTTTGCTGTCTTACTAGGTCTCGTTTGCTTCGGTATCTGGCTTACTTGTCGCATTTGTATTGCGCTTTGGCGGCACTGGGGCACACCTTTTCGTACTTGGGGATGTCAGCTTCCTCGAACCGTGGAGGCAGTGGTCGAGGATTTTCTAACGCACCGGCTGTCACCCGAGGCAAGAGCATGGCTACGGGAAGAAAAGACGCCGCCGAAGTGGTCGCCGCAAGCCATTCTGCTTCAGAACGAGCTGCGAGAGCGCTACGGGCTAGAGACCTGGAACCGGCGATTGTTGCGTGACTGCGATACCCAAATCCCAGAAGAGGCAGCGCGGTATCTGCTCAAGCGGCTGTGGGAGCGGGTTCGAGGCGGACAATGACGGACTTACTGGTCGGGGTCTTGGACTTGTCGGCGTAGCTGCGGAGAGGGATTAGGACATTGGCCTCGGGGAAGTAGGTGGCGCAGCAGCGACGAGGAAGGGAATAGGGGACGGCGACGAACTTCTCGGCAAGGCGCTCCTCACCCTCAAAGACACTGACGATATCCACAAGCTGGCCTTGGGTGAGCCCTGCCTCGGCCATGTCCGCCTCATGGAGGAGCACGACCCGCCGGCCTCCGTAGATGCCCCGGTAGCGGTCGTCGTTGCCATAAATCGTTGTGTTGAACTGGTCGTGGGTACGAATGGTCATCATCAGCCACTCGCCATCGGCAAGGTGCCAGCGGGGCAGGGGATGGACGGTAAAGTGCGCCTTGCCGTCGGGGGTGGGAAACACCCGTTCACGGGGCGGGTTGGGTAGGACAAAACCACCGGGGACACGCACCCGGGCATTGACGTCCTCAAAGCCCGGCACGACGGCGGCGATCTTATCCCGAATCCGGTCGTAGTCACTGGTAAAACCCGACCAGTCCTCCCCAAGCACGACTTGCGCCACGCCCACCACGATTGCGGGCTCACTCTTGAGGTAGGGCGAGGCAGGCTCCAGGCTCCCGCGCGACGCATGGACATTGCAGACCGAGTCCTCCACCGTCACGAACTGTTCACCACCGCTCTGCAGGTCGCGCTCGGTGCGGCCCAGGCAGGGCAGGATCAGCGCCGTCTCGCCTGTCACAAGATGGCTCCGGTTGAGCTTGGTCGAGACCTGCACTGTGAGCGCACACTGGCGTAGCGCCTCCGCCGTCAGCTCCGTGTCGGGTGTGGCGGAGAGGAAGTTACCCCCCAGCGCAAAGAAGACACGCGCCTTACCCGCAAGCATCGCCTGGATCGCCTCCACGGTGTCGAAGCCGTGCTTGCGAGGAGGCTCGAAGCCAAAGACAGCTCCTAAGCGATCCAGCCAGGCGTCGGGCATCTTCTCGTAGATCCCCATCGTGCGGTCGCCTTGGACATTGCTATGGCCGCGCACACACATCAGCCCACCGCCATCCTTACCCAGCATCCCTCGGAGCAAGATAAGATTCACCAGGTACTGTACATTGGCGACCCCATTTTTATGCTGCGTCAGTCCCATTGCCCAGCAGAGCACCAGACGTTTTGCACGGCTCGCAAGCTCCCCTGCACGGCGAAGCTCCGCCTCACTCACGCCGCAAGCATCCGTGATTTCTTGCCAGTTTGTCGCCTCCAGATCGGCACGAAACACCTCGTAGCCTGCTGTGTGCGCCGTGATAAAGGCATCGTCCTGCGCCCCCGCTTCGAGCACGGCCTTGCAGAGTCCCTTGAGCAGGGCCACATCGCCGTTGATCCGAACGGGTAGGTGCTGGCAGGCCAGTGGTGTCGCCTGATCGAGCATTCCCAGCGGCTCCTGTGGGTGGGCAAATGCCGTCAAGCCCGCCTCGGGGAGGGGATTGACCGAGACCAGCTTCGCGCCACGCCGCACGGCTTTTTGTAGGCTGGTGAGCATGCGCGGGTGGTTCGTGCCTGGGTTTTGCCCAAAGACAAAGATCACATCGGCGTTTTCCAGCTCCTCCAGCGTGACCGTGGACTTGCCAAAGCCAAGGCTCTCCCCCAGGCCCACCCCCGACGACTCATGGCACATGTTGGAGCAGTCCGGCAGGTTGTTGGTGCCAAAGCGGCGCACAAAGAGCTGGTAGAGGAACGCCGCCTCGTTGCTGGCCCGCCCCGATGTGTAGAAGATCGCCTCGTCTGGGGACGCGAGCGCCTTGAGGTGCTCTCCGATCAGGGCAAAGGCTGCCTCCCAGGCAATGGGCTCGTAGTGATCGCTCCCTAGGCGGAGCACGAGAGGCTCGATGAGGCGGCCCTGACGATCAAGCCAGAGGTCGGAGTTTTGCGCGAGGCTCTGCACGGAGTGCTCGGCGAAGAACGCCCGCCCGATTCGTTTACTCGTGGCCTCACTCGCGATCGCTTTTGCCCCGTTCTCACAGAACTCAAAGCGGCTCCGGTGGTCGGTGGGGTCGGGCCAGGCACACGAGGGGCAGTCGAAGCCCGTTTTCTGGTTAACGGCGAGCCAGGTCTTGACACCACGTACCCAGCCCTGCTCACGCGCCATCGCCTCTGCAGACTTAAGCACAGCGTTTTTTCCTCCTGCAAAGCGCTTGCGCTCCCCGAGGGTGACGTCTGTCTCAATAGGCGGCTGCGCCGCGGCTTTCTCCCGTTTCTTTTCTTCAGACAAGGCGCCACTCTCCTGCGTAGAGATTGAAGCGATCGCCGCGCAGAAAACCCACGAGCGTGATGTCGGCTTCCTGACACATCGCCACGGCCAGCGACGACGGTGCGCCTACAGCAACCAGCGCGGGAATCCCGGCTCGCGCTGCTTTCTGCACGAGCTCGTAGCTAACCCGGCCACTCAGAAAGAGCAGCTGCTCGCTGAGAGGGAGTAGACCCTTCTGAAGTGCCCAGCCGATCACTTTATCCACCGCGTTGTGCCGCCCGATATCCTCGCGCAGGCAGAGCAGAGTGCCCTTGGTATCAAAGAGCGCGGCTGCATGGAGGCCTCCCGTGGTCTCGAACGTCTCTTGCTGGGCACGGACGAGGGCATTGAGGGAGAGGAGGAGTGCCTGGGAGAAGAGAGGGCTTCCTTTGTGCGCAGGGGGCTCGTCGGCTTGGGGGAGTATGCTTCGCCCACAGACTCCGCAGGCAGCATGGGTAGGAAAGCGGCGCAGAGTTGGGGGAAGCGCGATTCCGGGGATAAGCTTGATGTCGCCCCCCTGTTGCTGGAGAGTGTCTGTGAGGCGCTGAATCACTCCCTCGCCATAGAGAAAGCCAAGAGCGAGCTCCTCGTCTTCACCGGGGGTACGCATGGTTATGGAGAGAACCTCGCCATTGACACGAATGGTGAGGGGCTCCTCGACGGCAAGAAAGTCCGTTTGGTTGGTACACACTCCCGCTTCCCTGCGAGAGATCGCGACAGCGCTGGTTCGCATGAGGAGATTGTACCCAACAAAAAAGCCCACGCTCATGAGCGTGGGCTTTTTTGTTGGGTACTTAGAGCTCGGCAGACTTGACGGTCTTGATGATCCGTGCGGCCACTTTGTACGGGTCGGCGGCGGAGTTGGGACGGCGGTCTTCCAGCCAGCCCTTCCAGCCACGCTGCACAGCGCCAATCGGGATGCGGATAGAGGCACCACGATCCGAGATACCGTAGGAGAACTTGTTCCACGGAGCGGTCTCGTGCTTGCCGGTCAGGCGCAGGTGGTTGTCCGGACCATAGACATCAATATGGGCCTGGATAATCTCCTCAGGAGCAAACGCCTGGCAGATCTTGTCGTAGACCTCTTTGCTGCCCGAGGTGCGCAGAGCCGTGTTGGAGAAGTTCGCGTGCATGCCGGAGCCGTTCCAGTCCGTGTCGCCTAGCGGTTTACAGTGCCAGTTGATCCAGACATCGTGCGCCTCACTGACGCGCTCCAGCAGGTAGCGTGCGATCCAGATTTGATCCCCGGCCTCTTTAGCGCCCTTGGAGAAGATCTGAAACTCCCACTGGCCGGTGGCGACCTCCGCGTTGATTCCTTCGACATTCAGGCCCGCCTGAAGACACTGCTCCAGGTGTTCCTCGATAATCTCGCGGCCAAAGGCGTTGCGTGCACCGACGGAGCAGTAGTAGGGGCCTTGAGGAGCGGGATAGCCGCGATCTGGGAAGCCGAGGGGCTTGTTCGTCGCGCCATCGTAGAGGAAGTACTCCTGCTCAAAACCAAACCAGAAGTCGTTATCGTCGTCATCAATCGTGGCGCGACCGTTGGAGCGGTGGGGCATCCCGTAGGCGTCTAAGACCTCACACATCACCAGATAGGCGGGGGTGCCTCGTAGCGAACGCTCCGGGTCGGGGCAGATAAAGACCGGCTTAAGCTGGCAGTCCGATGAGCCGCCCGGAGCCTGCTCCGTGGAGGAGCCATCAAAAGACCACATCTCGCAGTCTTCGAGCTTGCCGCTGAAGTCAGTTTCGATCTTGGTCTTGCTACGAAGGCTCTGCATCGGCTGGTAGCCGTCGAGCCAGATATATTCGAGTTTTGCTTTTGCCATACTGGAGAGAATTCTACCCTTTTTTATGTTTCCGTTAGGTTTCCATTAAAAAAGCCCTGCCGATTTTGGCAGGGCTTCGGGGAAATCTCGCCGAACTACGGGCAGGCCGTGGTGTCCTCGGAGTCGAAGATGGGGCCGCCGGGGATGCCGTGGTAGTCGTTGTAGGGATTTGTCAGAGTGCTGACGGTGGCGGTGGGGTTCTCCAGAGCCGTTCCCCTCACCGGAACGGTAATTCCCGCACGCCAGCTGTAGACCGGGGTGCCAGCAGGACGGCCATTGATCGCAGCTGTCGTAAACTGGTTGGGGGCTGGGTTTGCGCCGAAACGGAACCACTTGGCGTGTCCATCGGAGAAACAGATATTGCTGCCGTCGTTGTGGCGACCATCTGCCAGAAAGTTCTGTGAGCCCAGTTTTACCGTTGGAGCGGCGTTTTCGTTGCGATGCGTCCCATCGAAGAACATGATCGTCTCAGCAGGCAAGCTCGTCGCCGCCATCGAGTTCACGGGAGTGAAGGCTCCCTTGAGAGGGGGCATTCCGCCACCGCCACAGAGGTTCTCTCCAAAGAGCCCGAAGTTCGGGACGATGCCCACATAGCGGAAGCCGCCCGACCAGAGCGGTCCAAGACGGCTGTACCAGTCGAGGCCTGGTTTGTAGCTGGGGCAGTTAAAGATATCCACATTCTTCATGTACGGCTGTAGCAGATCATAGACGGTAATCACCGAAGGCGCTCCTGCGGGAAGCGCCACCGGAACGATTGTTGCCAGAGGACGTGGCCCCATGTAGGCTGCCTGTGGGAAAGTCTCGTCGTAGTCCTGTACGTACTGCATGACGGCCAGGCCGATCTGCTTTTGGTTCGAGAGGCAGGAGATCGAGCGAGCTTTCTCGCGGGCTTGGGCGAAGACGGGAAAGAGAATGGCGGCAAGAATCGCGATGATCGCGATGACGACGAGAAGCTCTATGAGCGTAAATGCACGTTTCATTGTACAGAAAAAAATCCTTATTAAATTTCACGAAGAGAGTTGCTAGAGTCTACCCGGCTACTACCCTAATTGTAAAGAGATGGTTAACATCCGCGATCTCAGACAATATCCTATTAGATTTTGTTCCGCAACACTGTCTCTAGGAGGCGCGTCACTTTCAGCCCCTCTTCGCCCGTGACGTGGTCTGACTCGCCGCACATTAGGGCTTGGACAAACGGCAGGTG
>NZ_JANNYP010000364.1:0-13683 GCF_031410135.1 Armatimonas sp. | reverse complement strand
GCCTGCCTACTCGCTCTACGGAAAGACAAAAGTCCCGACAGCGGCAATGCTCAAGGGCCTTGACTTGCTGGTCTTTGACTTGCAAGACATTGGCTGCCGAAGCTACACCTATCTCTCCACACTGGGCTGCGTGCTCGAAGGGGCGGCGCGGGCAGGACTGCCCACTCTCGTGCTAGATCGCCCCAATCCTCTAGGACTACAGCGGGTTGAAGGGGGGCCGGTGCAGACCGGGTTCTCGTCGTTTGTCAGTAAGTACCCCGTCGCCTACCGACACGGCATGACCTTGGGAGAAGTGGGGCGCATGATCAGCGGCAAGGGCTGGCTTCCGGGTGGCCTCAAGCCCAAGCTCGATGTGATTACCTGCTCCGGCCTGCGCCGCCGCGACTCAGGTTGGGACAGCCGCCGCTGGATTCCGACATCGCCCAATATCCCCACCCTTCGCTCGGCGCGCCTCTACGCCGCCACGGGGATTCTCGGTGAGCTGGACTGCATTGCCATCGGGGTGGGCACAGACGACCCCTTTGGCTATGTTGGCAGCCCCACGCTGAGTAGCACGAAGCTTCTTGCCGCACTCCAGCACATGCCTGTCACAGGCTTCGGCTACGAGGCCGCAAGCTTCACCCCCTCCAAAGGACTCTTCTCCGGTGAGCTCTGCCAGGGCGTGCGTGTCAAAGCCCCCCAGAGTACCAATGCAGAGTGGACACGTCCCAACTTCACGCTCCTAGCGGCCCTCAAGGCAGTGGGAGTCGCCAGGCCTTTCTCCCCCGGTGAGCCCTCACGGATGTTCGATCTCTCCTGCGGAACCGACAAGGTGCGGAGTCTCTTTATGCGCGGTGGGGATGCATCCGCGCTCTGGCAGGAGTACCAAAAAGGCGTTGCGCAGTTTGAGAAGGAAAGAGCACCGTACTTGTTGTATTCCTAGCCATGAGCCGCTATACAAACTCCGATATCACGCGCTACACGCCCTCCTGCTTCTGCTTTATCTTAGATCAGTCGTCGTCCATGGCTGAGCCCTTTGGCGAGCGTGATGGAGAGGCTCCTGTGACAAAAGCCGAGGCGGTGGCACTGGCACTCAATAACCTACTCCGTAATCTGATTCTTTCTTGCTCCAAGTCCGATGGCATCCGTGACTACTTCGAGGTTGCGGTAATCGGCTATGGGGCTGAGGTTGGCTCCGCTTGGCAAGGAGCACTACGTGGTCGTGAGCTGGTTCCGATCTCCCAGGTCGCTGAGCAGGTGCTCATGCTAGAGGAGCGTCCCGTGAGCTTAGGGGACGGAACGACAGAGACCATCCAGGCTCCCGTCTGGATCACTCCACAAGCCCATGGCTCCACGACCATGTGCACGGCCCTGCACCTTGCCCATGATATTCTGGCGTTCTGGACTGCCAAAAACCCCTCGTCGCACCCTCCGGTAATCGTCCACATTACCGATGGCGAGGCAACCGATGGCGACCCAGCTCCCTATTTAGAAGCCCTTGCCAACACCGGAACAGGCAACGGACGATCCACCCTGTTCAATGTGCATCTCTCCAGCCGACGCGCTGCACAGCCGCTCTCTTTTCCCGATCAGTCCGCGCCTCTGCACGATCCCTACGCCAAACTGCTCTTTGATAAGGCAAGCTATCTGACTCCCTACATGCGCACCGTCGCATGGGAGAACGGCCTGCCCCTCACCGAACAAGCCCGCGCGTTCGTCCTCAACGCAGACCCTAGCCTGCTGGTGCTGGCATTAGAGATTGGAACCCGCCCCGGACGGCTCTGGTAGAGGCAGTGATGGTGATAAAGTCTTTCACGCTCGCCAAAGATCCCGCCACACCACAACAGAATGAAGACGCGCTTGTCTGGCAGGGGCAGCGCCTTGTCCTCACCGATGGCGCTTCATCCGATGCTTTCTCGGGGCTCTGGGCACGCCGACTGGGGGAGCAGTTTGTGGCAACGGGCACACTCGATCAAGAGCAGGCCGCACAGCTCTGGCAGGACGAGGTGCGGCAAAATCCTCTCCCATGGTTTCTCGCCGATAAGCTCCGCCAACCGACGCACGCGAGCTTTCTGGGCTTAGAGTGGGACGGCATGCAGCTTCAGGTACAGGCCATCGGAGATAGCTGCGTCTTCGTGATCCGTGCTGACTCCCTAGCCCTAGCCTTTCCCTACGACAATGCGGATCACTTCGCCAGCCACCCAGCGCTCGTGCCCACGCAAGGCCGCGTCCCCGAGAGACGGCACGCACACTTTCTCCTTCAGCCCGACGACACCCTCCTAGCCGCCACCGATGCCCTCGCCGCCTGGATCCTGCGTGAGCAAGCACACCAGCCCTGGCACTCGCTCCAAGCCCTCCAGAATGAGACCGATTTCGTGCGCTGGGTTCAGACCCTGCGCGACTCGGGCCGCCTTGCCCTCGACGATACCACGCTAGCGATTATCGCAGTTGGGCCAGATACCAGGGAATCGTGAGACGAAGTCCTTCGATTAGTGGGCGAGGAGCATAGCTGGGCAGGAGCGCTTGGAAGCGTTCGAGCTTTGAGAACTGTGAGCCGGGCTCGAAGACCCCCGGTGTACCAGGCTGAACTTGGGGAGCCATCCCGGTTACGCCAAACTCCTCGCGCAGCACGGTCTGGATGGTCTGAATAACCTCTGCCGCAGCGTGACGGTGTGGTGAGCCAATATTGAACGCAACCCGCGCCAGCTTGCCATCCTCACGCCGAAGGGGCACATTCCCCCGCCTCTGTTCATCGTTCGCAAGAGCCACCAGCGCCTCCAAGGCATCGTCGAGAAAGACATACTCCCGCAGTGCCTCCCCTGCCGGGCCAGCAGTGATCCGAGGTGTTTCTTGCTGCACCGTACGCCGGATCGTCCCCGGCACAATCCGGCTCCAGTGTGTATCGCCCGGCCCATAGACATTGGCGAGCCGTGCCACCCGAATCGCGGGAGTTTCGTAGAGCCCCGCGTAGAGCCGTGCCACTTGATCCTGCTGCGCTTTGGAGAGCTCGTAGAGCCCTCCGTTGAGAAAGGCAGTTGAGTCCGTATCATCGTAGGGCGGCGTGGCAAGCGCTCCATACTGCTTATCCGAAGAGGCAACCACCACAGCCCGCACTCCCACTCGCAGACTGGCTTCTAAGATATTCCAAGTTCCCGCAACATTGGTCTCCAGCATCACCCGCGCCCCCTCCGGGCCACTGGCAGCCTGAAGCACCGAGAGTGCCGCCAGATGATAGACGACCTCCGGCCTCTCCTGCTCAAACAGAGCAAGGGTAGCTGCAAAGTCCGTAATGTCCAAGGCGGTGAATGCCCCTGCAAACGCCCCCGCTTGACGGCCAATTCCCAAGACTTTTGTTTTCGTTGGATCTAAGTGTTGAGCGAGGCCACGGGCAAGAAACCCAGAAGCACCTGTGATCAAAGTTTTCATAGGCAAAAAAAAGCGGGGCTGCATTGCAGCCCCGCCCCTACTCAAGCAACTAGGGCCTGATGGTCGCTATCAGCTCACCACTGAAACGCTTATTCGTTCTGCGTGGCGTTGTGTAGGATCCCGTAACACGAGCCCTTACCACCGTGCCAAGGGTTCTAAGCTTATTAAACCTAAAGATCTGCGTTACCGTACCGTTTGCAGAGATACTAGGCATTGTAAATGGCAGAACTGTGGTGGTATTGTTTGCACTAAAGATCACACTATCAATCTTGACATTTGTCGCACTAGAGAAGAGGCTTCGGTTTTTCAAAGTCACCGCTAGCTGCCAAGTTGTTGCACTTCTACTCAGCAAAACCGCCGTGATGGGGATAACCTCTTGGAGCTCCAGAGTTTTGAATTTGCCACTCCGTGATCCACGGAACCCATCGGGAGCGGGCAGTGTCTCAGACGAGAGCGTGTAGTCGTAGTCCGTCTCTTCGCGGATGGGAGTAACCGTCACAGAGTGATTGATCACCAAGTTGGAGTCCGTCACCACAATCGGGTTAGGATCACTTGGCCCGTCAGAGAGAACGACCTTGGAGGTTGCAGGCACAGCCGTCCGCCAGGAGATCGTTACCTGATTCGCCCCAATACCCGTGACCGAGACATTGTCAATGAAGATCGTTGTAAACTCACCCACGACCGCATTATAGACCGCTCCCGACTGAGTGGAAGAGTCGACTTGGTACTGGTACGTCAGATCAAGAGTTAGCCCTGTTATCGTGACACTGTGATCCGTTGTTAACGAAGGATCATCTACAGTGATAGCATTGGGGTCGTTTTCATCGAGTCCTACCCAGACCGTCGAGGCGGCAGGCAGTGAAGTCTTCCAGGTGAACGTCACCTGATCCATACCCGGAGTGACTACCAGGTTACTCACGAAATTGACCAGCTTATCGGCAGCCCGATCAGCCGACAAAATCCCAACACCCGCTCTGCCATCCCAACCCAAAGCCTCAATATCCAGTGCTGTGTTTGTAAAAGCACCAATGAGCTCGCTGCGCGATAGCAAACTCCCATCCACAGAAGAAAATGATGTTGGAGTTATAACCAGAGTATCAAGTGACTTCATCTGGGCCATGAGTGCTGCCGCATGTGGAGCCGCAGCGGAGGTTCCAAAGAAGGGATTTAGTCCACTTGAACCAGGAAAGGTCGTCTTGACCCCATCGGCAGCGGTAAAGTCTGGCTTATTGCGTACCACGCCACCATTGGTTGCAAAGAGAAAGTTATTCGGCGTGATGGCCGTTCCATTGGCATTGTAGAAGATGCGCCGTGGCCCGGTTGACGAGAAGGACTCCGTGACAAGCCCACCGAGTGACAGCGAAAAGGTGCTAGGAAATGCAAGGTTCGCATCAACCGCGGCAACCCCAAAGCCTCCAGCAGCTCCTGAGTGCCCGTAAGTCTCTCCTGTTGTGGATGCGGCAAACACCGCACCGTCCGGCCCATACAACCGCAAGGCACGATCTTGCCCTGAGAATTTCACAATGACAACACGCTGTCCAGATTGAGCAACTGCAAATTCTATCGGATCTTGCGTCCCAGTCTGGAAATTATCCGATGAACTAACAACTGCTGTCCCCGTCGAGTTCAGGATATAGAGGTCATAGTCATTCGCCGAAGCAAGGGTTGGATCAGACCACCCCAGAATAATACGGCTGGGAACACTCGTTGTATTAAAGAGGTTATTATTGGGAAAGCGATGTACTCTTCCAAGTCCCGCCAGCGCTCCCGTTGCGGCACCGCCGTCTCGGAAGTCCCCTTCCCAAACGCCTCCCCGCTGATTTCCAGCCGCGGAGAAGTAGAGCTTACCTTGAGCAACGACTTGCTCTACCGCTTGAGCAATCACACCATCTTGAAATGGACTCTCAAAAAGGTAGCCAAGGTCATCGACAATAATGTCACAACCTGCTGCTGCCAAGTCTAAGACAGCTTGAGCCATTTGCGCCTCGCCCAGAAACCCTGTCGCGAAAGCAAGTGCAGCATCAGGAGCAACATCATGGATGATCTCCATCATTGCGGTGCCTTCGCCGGACTGGCCTGGATCATCTATGAGAACCTGAAGAGTGCTAGGAAGATCGCCCGATGCAATCGAAGCGGCTCGGAAATCGGCACTGTCGGAGATCACACCAATCTTGCTATTTCCACCACCTGCACCGTACGTATTCCGAACGAACTTAGAACCATGTGCCGTATCCCCCTCACTCTCTACAGAGCCAGCGTTCCGTACGGGTTTGTCTGCGGGTCGGATAATACGCACATCGGGGCTGAGGGCAAGCTGATCCAGCCAGCCAGTTCCAATCCAAGCACGCATTGCATTCCACTGGGGATAGGCCCCTACAACCGTCCCCCCCATTCCTGCAATGGTCTGAGCCAGCCCCGTGGTAATATTTCCCTTGATATCCACTAAGACGCGACCAACCATATCACGCTGTAGGCTAGGAGCCTGGAGCGACGGTACTCCCGACACGGCGGGCCGATTTTGATCTATTCTCGCAGCGAAGATCAGACTCGACGAGAGCTTTTTTTGTTCAGGTGTTCGCGCTAGCTTATCCTGATTGATGAGAGCAATTTGCTGTTGCACCGTAGCAGAGAGCCCAGAGGTATCTGTGATAGGAGCCGGAAGACGCGATCCCTGCGCCCATGCGGATTGCCCTAAAACAGGTATAGCCAGCATGGCAAATGCCATAACTGACCACTGGGCTCCAACTTTTCTGTAATCCTTCATGATTAGAGTTCCTTGTTGTATTTTCAAGATAAAAACAGAGCCGCTCTTTCGAGCGGCTCTTTCTGCATTGTCTCCTAGGGAAGACGGGTTCGAACACTGGGGAAAGCCGTATTATTTACAATAGGGCCGGTTCCATTTGGATCCTGTGTGACATAGGTTCCTGCCACTCGAAAATCAGCGGCTGCACCCGACACTCCCACGCTTCCAGGGTAGCGCAGTGTCAGAGAGCGTGAGCTCCCAACGGCAATGGCTCCCAAAGTCACAGGTAGTGGTGTCGTAGTACCCACAGCCAATGTACGCAGGATAGAGCTTGATGTGATCTGAACGTTCTCCGCAAGCCCTGTCGGAATGTTATTTCCTAAGGCATCTTTTTTCTGCACATTGGTAATGGTCACCACAGCAAAGATTTCATTACCAATTCGGTTCAGCGTAAAAGTAGACTTCAGGTTAGGCGTGTCAAAGATCTGTTGCGCGTTTGTCGTATTGATTCGCCAGACTCCTCGTCCATACGTTGCCACGTTTAGATTACTCTCACTTCCAATTCTAACGAACTTAATTCCAACACACTGAACGTTCGGCAGTCCAAGCGGAGTGGTTGCATCTTGCCAGGTAGTTCCCTGATCTGTTGTTACAAATACTCCAATGTCTGTCGCGATATAGAACGTATTGACAGGATCGGATACATCTCTTGCAAGCCCATTCACGGGTACACCGTCTGGCAGACGAGTGAAGAAGTTAGGATCCGCCGGGTTGGTCACAACACCACTTTGATCCGTGTAAACCACCGTTGTAGAGCGTGTGTTCTGACAGCGGTAGACATGTCCCCCGCCCGTCCCTCCGAGAGTCAATAGAATGTCTTCAGGACGGCTCGGGTTTACGGAGATAGAGGTCACAGGCCGTCCGGGAAGCGTCGCCGTGTTGATCTGTCGCCAGGTCGCATTTGATGTTGCAGGACCGGACATGTTTGTGGTGAACTGCCGTGCATTGTCATTGGTCATCCACACTTCGCCGGTTGAGGTACCAACATAGATGCGTTGCCCTGCTTGCGGAGGTGGGCCTTCAGGGCCTACCGCGGTGGCAATTGCGGTAATCACACCTCCAAAGGTATTGGTACCGATCTGCCGCCAGCGTCCCCCCACTCCTGCTGCTGTCGAAGTTCCATCAAAACCCGTTTCTGCGTTCAGATCATAGCGCCATAGCGCATTGGTTCCCGTGTAAATGACGCTATGGCCACCAATCGCACCTCCGACAGTGTCTACTTCCACAATGGGGAACGATGACTTCGGCTGAGCGCCAAAGGCAAGCTGCGTCGTGGTTCCATTATCAACTGGGGTGGGAGGTGTCTGACCATCCATAGAACTATAGGGATAGGGGAAGTGAGTCTCTGTCGCCGTCCTTGCTGCATTTAATCCCGTGAACGACTGATCGGGCGAGATGTCTCGAACATTTGTCCAAGTGTTGTCCGATGCCATTACGAGGCGCTGACCCGTTCCACCGGAGATAACCCAGGCGTACTCGCGTCCACCCGTTGTCGCAATTGCGGTATCTCCAGTATAGTTACCGACCGTCTGCGGTGGGTTGGCAAAAGGCCCATTGCTAAAGTCCCGCGAGGGGGCCCCGACGCTCCGCCAGCCCGTGGCCGTGGCTGGACGAGCTAGCCCCATGTGCTGTGTTCCGGCCAGCGCATAGTCTTTGCTCGTGGGACTAAAGTCCGCACCATTGATCTGGGTGATCGCAAAGGCTTCACGGCGCTGCGGGATGGTTAGTCCCGTCAGGCTACCCGAGGTATTCATATCCGTTGTGGTGAACCAGTGATCTGCGGATGTGTTTGCAAATCCAGGAGCAATGTTATCAGGATCGTAGCGAAGCTCAAAAACACCACCATCATTGGCCACCAAGACACTCTGTGGATCAAAGGGATCGTACTTAATGTCACGCTGCCACGCATGGAAGCGATCTCTAGGAGAAAGACTAGCATCATGCGAGAAAACAAGGTCACGCCACAGGTTCGTCTCCTTCATAAGATTCAGTGTCAGCGCACGACTGGCTCCCAAGGAAGCCGTGATAGACCGATTTCCCCCGTAGAGCATGTCGAGTGTGTAGGCTGTATCTCTAACAAAAGGAGGAGGAGGAGGCTGCGGCGGGAGGAATGCCGTGGGGGCTGCAACCATCGCGGAGGTGTACTCAGAACGGCTCCAGTTATTGAAAGCACCATTTGAGATACTATAGTTACCGGTAATCTCCTCCCAGAGATAGTTGAGCGTCCCATTCGTATTGATGTCCGTGCGGCTCTGCGGCTGACCACGCCAGACACGGCCATCATCAGCAGCAGATGTGGAGTCCATCATGTAAAGCACAAAGGGATCCGTTGCGGAGGGAGTCACCAGAAGAGTCTTTCGCCCCCCGACGGCTCCAGAGTTAAACACCAAGGGCGTATTAGCAACCTTGCGCCAGGTCGCACCCGAGTCATCGGAGCGATAGACACCATCATTTAACCGGGATGCGTAGAAGAACTGGGGATCGGTGGTGGGGGACGTGGTAGGGTAGTCACGGCCGTACGGGTTGAAAACGCGAACGGTATTCCAGTCGCCTGCCGGAACATCGCCACCGGTTTTCAGAGTCGGCCTCCTCCAAGTCGCGCCACCATCGGTGGAGCGCCAGAGGCTACCTGGATTTGTCCCACGCCCTGTCGAGGCAACAATAATACGGGGGTTGCGCGGTGAGATCGCAATCGCCGATACCGCCGTTCCCGTCATCTCTGCTCTACCAATATTAACAAACGTCGTGCCACTATTGACCGACTTCATGATTCCCAGAGCGTTTGTCCCGTTGCCGAAAAAGCGTGGTGTATCCTGTCCCTCACCTTGTCCACTACCAGGGCCATAGAAATCTCCCAGACCAACATAGAGGATGCGACCATTGGTGGGATCAGTGGCTACGGATGAAGTCTCAGGAAAGGCGAACTTGTCTCCCAAAGGCTTCCAGATAATTGTCCCAGTTGTTGCATCCGCTCTCCACACGCCCCCACTCGCAGCGGCAATGTAGAAAATCCCCTGATTACGGTTGTCAAAAGCGATGCTATTCACACGACCAGAGATAAAGCTACTAGTCTGCCCTTGGCTAAAAGCATAGCCAGGTTGGAAGTTAAATGGCCCAAAAAACTCCCACTGTGCACCCGAGTAGCCAATATTAACCCCCATTAGCATGGGACTATTTGATGGTCTGTTACCGCCCGAACCGCCAATCGCTGCCGGTCGCATCTTCGTACGGTACTCAGCGGCTTTTGCAAGCGCCTGCGTGTCTACGGGCTGACCTGGGTTCGCACGGAGAATATCACGTGCACTCAGTGCAGCATCGCGCTGACGCTGCGCCGCCGTCTGTGTCTTCTGTGCATTGGCTTCGCGAGACAGCTCTAAAAACTGTGCTTGTGCCCCACTGGCAAGAAGCGACACTCCGAGCAGAGCCGAGAGGACAACGCCTCCCCTCAATCCTAGCATCTCATTTCTCCTATTTGAGCGCATACACGTTCCCCCTAAAGCTACCAATATAGACATTCCCATTCGGTCCAATACAGGGAGACGAGTCAAAGTTTTCACTGGCGGTTCCTGTCATAAACGTCCAGGCCGTTGCTCCAGTGCTCGTGTTAATTCCGTAGACATTACCATCGTAGCATCCCAGGTAAAGCCGTGTCCCATCTTTACTTACGGCAGGTGATGAGGTAAACCCAGCCGTGAACGAAGGGGTTTCCCAACTCAGGCTACCATCAGCAGAGTTGAGAGCAACAACTCGGTTTTTATCAATCCCCGAGATATTGTCAAAGGTGGCAAAGTAGACTTTACTTCCATCGGGCGACATGGCAGCGGTGGCGTATATCTGCGCCTCAGCATCAAATGAGCTTGCCCAGCCAAGAGTTCCCGTTGCCTGATCGACGGCAAAGAAGAGCCCCTCTAGCGTCCCGAAGAAGACCTTCCCACCACTCACGACAGGGGAGGACATCGTCACCGACTTATCTACCGTATCAAACTCCCAGACCCGTGCCGCTGTGTTGGTATTGACCGCATAGAGTTTGGCTCCTATCCGTCCTCCACCCGAGTCCGTTGCCCCCGCACTGGCAAAGTAAACCGTGGCCTCATCATCACTCAGAGCAGGCGATGTTTGAATTTCGGTTCTCTTTGCAGGATCAGCATCCATAAATTGCCAGCCAACAACCGGAATACCATTGAGAGAGTCTGCTTTATAGAGCTTGCGATCTGTGCCACCCGTTCCGTAGTACAAGTAGCCATTAGAATCAAGCGCGGGGCTTCCAAAGACAGGCCCCGCCGTTTGCCTTACCCAGACTTCCTGCGCCGCAGTCCCTGCTGTATTAGACTTAATCCCATACAAAAATCCGCCACCGCTGGCATCATCATAGGAACCAAAGTAAATCGTTCCATCGCGGCTGACTAGGGGAGAAGACTCAATGCGTCCTCTGGCTGCATAGCTCCACTTCAAGGTTCCATCAGGATTGATAGCATAGAGCACACCGCCTGTCCCTGTTGCTTCATTGTAGCCACCAAGGTAGAGTACGCCCTGCTTGTCTACGACAACCGAGGAGAAGACCACGTTTCTTGGAGCCACGGACAGAGGGCCGCTCCAGAGCTGAGAGACACTAGAGGCAATGGACGTGCCCGCAGTGCCAACACCAAGGTTCTGCTTACTCCCACGGAAACGAGCCCACTCACTGTCACTCAGGCCAAGCGGCACGATATTGATCGCTGTTGTTGTGGTATAGCGGGTAGGATTAGCAGAATCCGATGCACTTGCCTCAGTCTCGGTGACCTGGATCGTCACACTCTGCGCAACACTTCCGGGGTCACCGGCAACGTATGTGGCCCCATTCCCCTGAAACGTTGTGCCCGTCCCCTGAAAATTTCCAATCCCTGGAGCAACAACATCCCACTTCCACTTGGAAGGTGTGGTAAGTACAACGGCATTTGTGGCATCTCTGGCAGTTGCCAAGAAGGCACGTGTTCGATCTTTCCCTAGGTTCTGCCCACTGGTACTTCCATCAGTGATGCTGATCTCGACACTACGAATGGTTGTCCCAAGAGTGAAGTTTACAGCACTATTCGTGGGATTGTCCGTATCTAATCCAACAACAGTTCCACCTGTTGCCTGAGCAGCACCACCTCCGCCCGTTGTGTTGGGAAAAGCACTTGCAGTAATCGTGTAGTTCTCAGGCGTCCCTGGAACTCCGACCTCAAGGTTGGTTGCCGTCGTACTCGTGGTCGTTGTCGGGGACGAACCACTAAAGTTAGTAGGACGCACCAGAGTCCTGGGAAAGCCAGGAGCATTGCGCCCCCGACTATCTGTAATATTGACCACGATACTATTGGAAGCATCAGGAATCAGACGAGTGACTTCAGGCCAAGTGACCGTCACATCAATCGTACCAACTTTGCGGCTGGGGATAGCACTGACACCGCCCCCAAAGGGCCGTCCCAGACCACCGCCACAGCCGGTCAGTGGAACAACCAGACTCAGTGCAATCGCCGACGCGCAGAGCGCACGTGGCACGGTTCTCAGAAAAACGAATCGTGTCATTGGCTTAGTTAATCCCAATCCCTAGCGAACCGGCAACCACCTGAACATTGATGGTTCTCGTTGCGCTTGTATCGTAGTTACTGGTTGCAATCACTCTCAGGAGCCCACTTGGAGCAGGCGGCGTCCCCGGTGCGGTGTAGGTTGCCGTTGTCGCCCCTGTAGAAGTGATGTTTCCGTAGATATTTCCGGTGTTTGCCTCACCATTGGGCCCTGTGATGGTCCAGGAAACCGTCCCATCTCGTCCGGTCGGAAGCCCCGTCAGCCCAACTCCAAAGTTCTGGGTGCGGTTGATCGAGACCTTTTGCGGATCGGGCAGCGGGCTTGGAGCCGTCACGTTCACACCGATCGTCGTGCTCACAGTAATGGAGAGATCCGTGAACTTCCGGGTGTCGTAGACACTGGTTGCCCGAACGACATACACCCCATTCACCTTGGGGGCTGTAAAGCGCGCGGTACTCCCCCCGGTCGAAGCGATAGCGGAGCCAAAGCCCGTCGGGCTAACCACCGACCAAGTCACCGCCTGGTTTGGCGTATTGCTCACGGCAGCCGTCAGGTTGAGCGTATCTTCCCATTGCAGTGTAGGAGCAGGGCTCGGAGTAATCGTAACTCCCACCGTTGAGAGCACAGTAACCGTACAAGTACCAATCTTAGTGGAGTCGTAGTTACTGATTGCCTGAATCGTGATCGTCGCCTCACGCTTTGGCGCGGTGTAGGTGATACGGTTGGCATCTGCCGGGTCAACCACAAGCACCCCAACAGGATTCGTCCCATCCTTGACGATCTCCCACTTCACTTCACGACGAGAGTCGCCCGTTGCAGGGATTCGTGAGGAAAGATTTTTAACCACCGCACTGAGTGAGATAGATTGTTCCCAGGAGAGATTTGTCGTCGCAGGAGTTACCTCAACCACGGTTGTCGCACTGACTTTAACCGGCACGGTGAAAGTCTTGGTGGAGTTGTACTTACTGGTTGCAATCACGTTGACAGTGCGCGACTCTGTACCGGTAAGCTTGGGAGCAACATAGGTGACCGTGTTCGGTGCCACACTGACTAGCTGACCATTGAGAACACTGGGGCCTCCCTGAATACTCCAAACAACATCACTCTCGGCCGTCGGAGCGCCAAGAACCGTAGCGGTGAGTGGCAGTGGGAACTCAGAGCCAATATCTCCTGAGATCGGAGCAACATTCACATTGGTAGCCGATGTGACATCAACCACAACAGGAGGAGAGGTCGCCGTGTCCACACGCACAGTCACAGTCGCTTGGATCGGATGAAGACCCCTTACCTGGGAGCCCCCATTGACAGCCTCAAGGTTCTGCGGCTCAGCCACAACAGTGAAGAAAGCGCCACCACGCAGCTCGTTGGTGATAGCAACATCTTGACCATTAAAATTCTTCGCAGCGAACTTCAAATCTTTGGTCTCTCCTACCTCAACGCTCTGTCCAGGAAGCAAGGTAATGGATTGAACACCTGTGTAGGTCGAGATTGTTACCGTTAATGAGCCATCTGCCAGCACGGAAGCGGATGCTTCGGCGCGACCAATTTCTTCACCACCGGCATCACCTGCAGCATAGAAGCGAATCGTAAGAATGGACTGACCAACCCGAGCAGGGCGTGGTGAATCGTAGCTCTGGAGAACAGCACCAGTGCCGGCAGGACGATTCACGACCCAGGAAATATCATTTCCCGAGGCATCCCCTTTTTCCAGCGTAATCCTGGCGGAGAGCGCCGAGGAGAGTCCAACGACGCGGCTACGCGCGCCCCAATCGATCTTGACCTTAAAGGCTGCGGTACGTAGTGGGGTGGGAGTCGGTGTCGCCCCAACGGGTGTTGGTGTTGGTGTCGGGTTGGTATCCCCGCTGCCACCACAGCCAGAAGGCAGGAGCGCCAGCAGACCTGTTACCAGCACTGCCGCCGCCGCCGCCAAC
>NZ_JANNYP010000363.1:0-2203 GCF_031410135.1 Armatimonas sp. | reverse complement strand
GCGTGTAGAAGCCCGTGTGATCGCCAAAGGGGCCGGAAGAAGGCTTCACCCGCCCCTGGCCGCCGGTGATCGAGATGGACGAAGCGGTCAAGAAGCGGGTGGATTCCCTCTGGAGCCAGCTGGGGCTCTAGAAGTTGGCCGTCAGTGTCCCGTTGAGCGTCGCTCCACCGGAGTTGGGGGTGCTAGTGGGATAGGCACCGTTGGCGACAACCACGACGTTCTCCAGGGAGACGGTGATCGAGGTGCTGGTCATGGCGGTGATCCGGAGGGTTCCGCTGGTGGGCTTGAAGTAGAGAGAGCTGTCTCGGCCAAGCTGCCGGCTGATACTGAGTCGAACGGGGTAGTTTGTCGCCGATGTTCCCAGGTTATTGAAGATATCTCCCGCACGGAAGGGAGCACTGGGAGTGCTGGAGTCGATCAGGTTGAACTCGATAAGCGTATTGGGGTAGGTGCTGTAGGAGCCCTGTCCCATCGTGAAGTTGATGTAGGTGTCGCCGCCGCGCTGACCTCCCAGCTTGCCCAGAGCCAGTGGCCCTGAGGGGAAATCACCCGTACGATTGGTCACCGTGAGCGTCCCATTGGTCGGAACAGGTGTCGGGCTTGGTGTGGGAACTGGGGTGGGTGTAGGAGCCGGAGTCGGCGCGGGAGTCGGTGTGGTGCCGGGCGAGGGGAGCACCACAGGCGAGTCGGAGCGACGGAACGGCAGGTCAGGCTGGGCGATCCCATTGGCGGTGATGTGCAACGTCCCTTGGCTATTGTCCGCAGGCAAGATCCCCGTGACACGGATCTCGTAGGCAAGGCGGGTCGCGGGATCAGTGTAGATCCCATTGAGATTAACCTCACCCGTGTCGGGATCAAAGGTTCCGGAGAGCGTAATACCTACGAGAGGAATGGTGAGCGGCCACACGACGCGGGATTTTTTAAGGGCCGCTCGGCTGACCGAGAAGACCCCCGTGGCGTTTTGGTACGCATTGGTCGTGATGGAGAGTGTGCTTGAGGCACCTCCTGGCTGGGTAATCGCCTCCGAGATAAAGCTACGGCTGGCAAAGACACTGAGCGCACTTGTCGCGCCGCTACAGCCCGGTGCGACCGTCAGTCCGACACTGGCAAGAAGTAAGCCGCCCGCGGTGATAAGGCGCTTGGCTTGAGGAGAAGAGAGTTTCATTGTTTCATTAACCTTTCTTGGCACCAGCATAGCCGCCTAGTGTTACAGGCAGCGTTACAACTTTCTCTTAATCTCCGGGTAAACTAATAAAATAATGGCAAGAAAACGAACCTCCAGTCTCCCTCCTGGTGCCTGGCGTGTGGAGGAGGCGATCTGGGGAGAGCACCAGCGCGTCCGGCTGATCACGGGCTTGCCTAGTATCATAGACGACCAGGAGCGCGTCCGCTCGGTGCACGCTGTGGCCATGCTCCCTGATGGTAGGCTCGTTTTAGCCGAGAACAAAGACGGCAGCTTTACCTTTCCGGGTGGGCGCTTAGAGGGCGGTGAGACGCAGCACCAGGCGCTGGTGCGTGAGCTTTGGGAAGAGGTGCGCACACGGCTCAAGCCCGATTACAAGCCTCTTGCGGCGACCCGGATTGAGTTTATGAACCGTGTCCCGGGCCGGGTTTACCGTGTTCACCCGACCTATCTTCTCTGGGTCTCGGGCACCGTCGCGGAGCTCTCTGACGAGCCGCACCATGATCCTGCCGATAGCGTGGTCGGACGGCGTGTCTGCACCCCGGAAGAAGCCCTCACCCTCCTGCCTGAGCTAGAACGACGCGTGCTCGAAACTTGCCTGGGCCTCCTCCCCGAGCCCACCGGCGTGATCCGTGAACTCGTCGTCGAGGGTGACAGCGATGAGGAGAGCGCGTGAGTAAGCGCCTCGTTGTCGCCATTACCGGAGCCAGTGGTGCCCTCTACGCCCAACGCTTCTTGCGCCAAGCCGTGCACCACTACGACGAGATCTACCTAACCCTCTCCTCCAACGCCGCCGCCGTTCTCAAGACTGAAATGAACCGGGAACTGGACGCCTACTTACTCGATCCTAAGATCCAGCTCTGCGAGAAACGTAATTTTTTCACCCCCCCCGCCTCAGGAAGCTTCCGCCACGATGGCATGGTGATCGTCCCGTGCTCGATGGGCACCGCAGGGCGCATCGCAAACGGTATCAGCGACGACCTCACGACCCGCGCCGCCGATGTCTGTCTCAAAGAGGGC
>NZ_JANNYP010000362.1:0-2230 GCF_031410135.1 Armatimonas sp. | reverse complement strand
GATAGCCGCGATGAATTGGAACAAGAGGCGGAGTGCCTGCGCCGGATCCATGCTCAGGTTCTTCAAGGGAAAATCCGGGGCCTGATCGCCCTGCCCGTCGGGCAGAATGAGAACCGGGCGGCCTATGACGCTCTGGCGGCGGCGGGCTGCAAGCTGGTCTTTGTGGACCGGTACCTCACGGGAATCCCGGCGGATCGGGTGACGTCGGACAATGAGGGCGGAACCGCGCAAGCCATCGCTGAGCTGGTCGCCCTCGGGCACACCCGGATCGCCTTTCTCTGCTCGTATCGCCTGCCCAACGCCGTGATCCGTGACCGTCAAGCGGGGTATGAGCGTGCCTTGCGGGATGCGGGCTTGATCATCCGCCCCGAGTGGATCCGTCGCGCGGAGTGGGCACGGCGCATTGGCGATGTCCTGCCCGCCTGCCCGCTGGACGACTGTGAGGGGATCTTCCGGGAGTGGCTGAGTGACCCTGAGCCTCCGACCGCGATCTTCTGCGCCAACGACCGTGCGCTCCAGTCGGCTTTGCTGACGCTACGGCAGCGCGGCGTTCGTGCCGAGTCCAAGATCGCGCTGGCGGGTTTTCTGAACCGCTCCGACTGGGTCGAGCATGTTCAAGAGCCGTTTCTGGGCATCCGTCAGTGGCAGAGTGAGCTGGGCAAGCAGGCCGCGCAGCTCATGCACGAGCGCCTGACGGCCCCCGATACCCCCACACCCAACCGGAGCATTTCGATTGGTGTGGACTTTGTCTACCATCCCAGCGCCGAGGCATGGCGCAACCCCTAAAGAAAGAGGAACTTTACTATGTTGTCATTATCTGTCGTACCGAAGCGGCATGTTCAAAAAGGCTTTACGCTGATTGAGCTACTCGTGGTCATTGCTATTATCGCAATTCTCGCAGCCATTCTCTTCCCTGTCTTTGCACAGGCCCGTGACAAAGCACGCTCTGCAGCGTGTCTCTCCAATACCAAGCAGCTCTCCCTAGGCGTCATGATGTACTCTCAAGACTACGACGAGACGCTCCCCGTGATTGGCTACAACCAGATGTGCCGTGGGCGCTGGCAGTGGCAGATCTATCCGTATGTCAAGAACGAGAAAGTCTTTACCTGCCCCAATATCAACCAGCCCTGGCGCGCGGTGACGTTCGCCTACACCGGGGTTGGCAACAGTGGCTGCCCGGGTGCGACCGTGATTGTGGGGGCCGACAACAACGGCGGCTATGGGTGGAGCTATGGTCTCTCCCATGCCTACGAGAACAACGGAGCCGGTCCACCCAATGCCTACACCGCCCCAGGACTCTCAATGGCACAGATCGCCAAGCCCGCCGAGACGCTCTGTATTGGCGAGACGGGCTATGCTAACCAGGACGGCACTCCTAATGGAACGGGCTGGGGAATGTGGGTCACCGACCCCCGGAGCACCATTCCGGCAGGCACGAACGCAGCAGGGCTGATTCCGCAGTTCCGCCACAACGCCACCCAGTTTCGCACCGACAATCCGGCTGGTCTTAAGATCGCCACCGATGGCCGCGCTAACTTCGCGTTTCTCGACGGACACTCCAAGAACCTGAGTGTCGGCTCTGCCTTCCAGCTTGCGCCACAGGTCAACGGACAGTATGTCGAGGATGGCGAGGTTCTCCTGAACCCGGCGGGCTACTCGGGGAGCAACCCCTCGCACCACGCCCCGTGGGTTCTCTGGAACACCTACTAGGATTGGGGATTGTAAAAATCAAAACACCGCCGGGGAGAGTCCTCCTCGGCAGTGTTGTTTTTATAGTAATTCAAACCCAAAAAATCTATCGTTCTTTGATGGCTCGTAAGGTCGCTTTAACCTTGTCAGAGGGAATCCAGATTGTTCCCTTGAGCAGGTTTGCTTTTTCTATTACCAAAGAATCTCCAAATTTTATTGCTTTATTGAGTTCTTGAACTGCTTGTTGTGGATTTTTCCTTCTTAAGTACTGTCCACGAATTAGGTGAGTTAATCCTATCGAATCATTCAGCTGGATTGATTCGCTAATTAAAGATTGCCCATTCGGCGAGAACTCTTGTCGGCTACCAACCGCACCATAGGCAAGCGCTTTCAACTCACGGAAACTCTCCTTCCCTGTGAGAAGTGTCAAGTCCTTTTTTTGGTGTAATTACGGTTCCCTCTCCCCGGCGGCTTTGCCGCCCGCGAAGCTCGCTCGCTTCGCCTTCAAAAGCGTCTCGTCAGCGGCTTAGGCCACCGTCAA
>NZ_JANNYP010000361.1:0-2851 GCF_031410135.1 Armatimonas sp. | reverse complement strand
ATAAGCGAAAAATGGCGATTTTGATTGATGAGACCACTAAAGTGGTTGTCTCCGGCATCACGGGCCGGGAAGGAACGTTTCATAGTGGGCAGATGCTCGCCTATGGAACGCAAGTAGTTGCTGGGGTGACGCCGGGTAAGGGCGGTCAGACCTGGACCAGTGATGATGGCAAGTACACAGTTCCTGTCTTTAACACGGTCGCAGAGGCTGTGGAGAAGACCGGGGCCAACGCGCACTTCGTCGTTGTGCCTCCCAAGTTCGCCGCCGACTCGATCATCGAGGGCGCGGATGCGGGCTGTGAGCTGATTGTCTGCATCACGGATGGTCTGGCGCAGCAGGACATGATCACCGCCACGGACTATATCAAGCGTGTTAAGCGCACGCGGCTGATCGGAACCAACTGCCCTGGTCTGCTCTCGGTGGGCAAGGCTAAGATCGGGATTATCCCGCAGAACATCTTCCTGGAAGGCCCCGTCGGGATTGTCTCTCGCTCCGGAACGCTCACCTACGAGATCGTGGATGCGCTGACTCGTGCGGGCCTGGGACAGACCACTGCTGTCGGCATTGGCGGAGATCCCATTCTGGGCATGCGCTTCGCCGATGTCTTAGAGCTCTTCGAGAACGACCCTGAAACCAAAGCCGTCGTGATGGTCGGCGAGATTGGTGGATCGGATGAAGAGGCAGGGGCAGAGGTCATCAAGCGCATGACCAAGCCCGTGGTTGGCTTCATCGGAGGCCGTAGCGCCCCTCCTGGCAAGCGCATGGGCCACGCGGGAGCTATTGTCTCGGGTACCAGCGGCAGTGCAGACAGCAAGATTGCTGCGCTGAACGCCGCCGGAGCTCCCGTCGCGGACACCACCGCCGATATTCCCGGCTTGGTGAAAAAAGCGCTGGGTATTTAGCGCCCTGTCGTAGCAAAGCCCATGCCGCTGGCATGGGCTTTTTTTGCTTGCGCGGAACTTGTTGGTACGGGCTCGCCGTATATCTGCTCAGAAAGGTTTTTTTATCTCATGCGACTCTCGTTTGCAGCGCCCGCTCTCGTCGCGGCGCTCTGTTTCTCTCTCGTTTCTGCGGCTCGTGCGGAGCTTACCGTCGGTGATGCAGCCCCGGCACTCAAGGTCGCCAAGTGGGTCAAGGGAAGTCCCGTCACGCTTGCCAAAGGAAAAGTTCACGTCGTAGAGTTCTGGGCAACCTGGTGTGGGCCGTGTAAGACCAGTATCCCGCACCTGACTAAGCTCGCTAAACGATACAAGGGCAAGGCAGACTTTACGGGCGTTTCGGTCTGGGAGAGCAATCCACAAGCACCTCTTACCTTGCCGCAGATCACTACCAAAGTGAACAAGTTCGTTGCGAGCATGGGAGCCAAGATGAACTACAGTGTCGCCATTGACGATAAACCGGAAAAGGGCACAATGGCCTCGGGCTGGATGGAAGCATCGGGCTCTGATGGCATCCCAACTGCCTTTATCGTGGATAAGGCTGGTAAAGTTGCCTGGATCGGCCACCCTATGCAAATGGAAGAGCCGCTTGCCAAGATCGTCGCGGGGAAGTGGGATGTGGCCGCCGCAAAGAAAAAGATGGCCGCCGAGAAAGCCGCCGCAGAGAAAGAAGCCCAGCAACAGCAGGCTGCTGAGGGAAAGCTTCAGGCTTTTGACAAAGAGTTCAAGGCACTTCTCGAAGCGGATAAGATCAGTGATGCCCTTGCCTTAGCCGATAAGGTAGCGACAGAGAGCCCGATCATGACCGCCCAGATTTCCCAGCTCTACAACCAGCTTGCGTGGACCTTTGTGGAAGGGAAAGAGGAGGTTCCACCTCCCTTTACCAAGCTAAAAGACTCCGTTTTGATTATGGCGAAGAAAGCCGTTGAGCTGACCAAGGGTGAGGACGGCATGATCTTAGACACACTGGCCTTTATCCACTACAAGGCGGGAAACCTCAAGGAGGCCCTGGAGCTGCAGACCAAGGCGGTTGCCAAGCTTCCTGCGGGCGTCCCAGATGACCTCAAAAAAGAAGTGGTAGACCGGCTCGCACTCTACAAGAGCAAGTCTCAGTAGAACTCTCAGGCGGGGCGCTCATGCGCTCCGCCTTTAAACATTCTGCGCGATTCGCCACAGAACGCCGCTGGGATCAAAGAGCACAAAGTCGCGCATTCCCCAGGGCTGGGTTTCCAGTGCGCCGAGACGCACGCCGAAGCGCTCCGCAATGTTTTGCTCCGTCAGATGTGCATGCCAGTCCTCCACACTCTCGACCAGTAAGTGCATCATCAGGTTCTCTGCAAACTCCTTGACGGGGAATTTATGGAGAAGAAAACTACAGTTGCCACAAAGAAGATAGGCTAGCTCATTGTCTGTGAATTTTATTTCAAAGCCAATGGCCTCGTAAAATGCTTTGGAGATCGTAAAGTCCAGTGCGGGTACAAAGGCCTTGATCTCAACCGGGTTTAGATTCATCGTGAAGGATTCTACCAGGATGGCAAACTTTTAGCAAACTGTTTCAGGCGATAGAATAGAGACATGGCCTTCTCCTGGAAGCGTGCTCGACGGGCGGGAAAGCTCCGCCAACACCGCGATGTGCGTGAGGACTTGCTGCGAATGGGGCGCTATGCTCCCGCTCCCATCAACAACACAGCGGCTCCCGCTCGCTTCTGCCCTCATGACTGGACTACTCTCTGGGGCGCGGCGGCCTTGGGCTACACAAAGATCGTCAAGCATTTTTTAGACACGGGGGCCGCCGTGAATCCGCGCGATGAGTGGGGACGCACGCCGCTCTGGTGGGCGGTGGATGAGCGCCGGTTCGAGATTGCGGAGCGCTTGCTCGCCTTTGGGGCCAACCCGGATCTTGGGGATGAAAA
>NZ_JANNYP010000360.1:0-6877 GCF_031410135.1 Armatimonas sp. | reverse complement strand
GAGATAAAGGGAGTGAGAGCAGCGCGGATGCAGTCGTCGGCCTCTTCGGGAAGTAGTGCACTCAGCGGGTAGATCGTCTGCGAAATCCCCGCCTTGCGCAGGTTCAGTGCCTCTTCGAGCGTGGCCACACAGAGCCGCGATGCTCCTGCTGCGACGCAGGCACGGGCGACGGGAACCAGTCCATGGCCGTAGGCATTGGCCTTCACCACCGCGGCTACATCGCCATAGCGGGCGCTCAGGAGACGAAAATTATGGGCGATGGCCTCCAAGGAAACCTCCGCCCAGACACGGTTTTGCACATAAGTATAATACCCGGCCCACCCGTACTACTTCTTGGCAACCACTACAGGCTTTCGACGAGTGCCTGCCTTGGAGACTTTGGTACTTTCGGGTCGGTCTTGCTCCACGTAGACCGCCAGTGCATTGGTGAGCTTGCGCCCCGGAGCCACCAGCGCCTTACCATCCATGTAGAGCCCGGTGGACGAGCCCCCGTCGTAGTTGAGCGCTTCCACAGCCCCGACGGACTTAAAGATCTGCGCCCATTCCGTCAGGCTCACCGCGGATTTCGTGGCCACGAGAATTAAGTCGCCATTGGGCATGATTCCCACTCCAGCACGAGGATCTGGCTTCTCCAGCAGGGGGCTAAAGCCTGACTTCCGGGGGTTTACCACGATCTCGCCCTCCGCAAGGAGCCGGATGCCTCCTGCCAACACCACCTCGCTCTTGCCCCAGTCCGTGTGGCGGTCAATGCCATCGTTGGCACGAATATCTGCCACCCACCCCTCACCATCGCGTACCCGGCGCAGACAAAGCGCCGCGCCGCGTCCACCAAAGTGTAGGAGCTTCTTTCCAATCACGATATCGCCCATCGGCTGAAGGCTCCGGGTATCAAAGAACGCCCCAGTGAGTACCACTTTGGCTCCCCGGTTTGCCATCGATGCGAGGCTCTCTGAGCTCCCCACACCGCCCTTGGCAATCATTGGCTGAACGAGGACGCTATCTGAGTCCAAGTTGACCCGCACGAAGTGAACCGTCTTCCCTCCAAAGACACGTGTTTGAAGCCGTACCGGCGCGGCTGCCGAGGCAGAGTTTGCGAGAGCGGCGAGGCCAGCCAGCGCAAAGAGTGTTTGTGTAATCTTGCCCATATTTTTACCATGTCGCAAGTCCCGTGCCATTCCCAGCGTTATTCAGGAACTTGTCGTACACCAATATTCGGAGTTGCAGAGAGGCCAATCTACCGCGCTTATACGGGTATTAATCCTGCTTTGAATACCGGTTTCAGTATAAAAATGCCTCTTTGCACGTACGAATGCGGTGTTTTCAAAGATAAAATAGCAAAATAGTGAACGGCTATAGAACCACTGTACTTATGGCAGACTCTGGTAAAATGGAGGAGCATGTACCAGAATAGCCAGCAGTCACCCCAGATGCCCAAGCTCAGCTCACGGGATACGCCCGTCACCTTAGTGCTCATCCTTGCCAATGTCATCACCTTTCTCCTCATCCACTTTGGCCAGAGACTCTGGCTCGTTCCGGGGATGGCACTGACGCCCGAGAGCCTGCGCCATCCGTGGACAGTGCTTACCTGGCCCTTGCTCGGGCTATACTCCCCCTTCGGGCTTCTCTGTCTCTCGCTCTGGACATGGACTATCGGCGGGAGTATGGAGCGCTCGTGGGGGACGGAGCGGCTGCTGAAGTTTGTTCTAGCGACAACTCTCCTCACCTCCGCGACTGTGCTCCCGATGCTCATCTGGGGGGCTGATGGGATCTTCGGGGGGCTGGGCGTTGCCATCGCTCCTCTCACGGTTGCCTGGTGCTGGCTCAACCGACAGCAGACCATTCTCTTTAGCTTTATCTTTCCCGTCCCCGCACTCGCCATAGCGGCAATCACAGCGGGCATGGCCTACTTTGAGACCTCACAGTCTCTCGGGAGCCCCTGGACAGGATTTGTTGGGCTCAGCGGCTGTGCGGCAGCCTGGTGGTGGGTGCGAGGTGGGCGTGAGTGGGCCGAGGCGCGATTTGGCAAAAAGAAGAAAGATGCGCCTAATCTTCGTTTTGCAGACCTCGATAAAGACATTCGGGGGGGCAAGAAGCCGCGTAGCAACCCGCTGCAGAAAGCCCGTGATGAGCGCAAGCGCAAAGAGCGTGATGATAAGATCGCGGAGATGTTCCGCAACTCCGGTTTTAAGGATGACGACTAGATGGGGTTGACGCGACGTTTGGCGGCGGTGGCAGGGACAGTGGCGGCGGCATTTCTGGGACGTAAGGCACGGCAGCGTATTGTCCCCCTCTTGGAAGTGGCAGTGACGCCCGTCGCGCTTGGGGCTGCGGTCTCGGCGGGTGCGATGGCACTCTTTTTCAATATCGCCGATGACATTCGTGGACAAGATGGGGTCTGGCGCTTCGACCACGATGGTCTCAATCTGGCAAAATCGCTTCGCACCCCCAATCGAACCGTCCTCATGCGCACCGTCTCGGACCTAGCCCGTCCCGATATCATGTCCGCCTTGGGCCTGGCCAGCATGATGATCGCCTGGCGCAGTAAGAAATGGCGCAACGAGGCGGTTCTGATGGCTGTGGTGCTCTCGGGTGGTGGGGCGATTATTGGCACGATTAAGTACCGCGTCGGGCGACAGCGCCCCAGCCTGATTGAAGCTCTCGCCACCGAGGAGACCTTTAGCTTCCCATCGGGGCACTCGTTTATCTCGCTGTGCTTCTACGGCACCCTCGCCTACTGGTGGATGAAGGGTAAGCCTCTTAAGCAGCGACTCGGGATTGCGATTCTGGCGACCAAGTTTATCGCGCTCATTGGGGTCAGCCGGGTCTATCTGGGGGTCCACTATCCCAGCGATGTCTTGGCAGGCTACGCAGCCGCTTTTCCCTGGCTCACGGCCTGCCTCGTGGGCTATGAAAACTACGAGCGCCGCGTCGCATTGCTGGAGTAGTAACGAAAATGCTAAAGACGCGCCTCACGCATCCCGAGATTCTCCACGCTCTTGCGATGGCCGGGCACCGTGCCAAGGTCCTGATTACGGATGGGAACTACCCGCACAGCACCAAGTCCAACCCCGCCGCAAAGCGGGTCTTTCTGAATCTCGCTCCTGGCACCGTGAAAGTGACGGAGGTACTGGAAGCCCTCACCCACACAATTCCGATCGAGAGTGCGGAAGTCATGCAGTCGGAAGACGGCACGGAGCCCCCGATCTGGGCTGAGTTTCGTGCCCTGCTGCCGGGAATCGCCCTCATCGAGCGCCCCCTGCCCGAGTTCTATAAAGCCGCCTTGCTCCCCGATACGGCCCTCGTGATTGCCACGGGGGAGCAGCAACCCTATGCAAATCTCTTGCTCACCATCGGCGTGATCTGGCCCGAAGATGCCGCTCATGACAAAGCGGCGATAGTTCAGTCCACGTAAAGAAACTCGTTGGTGAGCATCAGGGCTTGTGCGTAGCGCTCCCACTTGCTGAGCGGGGTCGCAGCAGCGGGCGGTGGGCCACCGAAGTCCGCTTCGGCTTTCCAGGCTTGTCGCTTGCTTCCAACCACCTTCGTACCCGCAATCGTGACCGAGGGAGCCCAGGCAAAAGAGTCTGTGTTCTCATTGGCACGACAGTCCACGACAAAATCGAGGGTATCGCCGCGCTTGACCTCTATCGTGTTTACCTTCGTCTCCGCCTGGCTCTTCTGCGCCACCCACTCCCCAAGCACACCGCTACGTGAGTGCACAACACGCCCACGAACCCCATCCCCAACGGTGCCAGGGTGGTTCAGTGTCCCCGAAACTCGGACGGTTCCTTCAAGAGGGCTCACCCAGCGGCGGATGACCATGTGCTTCGAATCGCCGGGATGCCCTCCATCGCGGCTGAGCATCGGCCAGCCATGCACCGGGTCAGGGAGGACGCTACCCACACGCCACTGAGAGTCTACAAAAGCCTTGAACTCATTAAAGACACTTATCTTGCCCAAGGTATCGTCCACCAGCCCCCAACCGTAGCGCCACGGCCCGTTGCCCTGTGCCTCTAGCTTCAGAGCCGCTTTGTCTGGAGCAACTAAGTAGTTGAGCGCGAGGTTCAGCTCTTCTTTACTGGGCGCACGCTCAAAAAGCTTCTGATACAGGGCGACCACTTTCTCCGTTTCGTCTTTTCCCGTAATTCCCTTGGCAAGTGCTCTAGCCTGATCAGCGGCAAGGGGAGAGTTCATCAGGAAGAGTGCCTGTTGTGGCACAATGGTCTTGAAGCGCTGGGGACTTGTCGCATCGGGAGTTGCAAAGTCGAGAGTCTTGAAGATTCCGGGTAGGTTCTGGCGCTCGATAAAGCCATAGACAGCACGGCGCTTGGTGTAGTTGCCCATCCAGAGCTCCTCACTCTTACCCCCTAGCTTGCTTGTGTCCAGAGTTCCCGCCGCTTGCAGCAGGCTATCGCGGAGCTGCTCCAGCTCCAGTCGCCGACGGCTCTGTCGTCCGTAGAGGCGGTTCTCAGGGTCTTTTAGAAAGACGGCTTCCGTGGTATCGCTACTCTGCATCCAGGTTGCAGAAAGAAGCATGCGGCGCTGTAGCTTCTTGAGGCTCCAGCCGTCTTCCATCAGAGTCGAGGCCAGCCAGTCGAGAAGCTCCGGGTGTGTGGGCTTTTCTCCCTGCCGCCCAAAGTCTGAGGGGGTGCGCACGATCCCGGTACCAAAGTGCAGGAGCCAGAGCCGGTTAGCGATCACACGAGCCGTCAGCGGGTTTTTCTTATCCGTGATCGCTTTGGCAAGTTCAAGTCGCCCGCCCGTGGGAAACTCCGGCTGAGTCTCACCCTCAACACAGGTTAAGAAGTGGCGCGGTGCAGGATCACCAGGGCTCCCAGGGTTGCCGCGCTTAAAGACCACGCCGGGACGCGGTGCCCCCTCAGTCATGGCATGCGCGAACTCTGGCGTGGGTGGGTAGCTCTTCTTCAGCTCCTCCATGGTCTTGTCTAGCTCAGCCAGCCGGTCGCGCCTTGCGGGCTCAAACGAGGGCAGGAGCTCACTGCGCTGCTTGTCGTTGGGCTGCTCGTTCTCACGAAACCCCTGGAGGATCTTCTGGAGCTCCGGAGTTGCAGTCTTTGCCTTTACGGTCTCTCGTAAGCGCCGCACTTCAGAGCGAATCAGCTCCTCGCGCTCGTTCTTGGCCGCCTGGAACTTGCCATCATGGGCTTCGTACGGCTCACGGATCTCTTTTTTCGAGATAACCGGCTGGTTCTCATTGCTGGAGGCGAAGATCGCGTAGAGACCGTAGTAGTCTTTTGTCGGGATGGGATCGAACTTATGGTCGTGGCAGCGGGCACAGGCAACGGTCATCGCCTGCATCCCCCGCATCGTGACATCAATCCGATCATCGAGAATATCGTGGGTATTGTTGATAAAGCGCCGCCCGAGAGTTAAGTAGCCCAGCGCGGAGAGATGCCGACGGTCTTCCCCGACCTCCATCCGGTCGGCGGCAAGCTGGTAGGTGAGAAACTGATCATAAGGCATGTCATCATTGAAAGCCTGGATCAGCCAGTCGCGGTAGGTGTAGGCGTGGTAGTAGTTGCGATCGTCGGTGAAGACATAGCCCTTGGTGTCGGCATAGCGGGCGATATCCATCCAGAAACGCGCCATCCGCTCCCCATAGCGCGGTGAGGCCAGTAGCTTGTCCACCGCTTTGGGCCAGGCATCCGGCGACTTATCCGCGATAAACGCACGGACTTCTTCGACGCCGGGTGACAGGCCGGTGAGTTCGTAGCTAGCTCGCCGCAGGAGCGTCCGACGATCCGCAAATGCAGCGGGCTTGAACTTGGCGGCCTCCAGCTTGGCAAGAATAAAGTTATCCAGACTACTGCGCGGCCAAGCCTTGAGCACAACTGTTGGGGGCGCTGGCTTCTTTACCGGCTCCAGTGACCAGAGCTTGCCGCCAACCATTCCCTTCAGCACGGGCCAAGGCGCACCTGCCTTCGCCCAGCTCTCCATCGCGGCGATTTTCTCCGGGGCCAACGCTGCATTCCCCTGCGGCATGCGGGGCTTTCCCCCTTCGCCTCGGATACGCTTAACAATCTCCGCCGCTTGCGCCGCTGTGATCGGAGCATCCAAGCGCAAGTTCCCCAGTGTATTTTCTTTGCTGTGGCATCCCAAGCACGAGGCCACAAATGTCGGGCGAATGTGGGTCTCGAACTGTTGGATCACCTCAGGGCTGGGAGCTACCTTGGGGGTCTTATCCTGGGAAATGGCAGGCAGAAGCGCTCCTGCGGCCAGCCCCAGCGCGGCCAGTGTTACGGCAAGTCGTTGCATACGGAAATTATACCCCGCATCTAGGAGTCGGGATGGTTTCGGCGGTAGGTGGCGAGTATACCTCGCATGTAACCGGGCAAGGGGGCTGTAAACGAGAGGGCTTCCCCGGTGCGTGGATGGGTGAACTCCAGCTTGCAGGCATGCAGGGCCTGGCCTTTTGTCTCGATATCCAGCTTCCGTAGCCCCCCATAGACCGAGTCCCCGACGACAGGATAACCGGCAAACTGGCAGTGGACACGAATCTGGTGCGTCCGCCCGGTTCGCAGCCGACACTCGATCATGGTCATCGGGCCAAGGCGCTCTAGAACGTGCACTTCCGTGGCGGCATCGCGGCCCTCACCGGGCTCACTGACGGCCATTTTGTGACGATCCCCTGGGTGGCGGTCAATAGGAGCCTCGATCACGGCATCATCAAAGTGGGGGCTTCCCCAGACCAGGGCCACATAGGTGCGCTTGGCCGTGCGGCTCTGAATCTGCTCTTGGAGGTGCCGGTGTGCCACATCGTTCTTGGCCACCACGAGCAAGCCCGACGTGTCTTTGTCCAGCCGATGCACAATTCCGGGGCGCTCTTCCCCCCCGATCCCGGAGAGCTTTCGCTTAC
>NZ_JANNYP010000359.1:0-5474 GCF_031410135.1 Armatimonas sp. | reverse complement strand
TTGATTCGTTGGGAGGCTGAGGCTCGCTTGCACCAGGGCTATAGCGCCAATCAAGTGGGGCGCTATGAAGAGGCCCGGCAGATTCAGCTCGTTGCACTAGAGCTAGCACGTACTCAAGATAACCCCATGACTCTAGTGCGGGCTCTCATGCTGGTGAACCGTGCTACCAACCCCTGCGGTCTCGTACTTATGCAAAGCAATCCCGATCAGGCTCAGGCGCTCTTTGTAGAAGCGGAAGCCGTGAACCGCGAGGCGCTGACGCTGATTGGGCCGCACTCGCGCTTTCACTCGATTCTCCATATAGGGCTCGCCCTCTCGACCTACAATCAAGGGCGTCTGGCAGAGAGTTACCAGCACTTGAAGGCCTGTCAGCACTGGGCTCTCAAGCATGGAACCTTGGCGCTGCTGATGTACAGCTTCTGGTACGAGAGTATCACCGAGTTTCAGAACGGCTCTGCTTTGCGTGCGACACTCCTCTTAGGGGCGTTCTACCGGCTCAGTGAGCAGATGGGCTACTCTGTGAATCTCGTAGGGGATGACCAGCTCCTCCTACAGAAGCTTGGCTCCGTACTTGACGAGGAAACCTACGAGCGGCAGCTCCGGCTTTCCCGCTCACTGTCGCTCGAAACGCTCGCTGCGCCACGCACCTGGGACGAGCTACTTGCTGGAAAAATTCTCAAAAAAGCGATGCATTAGAGTTGCCGCGTCGCTAACTCTAATGCTGGGTTAACGCCCTTGGTTTATTCTGCTCCTTAGAAGCCTGCATCAACATGAAGCTGGCTCGGAGGACAGAAAATGAAACGACAGCAATTTTTTACGACCACTCTTGCAGCTCTGACAGCGCTCTCTCTCTTTGGTTGTTCCGGTGGCGGTGGGAACTCGGGTAGTAATAGCACCGATGCTACTCGTGAGCTTCTTGCTGGCAAGGGCACTGCCGCCAGCCCCACCATTTTCTACTGGAGGACAGCCTCTCTCAAGGCCAACACGACCTACTACAACGCCACGGGAGGGGATCAGCCCTGTCCCGTGACGATCACCAGCAAGAGTGGCTCCGCAGACGGCCTGGGATGTAGCGAGGATCAAGTGGATGCCTACCGCTCGGATGGCAAGATTCTCTACGATGTGTCCGGCACCCCCAACTGGAGTACCTCGACCGACTCTTTCACGGTCAATGGGTCTGAGGTCACCATTACCAATGGCGACACCGCAGAGCCCACCGATACGCGAACCATTGTCGCGGAGGTGATCTCGGAGTCGTCGGACAAGATACGCCTTCGCATCAAGCGCGAGACACTGGTCAATGGGACGAACAGGCCCAACAATGTCGGCCTTGAAGTTGTTTTTCAAGCTGTCTCCTAACCACGCCGTCCTCTGATAGGCCGCGCTTGCGGCCTGTCTTGCTAGATCAGGAAACCAAACCTATGAAACTTACCCGAAGCGGCTTTGCTCTCTCTCTCACTTTGTGTAGTCTTATCGCACTCACCGCAACTGTTGGTTGCTCTGGTGGGGGAAGTGCTAGCTCTAACCCCACTCCGACACCCAATCCAACCGCAACCCCTGCGCCAACACCATCCCCCGCACCGACACCGACTCCTGCTCCCGGCGCGGGCAAGATTGCCTTTGTGAGTTTTCGGGACAGAAACCAGGAAATCTACACGATGAATGTAGACGGGAGCAATCAGACGCGCCTGACGAACAACTCCGTCATAGACGAATTCCCTAATTTCTCTCCCGACGGTACCAAGATCGTGTTTAGCAGCACCCGCGACGGTAACAGCGAGGTCTACGTGATGGGGGCAGACGGCGGCAACACCACACGGTTGACCAATAATGCCGGATTCGACGGCCACCCAAGCTTCTCTCCCGACGGCACGAAGATTGTCTTTGCAAGGACGGTTACCGGTAACGGGGGAAACGAAGATATCTAGGTGATGAATGCCGATGGCAGCAATCCCGTACGATTAACGACCGGCTCTACTGTAGATCGCTACCCTGTGTTCTCACCAAATGGCACAAGGATCGCCTACACGGTATACAACGGCGCAACGGAAAATATCTATACGATGAACGCTGATGGAGCGAATCAAACGCGCCTTACCAACCGTACAGACAGCGAAGTCGCACCTTCTTTCTCACCAGATGGCACAAAGATACTCTTTGAAAGTGCGCTGGAGATCTATTCTGTGAACGCCGACGGAACCAACCCCACCCGTCTAACCAACAACGATCGGCTGGATTCCTATCCTTCGTACTCGCCGGACGGAACAAAAATACTCTTTGAAAGCGACCGCACCGGAGGATCTCAAATCTTCACGATGAACGCAGATGGGGCGAACCCCACCCGTATTACCAATACGGCAACAACGGAGAGCCGCCCCGCTTGGGCAAAGAATTAACGACGGCGACTAAATCCATGAAACTCATGCGATTCACTTTCACCCTTTCTGCCGCGACACTTGCAGCCCTGACGATACTCTCTCTCTTTGGCACTGCACATGCCCAGGCGCTCAAGACACAGAAGTTCCCGGATGGAAACGATCAGATCGGTGTCGCGCCGGGCTAGAAGCTGGATTCTGGAAAAATCCCGTATTAGAGCCGCTAAACCGTAACTCTAATGCGGGGTTAATGCCCTCATCCTAAACTCTCCCCAGTGCATAGCACACGGTACAGAAAGAATTTTTAGGACATGAAGACATCACTCACTCTGCTGACTCTCTTACTTTCTCTGGGCATCATTACCTCTGCCTCTGCACAGGAATTTATAGATTTCACCGCCGTCGGGCGCAACCCCGACAATGATAACCCTGGATACACTGCTGATTATTTTGACATGAACTACCTGCAGCCCACGCCCCGTGCCACCTCGCTCAATGTTTCCTATACCGATCCGCTCGGGGCAAACATCACCATGCAAGGGAGCACGGTTCCAAGCGGCTTTTTTGCTGCACGCAATCAAGTCAGCATGAGTGTCAGCAATGTCCAAAGCGAGGGCTATCAGGCAACCACGGCACAAGGATCTCACACCCAAGTCACCTTCTTTACTCCCGGTGCGCTCGCCACGAGCTCGGTGTATAACTGGCATGTCACGGGCACCACGAGCTCCACCGTTCCGGGTGCCAATGTCAATGCGGGCTTATCTTTTCTTGCCGGTGACTTTGGCGGGGCAGACTTAACGACCATGTTTTCGAATCCCAGCACGGCAACACTAATCGGCCCTGGCAATTTAAGCTACACCCTTCCCTTATTACTAGATAAGCCGATTGATCTTTATTTTTACTCGGGTTCATATTTTGAAACGAAAAAATCGCAAGGTGATGCTATTTTGAATGGCAATTTATCAGGATTTTCTAATTTTAGTAATACCTATATTCTCGATAGTATCGATCTTTTTGATAGTAATGGTGACTCTATTGTCAACTGGACAATGGAGGAAACCAGTATGCCTGGTGTTGTCCTCTTTGACCAAAACGGACGTACGGCTGCAGCGAGATCACCCGTACCTGAGCCGACCACGTTTCTCTTTCTTGCTCTTGGGGGCACTCTGATCTTGGCCCACCGCCGACGAAACTAAACCAAAGGTATTTTGATGAAACACTATTTTTGGGTGCTCACCACTGTAGTTGCCCTGACAGCAGCGGCGCAGGCGCAAGCGCCCAAACTCACGACGCAGAAGTTCCCCGACGGCAGCGGTCAGATCGGGGTTGCACCGGGCTGGAAATTAGATGACGGCGGGGCAGGGGCGGCGGTTCTGTCAGGCCCCGGCGGCGCGATGATGCAGCTTGGGCAGTTTCGCTTTGTCTTTGCCCATAACTTCGATCAAAAGACGCTCACACCAGGCGTCAACCCGGAGGTGCCACGCGTCCACCTCGACGATCCCGTGCGAGCGATGATCGAGGCCACAGCACTACTCCAAAAAGCGGGACTCGTCACCAAGCTCAAACTCAAGGGTGTGGAGCCCGCGCCGTGGTTCCAGCTTGGGCGATCCGCGCTGATTCGCTACAGCTTTAACTATCAAGGCAAGCCGTTTGAGGCGTTTGGCCTCTTCACGATCGTCGCCACGGACGCGCAGTCGGGCTCGTATTTCTACTCCGCCGTCATGGCCTCACCAGAAACCTACGCCAAGCGCCTGCCGGAGATGAAGGCCATGTGGAGCTCGTGGAGCGTCAGCCAGAAGCTTCTTCAAGGAAGGCTCGATAATGCCACCAAGATCATCGGTGAGATCGATGTGCCGTCGCATCTTGATGATTTCCAGCAGAAGCAGCGCCTCGAAGCGCTTAAATCCGCGCGGAAGTTTCAGGCGCTGATCCGGGACGATCCTAAGTGAATTAAAAGTTAACCCTCCTGCTAACTCTAATGCTGGGCTAATGCCGAGGAGCTATCCTACCTACATTCGCATCTTGAGACGACTCTTGAAAGGCCAACTTAATACCATGCAACGACGAAACTTTCTCCGCCTCGCGGCAGCATTGCCCTTGACCACGCTCTTACACGGCTGTGGCAGTGGCTGGAACTTAGGCTTCGGCCCCGTTCGTGGGGGAAGCAATGGGGTCGGAACGAGTCGTGATTCCCTGACCACGGTGCTCCTCTCGGGACGTGCAGTCTTACCCGAAGGACTGGCAATTTCAGGCCATAAGATCGCCAGTGTCTTTAGTGAAAGTGCTCTGCCAGGTGATGGTCGCTTCTCCGTAAAAATCCTCTCCCTCGGAGCGACCCTGGGCATTGTCCTGGGGCCAAATGGGGGGCCTCTGCTCTTTGGTTTCCTGCGCGAAGGCCACTCTGAAATCTCCACACGCTCCACAGCCGAGTACTTAGCTTTTATGGCAATAGGAGCTGGGTGTAGCCCTGATTTTGTACAGAGCAAGTTTTTACAGGAGCTGAGCCAACCCGATAAGCTGGTGGAGCTAGAGAGAGTTGTCCGTGATCTTGTTGTCACAAAGGGCGAGAGCTGGCTCGATGTGCTCAAAGCCCATTCTGGCGATTTTAAAGCCGCTCTCCAGAGAGATACTGCCGCGTTCCGACCTGTCGTGACGGGCAAAACCCGAGGGGCGATTGTTGACCCTGCCGCGAAGAAAAGTGGCATCGTTGTCGAGAGTGACGGTGTTGGCACCACGTTTGCCACAAACTTCTATAGGCGACGAGCAATGGTCTTTGCCGAGCGCATCTCTTTTCTCACGGAGAAAGACGCGAATCCGGTGGCAAGCTATGCCCTGCTCACCCCCAAGCCTCTGAGCCTCTCTCCCGTAAAAGGTTCTACCTCGGCACTTGCGACGATTGGCGATTTTCTGGGTGGCTCGCGTGACTACTTCTCCCCTGTCAAGAGCGATGCCATGAGCCTGCCCCTTGCGCCCGGCGATGCACGGTCAACTCTGTATCGGCTAACTGCCGTGGGGCTGGGAGCCTTCGATGGTGTCTTGGGTCGGCTGACAACGGAGCAGCGAGCGGTGTGGCAAGATGTGGCCATGCGTAGCCTGGTG
>NZ_JANNYP010000358.1:0-3257 GCF_031410135.1 Armatimonas sp. | reverse complement strand
TGCTCTGACTGACGGGAACCGAGGGGCTGTAGCTTGTGGGCGGAGTCTGTTGGGTTTGGGGAGCGTTTGTCTTCAGGCGCATCCTACTTCGCCTCCTGCCAGTCCCATACTGCAATCCCAGTGGAATAGGCGTCGCCCAGTAACCTGCTATCGGGTGAGAACTGGAGGTAGGCATTTTTATAGAAGTCGTTGCGCCGATTGATCTGCCGAATGGCCACCCCCGTCTCCAAGTTGCGGATCACGATAGCTTCCGCATAGGCAATCGCGACAAAACGCCCATCGGGTGAGATTGCCAGTGCCTCGGTTTCTGGGTTCAGCCCGACATCATAGGGCGCAATACGCGTCCAGCGGATCTTTCCCGTCGCTAGCTCGCGACAGTAGAGAGTCTCCACCGAGCCAGCTCCCGAGTCCACAATCAATAGAAAGCGCTCGTCAGGTGAGAACGCGATTTTGTTCTGCCAATTGCCCCTGAGTGCCGGTAGCATTTGCGGTTTCTGCGCCGCCCGATTCCAGATCAGGAGCGCCTGGCCATTCCGTACCCATTGCCCCATGCCCACTAGATACTGTCCTTTGGGAGTGAGCATTGCCTCGCGAATATTAAGGCCGGGCTGTTGTAATGTGGTGACATTGCCCTGCTTATCCTCAAGACGCCAACTCGACATCTCCCCGGACACCTCAGAGCGAGTCGCTTGGACTTTGCCGTCCTGTGAGGCCATCGTGGTATAAAATCCCGATGGGACCGTCAACGGAAGGATTGCAGCCCCTATGTCGCGCGTACTCTGATCTGCAAGCTCTGCACCGGTTTTTGGATTATACGCAATGTACGAAAATGTCCTGATTCCTCCCCCCTGCTCTTGCGAAACCCTTGCAATTACCTTTTCGTTACTGGTAAAGGCAAATCGTCCGTTAAAGTCACCTTGAATAGAACAAAAAGCGGTAGGTTTCATTCCCGTAGCCCTCCCGGGCAGCTCGACTTTATGTGTCTGAAAGAGCGTACCGAGTGCGACCAAGGGTGTGAGAAAACAGGCCCAGAGGGCTCCGCGAGCCAGAGACCGGGGTAGTGTGCGCGGCGTTTCCCGCTTTGTTACCGAAACGAGTGTTGTTACGATAGGGACAGGCGTTGTCGTGGCCGTTGAGTAGCTTGTTGATGGCGTATGTTGGTTTTGGGGAGCGTTGGTCTTCAGGCGCATGGCTTCGTTTACTTCCTTGCAGTGATGTCCCAGTGATCGATTCCCCGGCTCTGGGCGGCGATAATCCTCTGACCGTCGGAGGAGTAGCTCAGCTGCACATCAGGGTCTAGTTTTTTGGGAAGCGTGCTCACGAAGCTCTCAAACTCGCCACTCTGGAGCGAGTGAATCCGAATCCCCTCCTCAACCGCCATCGCCACATGCGCCCCATCGGGTGAGACTGTCACCGCGCTCGGCCCAATAGGCATCGTCGTATTACTCGCAGGCCCGAAGCGCTTCCAAACCTCCGCCTGTGTCACTGTATCCCTGCACTGGAGCGTGTACTCGGGAAGAGTTTCGGTGGGTGGCGCATGCCATTTAATAAGCTCATTTAAGGGGTCGTCATTGCCCGGCCAACCATATTTGCTTACCTGCCCCGTAACCAGATAGCGACCGGTGGGGCTGAGGGCGACAACACCATCACTGGTAATATCCTCTGTCCAGAGGGGCTTTTCGCCAACACGACCAACGGCCAGCTGCAAAAAGCCGTCGGGGCTGACGATTCGGCGGGCGAACATCTGGCCGTTCTGGGAGACGATCTCCGTGCGGGGGATGAGGGCGACGCGAGGAGCGGGGCGGATGAGGTAGCTTCCAAGCAAGACAAGCGGGGTCAGAAACGTGGCCCAGAGGAAGACACGCGCCGGAGAGATTTTCTTGCGCCGCTTTATGGCCACTCTCGGAGTGGATTTCCGAGTGGAGGCCGTGGTGGTGGTTGACGCAGCAACACTGGTGGCCACGGGCGGCGCTGCCGTGACCGTGGAGTAGTTGCTTGTCGGCGGAGTCTGCTGCGTAGTCGTCTTTAACCGCATCGTAGGGCTATTCTACGGCATCGGGCGGGTGAGTTCAAACATGGCATCGGGCTGTGCGCGGGTGTACCAGTCACCACTCATTCGCGCGATGTAGTCCACGCGCGTCGCATCCACTTTCCCTGTCTCGTCAAGAAGCGCTTCATCAATCCAGTAGCGCACCACTTCCCCAATAATATAGTTCGCCGAGAGCGGCCCCGGCCCGTGCTTGACGATTTGAAAAAGCTTACACTCCATCGCCAGCGGCGACTCCAAGACACGGGCGGGCTTGACGATCTCCGTCGCGCCTTTTGTGAAGCCTGCCTCCTCCCACTCACTCACGCCGTAGGGGTACTCAAACGACGCCTGGTTCATCTTCTCGCGAATCCCGTACGTCACGATAGAGATCGTGTACTCCCCGGTGGCCTCGATATTGACCAGGGTGTCCTTGGGCTGCCCATGCCGATTGTTGAGCGGTGAGACCGTCACCGACGGCGGGTTCGCCCCCCCAGCCATGAAGTAGGAAAACGGTGCCAGGTTGGGCTTGCCCTCTGGCGAGAGCGTCGAGACAAACGCAATCGGCCGCGGCGACACACACACATTCAGGAGCTTATAGGCATCCGGAATCGGCATCTGCGACGGATCAAAAGCACGATGAGGCATGCCAGATTATACTTCTTTTTTAGGGCGATACGGGGTCTTGTAATTCCACCTGCGTTTTTTTGGTTAGAATGGAGGCATGATCGTCTCGACCGTTTCTTGCCCCCAATGTGGCAAAGCAGAACCCGTCATCGCTCACCACGACGGCAATCTGCACAGCGACGGTTGCTGGGTCTCGCGGAATCAAAGACGGGTAGACCTTCCCACTGTTATTCTTGGGGAAGGATCGGTACAGAGCCCCCTGCGGAGATCCGCAGGAAGCTCTTTGTCGTTTTCAGGACCCTTAACGGGTGAGTATTTTCGGTGACTACGGCGAGTGGTAAGTGCCCGGACCGGTTCCGGGGAAATAGTCGCCGCCCGCCGCCCAACCGCTAAAGCTAGACAACAGAACGCTCCGTCCCCCACTCACCGAGGTGTAGTAATAGGCGGAGATGTTCTTGATCCGCCCGCTGGCCGAGGGGGCGGGGGCCGGGGGGGGGGTGTGGGCGGGGGGGGGGGGGGGGGGGGGGGGGGGGGGGGGGGTGTGGGGTGCGGGGGGGGGGGGGTTTTGGTGCAACCCGGGGGGGGGGGGGGGGCCCGGGCTGAT
>NZ_JANNYP010000357.1:0-2334 GCF_031410135.1 Armatimonas sp. | reverse complement strand
CTGGAAAAGCGCCGCCAAACGCTACTGGCCGAAGAAGCCCGCTATGACTTCGACCCAGGTGCCCGTGACGCCGACTTTGAAACGCTGAAGGGGATTGCGGCACGGTAAACGTGGGGGATTACCGGACGCGTTCGCCGCAGTCGGGGCAGCGTGCGAAGTCGTCGGGGACGATATGGCCGCAGCGGTGGCAGTAGGCTTGATCCGGCTCGTAGTCAGCAGCTTCGGGCTGGATGTCTTCTGGCAGGGGTGAGTCCCAGAGCTTGTTGAGGTCATACGGATCGCCCATTTCTTTCTTGACTTGCCAGGCTTGCCACGCGGCTGCAACCAGCCCCACACTGCCAAATAACAGGCCAAAGTAGTGAGCATCCTTGCCAAAGCTAACAAGAAAGCCAGAGCCTGCCAGAATCAGGGAGGCAATTACCCCCGCCCACTGCCGGAAGAACTTCACTTTATTTTCTCCACCACAAAGCCCACAAAAAAAATACTCGAAAAGAAAAAACGAGCACGATGCGCCATGATGAAATTGTACCAGAACCCATCCCCCCAGCCCCCTTCCCTGTTCCAAGAAAGGGAGAGTTAGAGCTCCGCGAGTGCGGTCTTGATTTCATCACGAGGCAGACCACCGGCTTCTAGCTCATGATCGGGAAGCTCTAGCAGACGCAAGTAGAACTCACGGGCACCGTCCGCGGCATGGTCAATGTGGCTATCTTGCAGATGAAAGTGGTAGTTCTCGGCGCGATCATAGTAGCTCAGCGACTCCATGGCGCGCGCGGCTTGTCGCAGAATATGCGCCGTGCGATCCGTGGACTCTACTTCCGTGAGAAGCGCCTCGAACTCTGCCAGAAACTCCGAGGAGCGCAGTGACGACTCCAAGGCGAGGGCTTCGGCGTAGAGCAGGAGCGCTTTTCGGCGTGCCACACGCCCCTGTAGCGGCTCCGCTTTGGCGCGCTGGAGCAGAAACTGCGCCGCGACAAAAGCATTACCTGCCGTACGGGTTCGATCGCCGCCTGAGAACATTCCCAGGAGCGAGGTGTCGTCCAGGCGGAGGAGCGTGTCTAAGTCTAGCCCTGTGAGATTCTTGCACGATGTCCCGAGGCGCTTGACAACATCTTCCTTAGTGAGTTCAATCCCAAAGATCGCCGCCAGCGCCTGGGAGAGGCCCTCGATCTGCTGCTGCACAAAGCCTTTTCGGAGCATGAGATTAGACTAGCCGCCTTCTTCGCGCGGGACATACTCGCGAGTGCTAAAGCAAAACAGTGCGAGCCCGAGGGAGAGAGTTGTGAGAATACTGACCGTCACCCAGGCAATGGTCGGCGTGATCGCCAGCGGATTGGCACGGAGCAAGATATTGGAGACATCCTCGCCTCCCTCGCTCGCCCCGACGACCTCTTTGAGATGCGGAGCCAGTACGCGTAGGTAGGACAGGACGGAGAGTCGGGCAAAACCGCTCGGAAAGAGAGCGGCGATATTCTCCCAGCCAAAGCCGTAGAGCAGCGCCCAGATCAGGGGCTTTGTCATCAGGGTCGCAAAGAATAGAAAGAGCGAAGAGTACGCCAGCGCCCCCACCGGAATAATCTTCAGGTCGGAGACAATGCGTCCCCACTCCGGTTTCATCCCATAAACAGCAAAGCCAAGCAGAATCACCGACAGAGAGACGGTAATTGTAATCCCTGCCCAGGCCCCGATGAGCTTCATCAGAAGCAAGCGCCAGCGGGGAATGGGCCGGGTAAGAAGATAGACGATTGTCCTTCCTTCAATCTCCGCTGAGAGCGCCCCCGTCCCGTAGATCACCGAGAGGATCGTGAGCGTGAAGCCAAAGACAAAGTAGGCCGCCAGCGTGTTGTAGGCTTCCGCTGGATCGAAGCGGTCACCTGGTGTCACCGCACGCCAGACAATCGCCGCCAGTGCGGGGAGCAGAAGCATTAAGAGCGCCGTTGCCAGTCGCTTAGGCTTGAGGGCTTCCAGCAGCGAGGTTTTCAGGATAAAGAGATCGGCCATATTAGGGGTAGTATACCTTTCGAAAAGCCCGCCACACTCAGGGAATCGCGTCCACGCGCACAGAACCGTAGTGCAGCACCTTGGGAGTGTCAACGCCATGAAGAATTAAGTGGCGCGAGGTGCGCCACTCTAGGCACGTCTTTTCGGGGGTACACCCCACCCCAAAGCTGGAATCCAGCCGCAGAAAGTTCCAGCGCGGTGTGATCCAGAAAGAGACTTCCCCGTTACGAACCAGAATACGTGCCGCATACGCTCCATCCGGCGAGGGCTGAATGGTATCTAGAGTGGCGTACTTGCCGCCGATAAACATAAGCCACACTAGCGATGACACATAGA
>NZ_JANNYP010000356.1:0-13024 GCF_031410135.1 Armatimonas sp. | reverse complement strand
CCCGTAGACTTCTTCGTCGTAGACCCAGTCCAGAATGCCATTTAGTATCGTCGCGGAGCCGTCTTTGGTGAGCTGTTTGTCATCGCTGCCCTGGCTATCTTTGAGGTAGAGATTGTTGTTCTTGACATAGGCCGTGTAGCGCCCATCGGGGCTCGTCAGACTCATCCCCGCCGCGCCCCGCCGTCGTCGCCCCGCCGTAGCACTCGCAAGCTGACCGGGCTCAATCTGCTTAGGCTGTGGCACCTCGGTGCTCGTGCGGGCATCTATAAACTTCTCCACCCCGTCTTTGGACAGCTTATAAACCGTGCCCGTGACCCAGCTCACCGAACCCTGCGGAGTCGCCGCAAGGCTCACCCCCGAGCCACCAAGGGCCTCCTCAAAAGTGAAGGTCTTGTTCTGGGCAAACGCAAACGTCGGGGCCGCGCACACAAGAGCAGCGGCGAAGATTAAGGAAGCTCGCATGAAATATTATAACGCGAGATTTCCGCACCACCAGTTGAGCATAAGTGCAGTTTTGAACGATACTGTTTTATCTGCTATGCCGGACAAAACTCCCAAACGTCACCAAATCGCCCGTCGTCCCGTTGTCAAGAAAACAAAGGCTCGATTCCCACTACGTCGGTTTGTCTTTGATGGGGAACTTTATATTGGTTTTGCATCTGGGAATGCGTTGGCTAATTCTTTTTATCAACAAACCTATTGGCTCTGGCGTGGCGGCAACAAGAAAAATCAACCTCTTCGGATATGCTGGACAATGCCCCGCTATGATTTCTGGCTATTCTCTCAGTGCCTGCCGGATGCCACAGTTGCGCTACCGCACCGGGGCATTTTTCCCCATGAGCTGGCGAGCTGTGTACGGCAGGCACGGGAGCAAGGCTGGACGGGCGAGCTTCGGACAGCTACACCTTTTGAACTTGTCGTGGATGATCGCAAATAAGTCCGTTAAGCTGCACTCGAAAGCCTACTCCGTCGGGAACTTGGACGCGAAAGTGCGGTGAGGTATAATTTCGACGATGGCACTTCCCGATTTTCGCGACGATGGTTGGCTTCCGGCGGGGCATCATCCTACGACGTGGGAGGAGCTTGTCGTGGTCTTTGGAGGTCAGCCAGAGACGAAGCGCCGCCGCATTATGGAGCGCCTCCTGCTCTGCCGGGATCGAGCCAGAGAGTACAACATCACCGGACGGCTCCTGCTCAATGGGAGCTTTATCTCCACGAAGGCCGAACCGGGCGACTTTGATGCGATCTTTGTAGGTGACGAGGGAATCGAAGATATTTTGATGGAGAATACCGAGGCACGGCTTCTGCTGAACTATCAAGTGTGTAAAGAAATCTATGGGGGCGATCTCCTGTTTTTCTCAGCGGCGGCAGCACGAAAATATCCCGAGTTCTGTCGTTTAGATGGTTTTGACTACAGCAAAGACAAGCGCCCCAAAGGGCTTGTGGAACTAAAGATATGATTGAAACACCCGAACAGCTAGAGATTGCGCTTAACCAGACTGCAAGCTTTAAAGGCATGCTAGAGGCAATGCAGCGGCATCTCGCTGAGACACAGCCCGCTCTGATTCCTCTTGCCTCTGAAGGCTACGAAAAACAGCTCAATCAGCTTCAAGCAGACATTTGTGATTACTTGCTTCGACAAAGAACAACGACACAGAAGGCCGCGTGAGAGCCTGTGCGATGGCGAGTCAAGGCATTGCGACGACGTGCAAGACAAATGCTTCTGCAAGAGAGCTTGAGGAAGCGGTGCAGAATGGCAATGAGTCGAATAGATGTTATGCTGTATGAGCAAATTGCCAGAATGTATTCACAGGACATATCATAGAAGCAGCGAGATGTTGTAATGTAACAACGAGGTGCCGTAATGTAACGGCGAGAAAATAACTTGCAGTGATGACTTTCGACACGGTAAGAGCGCGATCAGAAAGGACAACAATCAGATGCCAGAGAACAACAGCGAGACGACGAACATGGCCAAGGCGAAGCCCCGAGCCTTTACCAGCTACACCATTGACAATATCCTAATGCGTGCCAAGCTTGTCACCACCGGGCACAGCAGCGACCCCGACATTCAGGCCATCATGCTCTACCGCAAGCTCGCCCGCCGCGCCCTCAAGACACGGCCTCAGCTCCTCGAAAAACTCGGCATCAAAGCTTAACGCCACTCTGGTTGAGCTGAATCCGATCCGTGTCGAGGTTCTCGTCGGTGGAGGCCAGTGTCCAGCTTGCGACGCGGCGCTGGCCGCCGACCCGAACCCGCCCGACGATGGTGATACTGCGCTGCGACGGCTTGCCGGGAAGATTGAGCGCATACTCTAGCCGTGTCATCTTCTGGCCACCCCGCTCGACACTACTGGCGCGAATCCTCTGGTACTCCTGGCCCCAGCTCGACATCTTGGCATCCAGCCGCTCCACAATGGCGCGTGGGCTCATTCCCTCATCGAGAGAGAGAAGTCGCTGTTCAAAGATGGCTCCTGAGGGGCTGGCGAGGCGCAGAAGCTCGTCGTTTTCTTGCTCCACGCGCCAGAGGCGTGGGCGAATCTCGTTGGCGCGAAAAATCCGTAGCACGTTCTCGGGGGCAGGTGTGGCCGTGGGGCGGGGACGCGGCTTAGGAGTGGCTTTGGTTTTGTTCGTTTTGTTCGAGGGCGCATTGGGAGCTTTGGGAAGCTGGAGATAGGCGCGACCACTCAGCCCGACGACCAGCGCCGCCAGCCCACCGACCAGCCAGAGAAGTACTTTGGTTGGGGCGTCAAAAAATATTTCGCGTGTTTTATCAGAATCGGCCATTGTCACCCGTTCTAAAGACGAATCTGAAACGAAAAGGTGACAACGAAAATGTTAGCAGTGGTAGAATCGGCGGCAATATTTGGGGTAGATGCCTATGGCGTGCGGGCGGAGGTCAATGTCTCGGGCACGGTGCCGAGCTTTACAATCGTCGGCCTGCCCGATGCGGCGGTTCAGGAGAGCCGGGAGCGGGTGCGGGCTGCGATCCGCAACAGTGGCCTACGCTTCCCGTACGAGAAGCGCATTATCGTGAACCTTGCCCCGGCAGATATTCGAAAAGCAGGACCAGCGTTTGACCTGCCCATCGCGATTGGCCTCTTAGTGGCAACTGAGCAGCTCGCGCCCGAGCAGCTTCTGGAGACGGTCTTTATCGGCGAGCTGGGCCTAGATGGAGCCGTGCGCCCCGTCTCGGGCGTTCTTCCCCTGGCGCTCTGGGCACGGCAGAACGGTCGTAAGCGCCTGATCGTCCCCGAAGCCAACACCCGCGAGGCAGCGATTGTGGGAGAAGTGGATGTGTATGGGGTGACCTCGCTGACCCAAGTGCTGGAGATCCTCAACGACCCCGAGTTCTTCGTCCCGGTGCGTGAAGATCCGCAGAAGATCCTGGCGCACCGCCAGAGCAGCGATGTGGACTTTAGCGACGTGAAAGGTCAGGCGCAGGTAAAGCGTGCGCTTGAGGTGGCCGCCGCCGGAGGGCACAATGTCTTGCTGCTGGGCTCCCCCGGCTCGGGCAAGACCATGCTCGCACGGCGGCTCCCGACAATTCTGCCCACACTCTCGGTAGAAGAGGCACTGGAAGTCACCAAGCTCTACTCCGTCTCGGGCCAGCTTGCCAGCGGCGCGGCGCTGATCACCGAGCGCCCGTTTCGCTCGCCGCACCACACCATCTCCAATGCGGGCCTGACGGGCGGAGGTAGCATCCCTCGTCCGGGTGAGGTCTCCCTCGCACACTTCGGCGTGCTGTTTCTCGATGAGCTCCCTGAGTTCAATCGCGATGTGCTAGAAGTCATGCGCCAGCCGCTGGAAGATGGCCATGTCACGATTGCCCGCGCTGCCGCCTCACTGACCTACCCCGCTCGCTTCACCCTGATCGCCGCCATGAACCCCTGCCCGTGTGGCTACTTTGGCGACTCCGTGCGGGCTTGCTCCTGCTCACAGCAGGCTGTGGCGAAATATCTAAGCAAAATCTCCGGTCCGTTGCTCGATAGAATTGACATTCACATCGAGGTGCCACGTCTCCACCACGACGAGCTCACCGCGCCGCCTGCGGGCGAGACGTCGAGCGCCATTCGCGAGCGGGTGGAGCGGGCACGGTGCCTCCAGCGCCAGCGCTTTACCCGTGAGAGCCTCTACTGCAACGCCCACATGAGCGCCCGTCAGCTCCAGCGCCACTGCGTGATGGAGCCCGAGGCAAAGTCGCTGCTGGGCTCTGCCATTACCGCGATGCAGCTCTCCGCCCGTGCCTACGACCGCATCTTAAAAGTCGCCCGCACGATCGCCGATCTCGCAGGCTCCGAGACTATCGGCGTCGCACATATTGCGGAGGCAGTGCAGTACAGAACTCTGGACCGGAAGTTCTGGCGGTGAGGTGGGATCTTCAAAAAAGTCATTGACAAATTTCCGAAATTGTGTAAACTTATGTTTGTATACTGCGATAAAGAGTTGTTAGAGGAGGAAATAAGACAATGGCACGAGTGATTCATTTTGAGCTTCCGGCGGAGAACCCGGAGCGGGCGATGGCTTTTTATAGCCAGGTTTTTGGCTGGGAGTTTCACAAGTGGGATGGCCCGATGGAGTACTGGCTGGTCAAGACAGGGCCTGAGGAGGCTTTTGGTATTAGCGGCGGCCTGGCTGCTCACGATCCACAGTTTCCCAAAGCCCCAATCAATGTAATTGATGTCGAGGATATTGATGCGTCTGTTGCGGCAGTGATGGCTGCGGGGGGGACGATCTCGATGGAGAAACACGAGATTCCCGGAGTTGGTTGGCTTGCCTACTTTACCGATACTGAAGGAGTTGTCTCCGGTATCATGCAGTCCCTGACCCGGGAGCCAAAAGATGCTTGATACTTATCTGAGCCAGTTGGAGTTGGCGTACTTTGAGGTCACCGAGGCGTTTTCAGGACTGGCGGATGAGAACGTCTGGAAGCGGCCCGCGGAGGGAATTCTCTCTATCGGCGAGCTGGCGGGGCACATTGCCTATGCCGAGGCGAATCGGTTTGCAGGCGAGGGCCCGCTGAGTAGCCCGCTGATTGACCCACGGTTCTGGTACTACCCCGTGACCGTGGTGACGCCGCCCTCTGAGGAGCAGCTTGCGATGACGGCGCCGCAGGTTGGCGCAGAGCTCGCGCGGGTGCACCACGAGGCAGTTGCCCATCTCAAGGCACGGAATTTGGATTTGGAGGCCTCTGCCCCGGATGGCTCACCGGGGAATACTTATGGCGAAGTGCTACAGTACATGGTGTTCCATGTCGGCTACCACATTGGGCAGATGTACACTGTCCGGCATCTCTTGGGAGAAGTGACGCCGGACAACTAGCCTTGCGAGAGGGATTAGTCGTCGTCGCGGACAGTCCAGATATTACCAGGGCGTTGAACAGACTGGCGCATGTTGGTGTACTTGGCGTGGCCGTCCATGAACATCACGTTGAGCCCGCCGTAGTTCTGGAGGGTACGGTCGCCCGTGTGTCGCCGTGCATCCGCCTGGCCATCCACGGAGGGCAGGTCATAAACACCGTTGCCACCCGCCATAGACCAAGGCGAGGCTCCCCGGCTGTCGGCGATGGCGATGATCTCAGCGGGCTTGGGGTGGGATGCGAGTGCGCCGTTGGGCATCTCTCCTGAGCCACGTGTCCAGAAGGGGCCAGCGGTCTGATCGGTCTGGCCAGTCTGAGGGCCAAAGGCATTGACGCCGTAGTTAAAGCCCAGCCCTGCGGCAATCGTCGCGCCTGTCGTGCAGTCAATGTTCACGTTTGCCCCGACACCTCCCATGTCCCGGTGAAAACGGGGCGGATTGAGCGCGGTGTTGAGCTTCATCCTTAGCGTCGCGGTGGGGCAGTCGAAGAGTTTCTCGTTCTTGGTGTAGGCATAGGAAAGATCTGCCCAGGAGTAGGCTGTTGGTCCCGGACAGACGCCACTTGCCACCGGAACGAGGGTCTCGTCGTAGTCCTGGCAGTACATTAGGAGTGCCGTACCGATCTGCTTAAGGTTCGACAGACAGGCCGTTTTGCGTGCTGCCTCACGGGCACGCGCAAAGACGGGGAAAAGAATGGCGGCAAGTATCGCGATAATCGCGATCACGACAAGAAGCTCAATCAGGGTAAAAGTCTGACGAGAACGAGGTGTTCGAGATAACATAAAGTATTCCGACCTTGGAAGTAACGTTGCGCGAATTCTATCAGAATCCTCAGTTACTTGCAAAACAGTAAAAAAAGGTACGATGGGGTATGTTTTTTCTCTGTTTACTGGCCTTATTGCCCCGTGATCCCGTGAGGGTTTCGCTGACACCGAGCCCGATCGCTACCAAAGAGGCACTACGCTGGAGCCCCAAAGGTGCGACTGTCAAGCTACGCGTGGCAGGGCAGGCATTGCAGGGGAGTTTCCCCCTTGGTCCGAAGAACTTACCGGAGATTGTTGTGGAACTCTCCAAGAAAGACGCGTCGCGTTTTAACCAGCTCTGGGTAGACGCGAACCGGGACGGCAAACGGACTCCCGACGAACTCTTAGAGACCGCTCCGACGGAGCGCACCGGAAAGTGGTGGTCGAGCTTTGGCCCGATCTCTGTTCCTATTCCCACTGCGGACAATAGAACGAGCCGCCCGTACCCGATCAATCTCTGGTTCGTCGAGGATCCGCAAGAGCCGGGTGCTGCGCCCACGCTTCGCTGGAGCCGCCGGGGCTGGCATGAGGGACAGGTGCTGTTGGAAGGAAAGCCCGCCTTTGTCTTGATCACGGAGATGCAGATGGACGGCGTTTTTGACCAGCGCGACGCCTGGATGCTCTCCAGGACACGCGAGGGGATTCTGGGGAGCAGCTCCCGTGGCCTTGAGGATCATGTCTGGCTGGACGGAGCAGCGTACCGCCCGACGGCCATCGATCCCGAGGGTGCCTCGCTGCGCTTTGAGCGCTTCGATCCGGGCATCACCGAGGCCGAGGAAACCGGCAAGCGCGATATATTCCGCGAAGACAAGGCCGCTCCCAAAGCCGCAACACCCGTTGCGTTTTTGCATAACTTCGAGGAAGCTGCTGCGCTGGCAAAGAAAACGGGCAAGCGGCTTTTTGTGGACTTTGAGACGACCTGGTGTGGCCCGTGCAAGAGTATGGATTCGCTGGTGTACTCGCAGTTGGCCGTTGTGGAGGCGGCGCAAAATGTGGTTCGGGTAAAAGTAGACGGCGATCTACGGCGCGACTTGACCAAGAAGCTCAGCGTGGCAGCCTACCCGACCATGATCTTGCTAGATTCCAGCGGCAAAGAGCTCCGACGCGCCGTCGGCTACCAGCGGGGCACGCAGCTTGTCGAGTTTCTCGCCAAGCGCTGAGGGCAAAGAAATAAGGAAATAGCGAGGTGCGTGCCGAATGGTGGCGGCATGACACTTGAGGAACTAGAGGACATACTCTCGGAGCCTACTCCCGCAGTCATCTCCGCACTGGACACGCTGGACGGTGATTTTCTGATTCTTGGCGCAGCGGGCAAGATGGGGCCGACCCTGGCACGGATGGCAAAGCGTGCTGTTGGTAAATCACGCCGCGTCATCGCCGTGAGCCGCTTCTCGGATGCCACGACGCGTGCCGCGCTAGAGCTTGCGGGAGTGGAGACCATTGCAGCTGACTTACTGGATGTCGATGCGCTCCTCACGCTTCCCGATGTGCAGAATATCGTCTTCATGGCGGGGATGAAGTTTGGCGCAACGGGCAACGAGCCGCTGACCTGGGCAATGAACAGCTTTCTACCCGGCCTCGTCTGCCAGCGCTTCACCACCAGCCGGATCGCCGCGTTCTCCACGGGCAATGTCTACCCACTGACTCCCCTCCACCTTGGCGGCAGTGTCGAGACCGATGCTCCCAACCCCGTCGGTGAGTACGCCCAGAGCTGCCTGGGACGTGAGCGGATCTTTCAGTATTTTTCGCAAGCCTACGAAACGCCCGTTTCCCTTCTCCGCCTCAACTACGCGGTTGAGCTGCGGTACGGTGTGCTCTGTGATATTGCCAAAAAAGTCTGGGAGGGCACCCGGATCTCTGTCGCCATGGCCGCGGTGAACGTCATCTGGCAAGGTGATGCCAACGCCTGGGCGCTCCAGAGCCTGGCGCACGTCTCATCTCCCGCCAGTATCTTCAACCTCGCCGGGCCCGAGCAACTCTCCGTCCGTCGAATCGCTAAGCAGCTTGGTAAGCACCTCGGTAAAGAGCCGAACTTCGAGGATGAGGAAGCCACGCATGCACTGCTCTCCAATGGCCAGAAAGCCCACCGCACCTTTGGCTACCCGACCGTCGGTATTGCGCAAATCCTCGAATGGACGGCGGAGTGGATCAAAAACGGCGGCCACACACTAGGGAAGCCCACGAAGTTCGAGGTGCGCGATGGAAAGTTCTGAGACCTCTCCCCAACCCCTCTCCCGGGCGCTCGCAAGCTCACTGGGAAAGGGGCTTTCGGAAATAGCCCCTTTCCCAAGGAGGAACGACTGTCCGGGAGAGGGGTTGGGGAGAGGTTTAGCCATCCCCGCACAGCCGCTGGCGCTCAATGCAAACCGGAAGCTGGATGAGCGGCGGCAGCGGGCACTGACGCGCTATTATTTGGCGGCAGGTGTTGGTGGGCTGGCCGTGGGCGTTCACACGACGCAGTTTGCGATTCGTGACCCAAAAATCGGGCTGTTTGAGCCGGTGCTGCATCTGGCAAAAGAAGAAATGGATCGGGCGGGCCGCGAGGTTTTTCGGATCGGTGGGGTCTGTGGCGACACCAAGCAAGCGGTCGCGGAGGCAACGCTGCTCAAGTCTCTGGGCTATGAGGCGGGCCTGCTCTCCTTAGCCGCACTGAAGAACGCCGATGACAACGCGCTTCTTGCCCACTGCCGCGCCGTGGGAGAGATCCTCCCAATAGTCGGGTTTTACTTACAGCCTGCGGTCGGCGGGCGCGTTCTTCCGTATGCGTTCTGGCGGCGCTTCTTTGAGATCGAGAGCGTAATCGCGGTGAAGATCGCGCCATTCAACCGCTACCAGACTCTCGATGTGGTGCGTGCGCTCGTGGCGACGGGCCGCCAAGACATCGCGCTCTACACGGGTAACGACGATGCGATTGTGACGGACTTGGTGACGACTTACTTTGGTCGCCGCATTGTCGGAGGGCTTCTGGGGCACTGGGCCTGCTGGACCAAGAGCGCCGTCGCGCTGCTAAAAACCTGCCAAGCCGTCACCGACACAATCCCCGCCCCGCTCCTCGAAACCGGCGTCGCGGTCACGGACATGAACGCTGCGATCTTCGATGCCGCCAACAGCTTTCACGGCTGCATCGCCGGAATTCACTACGTCTTGCAGCAGCAGGGCTTGCTGGAAGGCATCTGGTGCCTGGACGAAAACGAAGGGCTCTCACCGGGGCAACAAGCCGAGATCGAGCGCGTCCGAGCCGCCTATCCCTATCTCACCCAGCCCGACGACGATTTTATCGCGGAGCACCTCGATGAGTGGTTGCGATAAAATCAAGTCATGACTATGGAAGAGATCATCGCAAGAGGCAAATCCATCTACGAGCTCCAGCTTCGTACCCGGCTTGCTATCCCTGAAAACTTGGGAAAGCTCCTGATGATTGACGTGGATACAGGGGACTATGAAATCGGGGAAGACGGCAACGATGTCGAGCTTTTTCGGAATTTACGTTCACGTCATCCCCAAGCTAAGATTTTCAGTCTTAAAGTTGGCTTCCGAACTGCAGATGCTGTTGGAACCTCTCTGCAACTTGAACAGGAACAAGCTGCGTGATTGTCGGAACCTACTTGCTAGATCGAAGTGAGATCACGGTTGAACTCGAGATGGTTACTGTCTCGGGTGCGCGAATTCCCGTGACGACGATTCTGGACACCGGTTTTACGGGCTTTCTGATGCTCAGTAAAGAACAAGTCCAAGAGCTGGGGGCAGCCCCGGTAGACCTACGCGAAATGGAGCTTGCCGATGGAACGATTCGCCCCGTCGCCCGCTATGAAATCACCCTTCTCTGGGATGGGCGGCCAAAAACGGTCTTTGCTCTGGTGAATGATGCCACAAAGCCTTTACTTGGAATGAAGCTCCTTCATCGGTCACTGGTGACACTGGAACTCGTTTCTGGTGGATCAATTACGATAGAGAGAGCATAATCCGTGACACGAGAAGAGGTGGAGCGATTTCTGATCGAGCTGGACGGCGAGCTTACTTGGGAGCTTGAGGACGGTATTCCCGCGCCGCCGCTGGATCGCGTGGAGCTGGCACGGCGGTTTCTGGAGAGTGTGACGTTTCCGCTGACGGATCTCGAAGGCAAGCTGGCAGGCTGTGAGTGGCTGGTTTCGCACCGAAGTGATGGGCTCGTGGATGGGGTTTGGCGAGACACGACAGTCCCGACGAATCAGGAATCTCTTTTTTGGATCTGTGAGAGTATCTATCTGGCGCGCTGGGCACGCGGATGGCGCTTTGGGAAGTCGCCCGACGCATGGCAAAACGTGCACGAGTGGTTACTGGGATGGCTACGAACCGTGACACGCGATGATCGTTTTAGCTTTACTGAGGACGAGCGACTTTCCGACCGCCTCGCGCCGGGGGATGGCATTGCGCTCAGCCGCGTTCTTGACTGGGGGACTCGTCGGCTTGCTTACACGAAGATGCAAAATGAAGAGCTGCTGGGAGCATTTCAAGCACTTCTCATCTTTACCAGTTTGGTGTTAGTCGGCCTGTATTGCCTGAAGATGATCACCCTTTGGTGGGGGCTCTTGATTCTGTATTCGGTTGGGTTTGCTTACACGCGTCTTGCCGACTACAATCGGAAAGAATACTGGACAAATCCAACCCTGAATTTTGGTGAGTTTATTGGGGCATTGCAGCAGCGTGCCGTGCGTGAGTCTGAAGAAATGGTGCGCGAATCCCGATTGGAAGAAGAATGACACTGGAACAAGCGCGACAGCTGCGGCATGAAGCCGGGCAGCCCCTGGAGTGGCCGGAGGGCTTGACGCCACCGCTCTCGCGGCTGGCACTGACACGTCTGGTGGCGACGCGCTGCCAAAAAAGTGAGCTGGATGTCTCGGGCTGGCAAGCGGTTCTTGATCCCAACGACGAGGAAGAAGTCGAAGATGTGTACGGCTCGATTGCGGAACAGCTTCAGCTTGTCTTTGAACCACTGGTGCCACCATCGCTACAGCTTGGGGATCTCGTCTCAATAGCCGAAGAGACCTTTATGGCCCGCTGGCAGGCACTGGTGGCACTGGATGCCTCAGAGGCGCAGCTGGTGGCGGTTCTGGGGCGTGCGATAGGGCAGGAAGTTACCGCCGAGGCGAAGATCTCCGCCGTCGTGCCCGAAGCCCGGCTGGTGGGGCTATGGGAGCGGCTTCCGGAGCCTTGGGGAGGGCTGTGGCCCGAGGTGAAGCTCCAGACAGTCTGGTGGCCGCTTGCGGAAAAGTCTTGGGGCGCACTGGCACTCTGGGCCGTGGTGACGGTTGTCGTGATGCGGATTGACAACGCGCCGCTGCTGGGGCGGCTCTTCCTGAGTGGCTTGGGCGCGTGGCTCTGCAAGGCGTTTCTCTTTGAGCAGCCCGTCAAGCCGCTCTGGCCGAAAAACCTCGTGACGGTGGGCGATGTGGCCCGTGCGATGCGCCGTGAGCTTCAGTCACAGCTCTTTCACTGGGAGACACTAGAGCGTGAGTGGGGAACCTAGGTATACTGCGTCTTGTGAACGCAACGCTAGAGAGCGCCTTCGCCTTTGCGCAGGCCCAGGTGAGAGCCCTGATCGCCACTTACCCCGCTGATTACTACCCTATGTACACCGTCCATGGCAAGTTTGGCCAGGACACAAAACGCTGGACGCACTGGTGCGACGGCTTCTACCCCGGCATGATGTTTCTCTTCGCCAAGGCGACCGGCGAGAGCTTCTGGCTGGACCAAGCCGTCAAGCGCAGCACCCCCTTAGAGCCACGTCAGTACGATAGAGCTGTCCACGACCTCGGCTTTCTCTTCTTCTCCACGCACCTGCGCTGGCTAGAGCTCGGTGGCCCTGAGGCGCACATCAACGCACTTCTGGACCAAGCGGGCAAGACCATGGCGATGCGCTTTATGTCAAACGGCCAGTACCTGCGCAGCTTTGTCGAGCCCGCCAGCTTGTTCATTGACATCATGATGAACGTCGGGACGATCTTCCGCGCCGGTCTGCGCCTCTCCGACGAGCACTTGCTGGCCGTGGCGCACCGCCACTGTGAGACCACACGCCGGACGATTATCCGCGGCGATGGCTCGACCAGCCACGAGGCGCTCTTTGATCTGACCACCGGTGAGTGCCTGCGCCAGAGCACACACCAAGGCTACCGTGGCGACTCCTGCTGGGCACGTGGCCTGGCGTGGTCGCTCTACGGCTTCACCCGCACCTACCAGCAGACAGGCCGCGCTATCTACTTGCAGACCGCGATGGCCAACGCCGACTACCTCCTCACCCAGCTCCCCGGTGGTGGCGTCACCGCCTGGGACTTCGATGCTCCCAACCAGGACGTGGACACCTCGGGGAGCGCCATCGCCGCATCGGGTTTACTCGATCTTGCCAACGTCTGCCCCGATCCCATCAAAGGCGCGGCGTACCGTGCCTGGGCCATCCGAAGCCTAGAGCTCTGCTGCGAGCAGTACCTCGGTGACAAGACGCCCGGTTTTGAGGGGACCCTCAACGGCTCGATCTACCACATCCACAAAAACATCGGCGTCCACGAAGCCTGCCTCTTCAGCGAGTACTTCTTCGTCGAAGCCCTCTGGAAAGCCATCCAGCCAAAAAGCCCCTTGCCTTTAGGTGAGGGGTTGGGGATAGGTGTCCAGCCTTACCCCGAGGACTCGCTCCCGGCGGAGTTCAAGACCTGGGTGGACGGCCCCACGGAAGAAGATGTCGCCTCACCGGTGGACGGAGCCACGAAGTGAGCAATCGGCAAGTGGCACTGGTGACGGGCGCGGGGCGGGGGATTGGGCGCGGGATTGCAATTGAGCTGGGTAAACTTGGGTGGTTTGTGGTGGTGAACTACGCGGGCAATACCACCGCC
>NZ_JANNYP010000355.1:0-7488 GCF_031410135.1 Armatimonas sp. | reverse complement strand
GGAGCACAACCCGACTGCCTGGCAGGTAGGCATCACGCTTTTCTTGCTGCTCTTGCTCGGGGCCGTGTTTCTCAAAGGCTTTCAGGAAGCCGTGGGGATTGCGGTTGTTCTCACGCTGGCGTACTTGGCTCTCAATGCGGTGGTCATTGGCCATGGCGTCCAGCTCTTGCTGGCGGATCTGCCCAAACATCAGAGAGACTTCCAAGAGATGCTACTGGCAGCACGGCCACAGCTCTTTGGCAAGCCCTTCGCCGTTCATGGGAGTATCGGTCTGATTCTCGTGGCCGCTCTAGGGCTCTTTCCCAAGCTGGCTCTGGGACTCTCGGGCTTTGAGACGGGCGTTGCCGTGATGCCTCTGGTGCAGGGCGACAAAGACGACACCGATGCCAACCCCAAGGGTCGCGTCGCCAACACGCGCAAGCTGCTCTTCTCCGCCGCCGCGATCATGAGCTGCTACCTGCTCGCGTCCAGTTTTGTGACAGCTCTCCTGATCCCCGCCCACGAGTTCTATCCCAAGATGGTCGCGGAGAAGAGCGTGGATAAAACGCACTTAGAGGGAACGGTCTTACTCTCTATCCACCCCGATAGTGCCTATGTGAAGGAGCCGGTCTGGAACGTCTCGGTTCCACTAAAGCCGTATCTGGAGGGCAAGTCTGAGTTCTCCGTTCCTGTGAAGGTCAATGGCATTGACACCGACGAGGTAAAGATCACCATTACCGATGACCCGAGTCGCTCAGACCATGTCATGATCCATGCGCTAAAAAAAGGCGGCACGGCCAATGGTCGCGCCCTGGCCTTTCTTGCGGAGAAGTTTTTTGGCCCCGGCTTTGGCACGATCTATGATATTTCCACGATCTTAATTCTCTGGTTCGCAGGCGCAAGTGCGATGGCGGGGCTTCTGAATATCGTCCCGCGTTATCTCCCCCGCTACGGCATGGCTCCTGAGTGGACACGCGCCAACCGGCCGCTGGTCGTGGTCTACATGGTCCTTGCGGTCGCCGTGACACTGATCTTCCAGGCCGATGTGGATGCCCAGGGTGGTGCCTATGCCACAGGCGTTCTGGTGCTCATGACTAGCGCCGCCGTGGCCGTGACCATTGCCGCGCACAAGGCAGGCCAGCACGGGCTTAAGATTGCCTTTGGCGTGATCACGACGATCTTTGCTTACACGACGGTTGTCAATATCATCGAGCGTAGCGACGGCCTCAAGATCGCCAGCTTCTTTATTGGGATCATTATTGTTCTGTCGCTGATCTCCCGCGTCTGGCGCGTCACCGAGCTGCGCGTAGATAAGATAGAGTTCGATGAGAAAGCGCTGGAGATGCTCGCTCAGATGGCCCTGCAGCCCGAAGTGCGCTTTATCGCCAACCATCCTGATGAGCGCGATGTGGCGGAGTATAGCCTTGCCGCACGCAACGCGGCATGGACACACCACTTCCCGGAAGGGGAGCGCGATGCTTTCCTAGAGATCTACGTCCCGGACTCCTCCTCGTTCTCCTCAACACTTCGGGTAGAGGGCATTGATGTCGGTGGGTTCTGGGTGCTCCGCTGTCACGGGGTCGCCGTTCCCAATGCTATCGCGGCGATCTTGCTCGACGTTCAGAAGCGCCACAACCGCCGCCCGCATGTCTACTTCAACTGGATTGAGTCCAACCCAATGGTCTTTCTCGTGCGTTTCGTTCTCTTTGGTGAGGGCGATATCGCCCCGCTCACCCACGAGATTCTGCGCCGCAACCAGCCCGATCCCGGCAAGCGCCCGATTGTGCACGCCGCAGGGTAGCGTGATCAATGTCAGTGCCTAGACGGTGGATATTGTGACGGTGCTCCCCAAGGTGAGCTTTGAGTAAACGGGGAGCACTTCGCGTGGATGGGGCATTTCGCGTGGACGGTGAACGTCCTGCAATCCGCGACGGAGATCGTCGGGCTATGGGGCACTTCGTGCCGCCTCCTCGTTCCTCGTCGGTATTTTGGTGCGTCCTGTGAGATTGGTCGCGAAGCGCGGCGACTTGCTCGCCCCATAGCCGGACATTTATCGTCCTGGGCTTGTAAAATCAATAATTATATAAATAAAATTTTAAAATAAACAAATAATTAAATACAACATGCAGATAATTAAATAAAATATCATAATATGATAATAGAAATTATTAATATTTTTATATTTAATAGTGATGTTTTATGATTTTAAAATAGAAATTTTCTATGAAATTTAATTATTAGAGAAGTGACTATTGATAAAGAAAACGACCATTGATATAATATTCACGGAGGTTTGACCATGAGAAAGTTTGATCTTGCTGCAAAGGCACATGCCTACGCCGATCACTGGAACAATGCCGAGACAGCCCTCGGACGCGCGATTGTACTACCGGAAGGCACTACCCAGAGCGGCTTTACCGACAGCTCTCTCGCGGCAAAAGCGGCGCAAGACACCGTTATCGCACGCACCAACGACATGGAGAGCGCCATGCAGACCCGCGACAGCACATTAGGGCCGCTTCAGAGCAGCGCCTCGCTCTTTACCGCCTACGTTCGTGCCAGCACCCCTGGCAGTACGTTTGTGAAAATGCTCCCCAAGATCCCCGCCACCACCGCCGCTGCTGTCAAGTGGGGCAAAGTCCTCCAAGACCTCGACGGGATCTGGACGCGCCTCGATACCGCAAACCCCGCTGACTACCCGGCACTCAGCCTGCCCACTAGGCTCTCCAACGGCACCACCCGTGCACAGTTCTCCCCGGATGTGGCGCAGTTTGGCACCGCCTTAAACGACCTACAGGAAGCCATCAACGACATCAAAGAAGCGCAGGGCGACCTTCGCAACCTCGGGAAGAGTATCCGCGCCGATATTAGCGCCTACCGCAAGCTCATCCGAAGCCTCTTCCCCACCGGGCACCCCATCCGCACCACCCTACCATAGAAAACCCCCACCCCGATCTCCCCCTTCCCTGGCACTGGGAAGGGGGCCGGGGGGATGGGTTCAGGGATGGGGAAGGGATGGATTCAGTCACAGGAGGAAAGGGAAATCCTAGCCACAACCATGCCTTCGTCTTTGCCGGTGCTGGCGATCAGCGTGCCGTCCGGGGCGACAATACGGCTGTGGCCGTAGTCCCAGGTCTGCCCGACCGTGCCGCCTTGGTTGGCAATCACATGCCAGCAGCCCGACTCAATCGCGTTTTGGGCGGCGTACTCCTCAAAGAGCCAGCCGTGATCGCCCGTCCACGCCGAGATCGTGGCGATGAGCTGGGCTCCCGCCTCGGCGAGGCGCTTGCCGTAGCCGTGGGACATCTCCACACAGATCATTATGCCGACCTTGCCAAACGGGCTGTCCACCACAAGCCCTGCCTGCTCGCCGTAGCTCCAGAAACAGTGCTCGTTGCCGCCGGTTTCTTCGTCCCAGAGCCGGTGCTTTCGGTAGCGGCCCAGCACGCCCTCAGGTCCAAGAAAGACACTCGTGTTGTAGAGCTTGCCTGTTTCGCTCCCTGTGCCGAGTTCCGTCATCCCAAAGATCACATGAAGCTCTAGGTCTTTGACGTGTTCTTGGAGCCAGTCCGTGCTCGGGCCGGGGATGGGCTCAGCGGTTCGGGCGACATAGGCTTTCTCCTCAACGGTGGGGACGTGAGAAATGTAGCCCCAGCCGGGGTTCTGCTGGAGTGCCGCCTCGGGAAAGAGCACGAGCTCGGCACCTTGGGTCTTGGCGGCGCGTAGATAGCGCAAAAAAGTCTGCCGGTTAGCCTCGACATCACACTCGGCCCGCAGACAAACCGTTGCAACAGTAACCTCGCGCATCACTTTAGCTTGGGGTACCACTTCTTCACGTAGTCCAGCGCCCACTCCGTTGGCTTGTCTTTGTGGCACGCGTTGCAGCTATTGGGCGTCTTACCATCAAGCGAGACCGACGGTGAGACAAAGTTAAACGTATGATCCCGCGACTCCGCCCCCACCGAGTTCTCGCCCGTCTTAGCCATGTGGCAGCCGATGCACTGGCTCCCGGTGCTCACCGGCGCGTGGTGCGAGTGTTCGGTGATACTCGTGTAGGTTGGTCCCGCAAACCGACCCGGCCCATGGCAGGTGACGCACAGTGCATTGGTCTGGGCCGACTTGATTGTCATGGAGACATTGCGCGAGCCGTGGGAGTCGTGGCAGTTCGAGCACTGGATTCCCCAGCCGTGCATCTTGCTGTGGGTGTAGGTATTGCCCTGTACCCGGTTTTTATGGGCGGTTCCATTGCCCCAGAACTCTGCCGTCTGCTTGCCCGGCTCTGGCTCAAAGCCTTGCCAAAAATCCGTGAGAACCTTGCCCGGCTGGTAGCCCACCGCCCAAGCATAGTCCGCCGTGCCTTTGGGCTTGCCTGCCTGATGGCACGCCAGACAGACCTCCAGTGAGCGCTCGACAGACAGACGCGCGGGGTTGACGATATTTCCCTTTGTCGGCTGGGTCGCATGCACTTTTCCGGGGCCGTGGCAGCTCTCACAGGTGATATTGAGCTCCGTCCAGGTCTGAGTTTGCGCCGAGACCCCTGTGCTGTGACAGCCCGCACAGAGCTTGAAGTTCGAGCGCGTCTTCCAGTCCGGGTGCTGTGGGTACCACCAGTCTGATTTTCCCGTGTAGGCCTGCCACTTCTTCTCCTGGATACTCCACTGCGCCGGGAAAACGACTTCCTCGCCATTGACCACGCCGATAAAGCGCTGCTTCCAGCGGTGCCCAATCACCCACTTCACGTCGTTGAGTTCAAACGGCCGATTGGGATCGGGCTTGCTAAAGTCCGCCAGAACCGTCTTGTTCGGGCCATCGGCGACGACGGGCCGGATCATCTTATTGTGCGGCGAGTCTTTCCAGGTGTCATAGTAGCTCTGGTGGCACGAGGCGCACTTCTCCGATCCCACGTACTGCGTCTGATCCAGCGTCGGCAAGCTCTCTTGTTTTGCAAAACCAAAAGTCGTGAGCAAAAATCCGAGAGTTGCCAAGGCAAAGATCAGGCGTTTCATTTAGTACTTCACGATCGTCGGGTCCACATCGTCTGCCCAGGCAAGTATCCCGCCTTTAAGATTCGTCAGATTGGTAAAGCCATTTGCCTGTAAAAACAGCAACGCATCCGCGCTCCTCTTGCCGCTGCGGCACTGAAGCACGATCTCTGCATCGGAGTCAAGTTCGCCCATGCGCATGGGAATTGTTCCCAAAGGAATGAGCTGCGCCGTGGGAATTCGGCATAGCTCAAACTCATGGGGCTCACGCACATCAATCAGTAAAAAGTTATCGCCACGATCCAGCTTGGCTTTCAGTTCAACAGGGGTTATCTCGTTCATTTTCTTTACACTCTCTCCTGAGGCGCATTGTACCTCGCCGGTGTCTGTCAGAGCACGGATGCCAGGCGACTCACCACAGGCAGCGCAGCTCGGGTTTCGTGGCAGGCGTAGCTCGCGGAAGCGCAGGGTCAGGGCATTAAGCAGAAGCAAGCGGCCCACAAGAGGCAAGCCAATCCCAAGAATTAGCTTCAGAGTCTCGGTGGCCTGGAGCGTCCCAACCAGCCCTGGGAGCACGCCCAGTACTCCTGCCTCGCTACACGAGGGAACCGTCCCCAGCGCGGGCGGGTTGGGGTGCAGGCAGCGGTAGCACGGGCCTTTGGGAAGAAAGATGCTGACCTCGCCTTCAAAGCGGTGGATCGCCCCGTGGACATGGGGAATCCCCAGGAGCACGCTGGCATCACTAACTAAGTACCGCGTCGGGAAGTTATCCGCCCCATTGACAATCACGTCTGCCCCAGCGAGCAGCTCATGAGCATTGTGTGCCATTAACCGGATGGCATGCGCCTCTACCGAAATCAGTGGGTTCTGTGCCCGAAGGCGCTGAGCGGCGATCTCTGCCTTTGGTTTTCCGACATCGGCGTCGGTGTAGAGCACCTGGCGCTGGAGATTGGAGCGATCCACCAAATCATCGTCAATGACACGGATCGTCCCCACGCCCGCTGCCGCCAGATACTGAAGCACAGGGCACCCCAGCCCCCCCGCTCCCACCACTGCAACCGTCGCTTGTCCCAGTCGAAGCTGTCCCGCCGAGCCAATCTCAGGCAGGAGAAGATGGCGAGCGTAGCGATCACGCTCTAGAGGAGAGAGTTCATCCATTCACGGTGCGCCTTCCAGGTAGTCATCGGCGAGTGGGAGCAGTGCAAGAACACCCGCCCGTGTGGTAGCGACGGCACGTGCCCCCGCAGGACTGGCACCAAACGAGAGTAGGCGCTGGACGGCGGGAACATCCCCATCGCGGGCGGCGTGGATCAGTGCGGTCTCTTGGTTATCGTCGCGGGTGTCTATGTCCGCACCGCAGAGGAGCAAGAAGCGCAGGGCATCATCGCCCATCACGGCAGCTTCATAGAGGGCAGCGGTGTCCACACGCGCGTGCTCCAGACGTGTCTGGGCAATTGGGAGCAAGTCAGGAAGCTCCCCCAGAAGCTCCCGTAGCTCTTCGGATTTGACATGGCGCATCTGTTTCGGATCGGCTCCGCGTGCAAGAAGCAGTCGTGCTAGCTCTGGCTGATCGGTCAGCACGGCGACATCCAGCGGTGTTCCTAGTGTGTAGGTGCCCGCGTTGGGAGATGCCCCCACATTGAGCAAGACCTCCGCTAGATCCGCGCGACCTCGGGCAATCGTCCCCATCAGCGAGGTCTCCTGACCGGCGATTGGCGCATCTAGAATTGTGCCAGGGCGCGGCCACTGTTCGGTGGCGCGTGAGGCATCTCCCATGGCAATCGCTTCCAGAAAACCAATGCTAGCCCCCGCTTGGGTGAGAAGAGTCGTCACGCGCAGATGCTCCGCAGTCAGTGCAACTAAGAGCGGCGTGTGCCCAAAGGCATTGCGTCCACTGAGCAGGCTCCCCCCATCCAGCAGCGCCGCCACGAGCTTGGCGCTCCCCCCCTCACAGGCCGCATGGAGCAGGGTGTCATCGGCGCGGCCCCGGAGCGTGAGAAAGTCAGGGAGATCGTCGCCGGGCACGAGTGCCTTCCAGAGCCGCTCATCACCCACCCGGAGAGCGCGGTGCAGAACCGTATCCTGATCGCCTGCTCTTTCTGTGGGCGAGGCGCCCGCCTCTAAAAGCAACGGGAGGACATGATTGGCCGTCCCAGAGCGCACATAGAAAATCGCCGTGTGGCCCCAGCGGTCTCGCGTCGCCGTGCTTGCGCCTGCCCGAAGGAGCTGGTCACAAAGAGCCGCATCGCCGCGCCGCACTGCCCACATCAGCGGCGTGGGCCGATCTTCAATGGCTTGTCCCTCCGGAGTGGCTCCATGATGCAGGAGTAGCTCGACCAGAGCACTGTCCCCACGGCGAATGGCAAGATGCAGAGGCCCCGTGCCTTTTTCATCCCCAAGATCCGGGTTGGCCCCAAAGGCGAGCAAGCGCTCCGCAATCTCGAACCGGCGCTCATCCACCGCCCACCAGAGCGGCGTGCGTCCCCACTCATCGCGCGGATTCACGGCGGCCCCCGTGTCTAAAAAA
>NZ_JANNYP010000354.1:0-5839 GCF_031410135.1 Armatimonas sp. | reverse complement strand
TGCCCCTCCTCCCAACCCTGGGAGGAGGGGCGGCAGGTATCTAAAGCTCCTCGATGCTGGCGATCACCCGATCCACGATCTCGGGGCCGGTGCGAGGGTTGAAGAAGACAGCTTTCCAGGCGGGAAGCGAGCGCCCGTGGGGGCGATAGCCGATGCTCGTGGTAAACGAGAGGCGGGCATCCAGACGCGGGTCTTTGGTGCGATCGCGTTTTTCATAGAGGCGGCGCACTTCCTCGGTGTAGCGCGTGAACTCTTCGTCGGTGAGCGTGCCTGCCTCCAGCCGTGCGAAGATCTCGTGGGCGTTGCGGCCCTTGGGCAAGACCCACCACGCCACCGACGGCCCGATGGTGTCCTGATTCAGCACATGACAGTACTCTAAAGCCGAGAGGCGGGTCTTGAGGCGCTGGGCCTGCTCTAGCGCGTGGGCAACCAAGACCTGCCAGCCGGTAAGCCCGATGCCATTGAGCGAGGCCATCACGGTGTAGGGACCCAGCGCGGGGCGGGAGCACTCCAGGGTAAAGAGCGCCGGGTCGCGGCGGCCATCTGCCTCGGAGAAGTAGGGGGTCTGCTCGACGCTCCGCGAGAGATAGCGCAGGTCGGAGCGCTGATTCACCAGAAACGCGCTGCCCGGATAGTGCCCCCAGCCCATCTTATGAAAGTCAATCGTGATGCTATCGGCGACGCGAAGCCCGTGGGCGTAGCTTTTTGCCCGGGCGATAAGCGGCAGGAGCTCGGTGGGGAAGTGGAGCGGGTTTTTCTCTATGTCGTACTCACTGAAGAAGCACAGCACCCAGCCCACGGCACCGTCCACGTGGAGCTGTGGGCGCGGCTGGCCGTGCTTCTGGGCCACGGTCTCTGTGATCAGCCGAATCTGCGCTACATCGTCCACGCCAAATGTATCCGTCGTGCCAAATGTCGCGACTACATAGGCCACTTTCACACCGTCGGTATAGAGTTCTTCCAGCTTTTCTTCCAGCAAGTCCAAGCGCATCGCAAGGCTTGAATCCGTGGGAATCGAGTGGAGCTGCGCAGTGCCCATCCCGAGCCAGCCCGCGACGCTCTGGTTGGAGTAGTGGCTGGCCTCACTGACAATCCCGGCGATGCGCTCGCCCTGAAGCCCATGGTGCATCGCGCCGGGCAAGACTTTCTCAATCCCGATCTTCGCCCCGTAGAGATTGGAGATCGTCCCGCCCATCGTAAAGACGCCCCAGGGATCGTCGGTGTGGTAAAAGAGCAGGTTGGCCAGCGCCGTCACGGCCTTCACTTCTAGCTCGTTGGAGCGCTGGCTATAGGTGTCGGTGCAGAGATTGGGGTTTTTCAGCAAGCACGCCAGCGCCCCGATCAGCGAGGCGTTATTGGCAGGGCCTTTCACGTTCTCCAAGTGCAACGGCGATGACCAGCTATCGGTGCCCCAGAAATAGGGAAAGATCGCATCGCGGGCGTCTTTGAGGTTCCCCGGCAGCAGATGAATCTCCGGGTTTACCGAGGCCGTCTCGTAGTTCTGGGACATGGGCGAGGCAGGAAGAAACTCGCCCTCAGCCTCCAGCGCCGAGAGAAGCTCCTGAAATATCTGGGTGATCTGTGCGGGCTGTGACGTGAAAAACGTCTCGATGAGATGCCGGTACTGCGGTGTATCCATAATGTGGTTATTCTACCGTTACGTGGGCTTTATCTACCCCGTCTCCTGTGGGGAATCATCTTGCTCCGGGTTTAACTCCAGTGCCTCTATCCGATCCCAGGGAAGAGAAGATGCCGCATGGAAAATATGAAGTAGCTCTAAGGTTTCAGGCTGGTTGTCTCTGTCGGCATCGTGGAGGGCGTAAAAGACGCGCCATGTGCTTGCGTTGCTTCGGCGCGCTGGTTTCTTAGCGCTGGTGTAGAAACGCTCCTGGAAGACAGGGCGCACCATGCCCATGCTGGCTTTCTCGTCAATCAGTGGCGGGCGGGCTGTGGCGATCTTGACAGGCAGCTCCTCACAGAGCTGAGTGAGCAGAGCGTCCAGACGGCGGGTGAAGCGCACCTCTGAGCGCGGATCATGGCCAGCCAGCCAGCGCCTCGCAGAACGGATCTCTGCCAGAGCATCCGGTGCGATCATCAGAGTGAGAGGCTTCACGAATTGGGGATTTCTTCCACTGGCCTGCGTAGTTCAGCTAGGAAGTCTGCCCCAGAAATCCCCTTGCCTGCGTCCATGTCTTCCAATGCCTTCTTGAGAGCATCCGGCTCTGGATACATGAGAATGTCCGGGATAGTTGAGAGGTCTTCTTTCCATTCTTCGTCATTTTCCTCTTCTGCGCCGTCGAGAAGATCATCTATCAGATCATCAAGAGGCATACCGCGTTTCTGGGCAAAGCGAAGCAGACGCGCCCCGGTCTCTGGCTTTTCAAGTGTCAATGTCATGGTGTGCCTTTATTTCCTTTCACAAAACCGCTTCTCTATCTTCTTGTTCTTGGGTTTCTTGTCGTTTTGCTTCGATGATCACGTGAACGTCACGCTCTTTCATGGCTTGCCGTTTGGTTTTTATGGCCTCATGTTCGGCTTGAATCTGCTTCTCTGTTAAGCCCAACCCGCAGCTAGTCATCAGCTCCGCTTCAAAATTATGTGAGGGAAGCGTTCCCGAGATGCGATAGAGGAAAACATCATGACTAAATTCGTCTTTCTGCTTAGGCAGCGGCACTCGCAACCGTCTGAATTCTTCCTCCGATAACGCTACTTGGTACCCTCGCGGTACTGTGACGATCAAGCTCGCGTAACCTACCGAGGCTGCAATGCCCAGAAGCGTAAGAATGATTTTCTTTGGTCTGTTCATTACTTTTTCTTGAGTGCCTCATCAAGAAGCTTTAAGGTAGCTTTCTGTGAACGCGCGCTCTGTTCCGGGGTAATATGCAAGTGCTTCATATCCTGCTTGCTCGGCATGAAAGTACAGCGGGCTGGCCGGTCGTATTCCTCTCCGCAGCGCTTACACTTGACGCGAATATCCCACTGCGAAAGCGGCTTCTTGGGCGCAGGGGTCGGGCAGGCAGAGGGGATTTCTGGGAGTGTCAAATGATCTGGGGTAGATCCTCCACCAGAGTAATGGATGGTGTGTCTCTGTTGTCCCGGAGCCTGGTAGGGTGAAGAAACAATCCGTCTCCCCATGCAAAGCACCGATGCTATGCCCACAGAGGCCGCGATACCTAGTAGGGTGAGAATGATTTTCTTTGGTCTGTTCATGGTGTCTTATGTTATTTCTTAATTAGAAAACTTGCCCTGATACGAGAAGGTAGAGACTTCTCAATACCACTACGGAAATTATTAGCAGTCCACTGGTAATAACCGATAGCAAAGTGCTACACAAAATTACTCGAGAAAGGCTTTTCACTTTCTTGGTAAACCACCAAGGAACAGGTGGCTCATAGCGTGGTGGCTTCTGCTCCTGGGTGTTCACTCCCTTGCCCCTGTGAGAGTTTCCTGTCGCTTCTTTCGGCCTTGTCCGGAGCGTTTGCCTCCGTGTCCGGCAGGCTCCCAGGCTTGAATATCGGAGGCTGTGACGAAGACGGACTTTCCGATTTTACGAACGGGTACCCGACCGGAGCGGATAGCACCGTAGACTCCTTGGGGGGTGACGCCTTTTAGCGCCGCCGCCTCTTGCACCATCAGGTACTCGATCCCATCCAAAAGCTCCATAAAGGGTATTCTAGCGCCCTCTTGAAAATAACACAAATTGTTATTCTTGATTCGCTTTTCAATCGGAAGGTGCCAATGGCGCGATAGGTTCTCTGTGTAGTAAAATTAGGACAGTATGAAAGCAATTGTTAAGTCCCTCGCTGGGGAGGGAGCCACACTTCAGGATGTCCCTACTCTCACGACCGCGCCGTTCGGTCATGTTCTGATCAAAGTGCAGTCCGTTGCCATTTGTGGCACGGATTTTCATGTTTATAGCTGGGATGCCTGGGCTGCGGGCCGCGTCAAGCCGCCGGTGATCATGGGGCATGAGTTCTCGGGCACTATTGTCGAGGTGGGTGAGGGGGTGACGAGCCTCAAAGTGGGCGACTTTGTCTCGGGAGAGTCGCACAAGATCTGTGGCCACTGCCTCCAGTGCCGCACGGGTCAGGGGCATGTCTGCCGCAACACGCAGATCTTCGGAGTGGACACCGACGGCTGTTTCCGGGAGTTTTTCGCCGTGCCCGAGGCCAGCGTGATTAAGAACGATCCGCGCATCCCGCCGCACATCGCCTGCCTGCAAGACCCGCTGGGCAACGCCGTCCATGCCGCGATGCAAGGGGAGCTGGCAGGGCGGAGCGTCGCGGTGCTAGGCTGTGGCCCCATCGGGCTCTTTGGCGTTGCGGTCTGCCGGGCACTGGGCGCGGGCGTGGTCTTTGCCTCGGACACGTCCCGCTACCGTTTGGAGCTGGCGGCAAAAGTGGGGGCAGATCACCTCTTCCAGATTCCCGGCGATGACCTCGAAGCGGCAGTTCTTGACTCCACCGACGGCCAGGGTGTGGACGTGGTGCTGGAGATGAGCGGGGCACCTCCCGCCATCCAGCAAGCCATGCGTCTTGCCCGTCCCGGTGGCCGTGTCTCGCTCATGGGAATCCCCTCGCGCCCGGTCGAGCTACGGATCTCCGAGGATATTATCTTCAAGGGCCTCACTATTCACGGCGTGGTTGGTCGCCGTCTCTACGAGACCTGGACCACGATGCAGAGCCTGTTGGCCAATGGTCGGATTAATGTCGAGCCGATCCTCACTCACCACCTGCCCTTTGCGGACTTCGAGCAGGGAATGGAGCTGATGCGCTCCGGCCAGTGCGGAAAAGTCGTGCTAGACTTGGGGTAGTGCCCTCCTTGGGGGAGGTATCATAAACCATGTTGCGTCGTGTACCCCATTCCTGGATTTTGGTGATGGTGCTCCTGGGAATTGCTTTTACCCTTGGCTCCGTTGTGCACACTCAGAAGGCTCGCTCTGAGCAACGACGTCAGGCAGGGATGCAGGAGGTGATCGCCAATGCCCAGCCCGTGATCGCCGCGATCCATGCCTACCAGAAGCGACACAAGAAGCCGCCTAAGACGCTAGAGTCACTCGATAAATCTTTTCCTCAGCCTGGCCCGATGGCAAAAAATGGCTGGGACTACGGTTACGAAAAAGATAAATGGACACTTGCAGTCTCCGTCAATAGCGAATACACCCCCAACTCAGGTTTCGGCGACACCTTCGTCTACCGCTCCGATGGTCAGTACGAGAGAGAAGCCTACGGCGGTATTCTGGAGCGCTTTGGTGAGTGGGGCTACTACTGGGAGTAACCGATGCGGCAGTCCATTGATCCTCGTTTGGAGCCGCTCCAACGGGGGGGGCACGGTATGATAAACCATGTTGCATCGTGTACCCCATTCTTGGACTCTGGCACTGGTGCTCGTGGGAATCGTCTTCAGCATAGGCTTCACCGTGTCCACTCAGAGAGTTCGCTCTGAGCAGCGACGTCAGGCAGGGATGCGGGAGGTGATCGCCAATGCCCAGCCGGTCATCGCCGCCATCCGTGCTTACGCGAAGCAGCATGGCAAGCCGCCTGAGAGCTTGGAATCTCTAAAGAAGCCTCTTCCGCAACCCGGACCGATGGCGAAAAATGGCTGGACTTACACTCCCTACGATACTAGTTGGACACTTGCGATTGCTGTCAACCAAGGCTACACCCCTCACGTAACCTTTTCCTCATTGGGAAATGTTTTGGGTGTGACCCATTTTAGTTGAGAGGCCATTCATGCCACTTGATAGCCCCCTTGTGGCATCTTCATTTTTGAGTTTGCTCTCTCGATACAGAGAGAATCCCAAGCAGAGAAGGTTCCATAAAGCCGAGTTTGTTCACGT
>NZ_JANNYP010000353.1:0-9702 GCF_031410135.1 Armatimonas sp. | reverse complement strand
GTGAGCGGCTTTTAGTGCGTCACCCCTACAGCCTGCGCACGAGCTGGGAGCAGGCCGCCACGCGGATTCGTGAGGCGGAGCTACTCGATGAGAGTGAGGCACTGGAGCTGCTCTCCAACCGGCGACTCTCCGGAGTACTGGCCCTCACGGAGCCTCTGGCACCTACGGAGTTTGCGGAGGCATTATTAGAGCTGGGCAAGGGCAGTGGTTCCCGATTGGGACTGGCCCGTGCAGCGCTTCTACGCCGCTACTTGCCGCTGTCACTGCGCTGACAGTGGGAATCGCCTCGACGGAAATCGTCGGGCATTGGGGCGTTCCGCCGCGCCTTCGGCGGAATCTCTACCCACAAGGTTACCTTTTACCGACGAGGGACGAGGAGGCGGCCAAAGGCCCTACAGCCTAGAGGTTTACCGTCTAGGGCTATCAAAGGAATCTTTTGAACTCCCCATTCGTATAAATAAGCATGAGAGAGTTTGCAAAAAAACTGGCCACTTTTGGCGTTTGCTCCCTTGGTCTGGGAGCGGGATTTGGAGCAGGGCTTGGCTTTGTCGGAGGCAAGGCTTCGTTTTCAACACCCGTACAAGCACAAGCGCCTGGGGCAAAGAGCACCGATGAACAAAATGTCATTCGTGTGGTAAAGGCAGTCTCGCCTGCCGTAGTGCTGATTCGGACGGAGACGGGGCTGGGCACCGGCGTGGTTATAGACGGCAAGCAAGGGTTGATCCTGACGAACGCTCACGTGGTGGGGCGGAACACGAGAGTGGGGGTGCGCTTCAAGAGTACAACCGAGCTGACGGGCCGTGTGCTGGGGGCGTTTCGTGAGATTGATATCGCCGTGGTAAAAGTCTCGTCGCCTAAGCTGCTCCCTGCTGCGCCGCTTGGAGACTCGGATCGGCTCGAAGTGGGGCAGACCACGATTGCGATTGGAAACCCGCTCGGGCTGGAGCAGACCGTCACCACGGGAATTGTCTCCGCGACCAACCGTCGGCTAAGTGAGCGCCAGGAGCAGGGCTTTATCCAGACCGATGCCGCCATCAACCCCGGCAACTCCGGCGGCCCACTGCTGGACTCTCAGGGACGGGTGATTGGGATCAATACCGCGGTGCTGCGTGCCGATAGCGCCGAGGGGCTCGGGCTGGCGATTCCCATTAAAGTGGCACAGAGCTATGCCCAGAAGATTATCGCGGGAGCCGATGTGCGCCGGACGTATCTGGGAATTCAATATGTTGGTCTGACGGAGCAAGTTGCCCGTACCTACCAGCTTCCGGTCTCGCGGGGAGTTGTGATTGCCGGGATTGATCCCAGCAGTCCTGCGGCCCAGGCAGGTCTGCGGCCCGGGGACATTCTGACGAAGCTCGGCAACTCTCCCATTAATACGGATCTAGACATGCAGCGGCTCCTTCGTGGCAAGAGTCCTGGCGATCCTCTTCTTTTTACGGCACTGCGAGGCGGACGTTCTCTGACCATCAAAGCTCGGCTGGGTGAGGCGCGCTAGGGAAAACCTGGTATTCTACTCAGTGTCTTCTTCGACCAGAGCCACCAAAGATAAACCCTGGAGGAACTTCGATGCAGGTTCGTAATGGATTTATTGTGGCGGCTCTGGTGCTGGCAGGAGGCGTAGTCGCTCTGCCCGCTCAGGCAGATAACAAGCCCGCCAAGAGTGCGACCGAGGGCTACCAGAGTGCGTGGCAGCTCTGGAGCAAGGGCGATAGTGTTCAGGCAGAGAAGGCACTCCAGGCACTGGTCGCGCAGTTCCCTCAGGACAGTCATCTGGGGCTGTTTTTGGCGGCAAGCATAGCGGCTCATGCCTCTGAGGCGGAGGCCGATACCTACTTTTCTCGCGTCATTGAGCTAGGGGCAAAGTCCGCGAAACCTTCCCCGGATGCTCTGGCCGCGCAGCACTTTCTACACCTGGGTGATCCCGATAGCGCCAACGAAGCGTTCTCTAGCCTGGGAGCACTCGCTCAGAAAAACAGCCAGAATCCGGTCTTTGTGTGGCTCTATGCCCAGGCGGCGGAGCGAATGCAGAAGCCCGAGCTGGCGGAGCAGGCATTTAAGACGCTTCTCAAGAGCACCAAGTCCGCCCCTGCCGTGGTGCGCCAAGGCTATGCGGATGCGCTGGAAGCACAGGGTAAGCACTTTTTCGCCCTGGAGCACCGGCTCAAGATCACGTCTGCGGAGCCTACACCCACCACGCTACACGCTCTGAGCGGTAACCTGAAGAGTCTTGCTCGCTTTACGGAGGCTGCCTCGGTGGCGACGCTGACCATCAAGAAGTTCCCGAGTGCGCCTCAGGGCTGGTACGATCTGGGGGTCAGCGATGCTGCGACACGTCGCCCTGACCTGGCCGTGGCGAATTTTTCCAAGGCTTTAGAGATCTCGGAGGCGTCGTCGGAGAAGTTCGATAAGAGCGCGGCTCTTCTTGCTTGGGGAACCTGCCTGGAGTCGCAGAAGAAGTACACCGAGGCGGCGGACAAGTTCCGTCGTGTGGCGGCTCTGCAAGGCGCAAGTGCACAGCTTGTGAAAGAGGCGACAAAGCGTGCTCGTGCGGCGGAAATGGCGGGCAACAACTAGCTTGCTTTTGGGGCGAAGGCGCTCTTAAAGGGCTCTGGGGTTCGGATGGGGCGACCTGTGGCGGCACTGAGAAAGGCACCACGGGTCTCCCCTTCGGCAATCAGGGTACCGTCGCGCGTGACTTTGTAGGTAAACAGAGCCGTCGCCGGGCCAGCACTTTCTATCTCGCCCGTGATCAGTAGCTCGTCGCCATAACGTGCAGAGGAGACATAGCGCACCCTTGCTTCGGTAATGACGAACTGGGTCTGTGTTCGGGCAAAGTCATCAAAAGAGAGCCCGAGCTGAAGGAGATACTCGGAGCGCGCCTCTTCAAAGTACTGAAGATACACCGCATTATTGACATGCCCGAACGAGTCTAGCTCATACGTCCGAACCCGAACTCGGGCAGTCAGCGGCATAGAAGTAAAACGCGACTACTTTTTGTAGTAGTCGGCGTTTAGCTGGATGAAGCTCGACCATTTTTCAGGCACTTCGTCATCCATGAAGATGGCGTCTACTGGACACTCCGGCTCGCAGAGGCCACAGTCAATACACTCAGTCGGGTCAATGAAGAGCTGGTTGTCATCATCGCCTCCGTGGATACAATCCACCGGGCAAACCGCAACACAAGACTTGTCTTTCACGCCGACGCAGGGCTCGGCAATCACGTAGGGCATGGCCAATTCTACCCTGCTAGCTCTCTCTCTGCAACGCTTACTTCTTAATCTGCGTCGTAATGCCGCCTTCCATATACGTCCAGGTGATATCCGAAAAACTCAGAGTTATCTCTTCCATAGGAGCCTCTTTACTCTCGGTGCTACTGAGAATCTTGACCGAAAGCACGCGCCCTAGCTTCCCTTCGATCGTGTAGAACTGCTCCTCGGAGCCAACACCGGTCACGGCTTTCGTCTGGGGCCGCCAAAACTTAAAGCGTGCCTCGATTAGCTGATTGTCGGACAGCGCCTGAATCAGAAGTGGGCTGCTCTTATCAATCCGCTTGCGGATCACAATCGCCTCTGGGCCGGAGCGTGTACTGATCACTTGCTCAAAGCTAAGGCAAGCAATGGATCCCTCACGGCCTTTCTGGATTACATCACCTTTGATCTGTCCAAACTTTGCGCCTTTGAGCTCTAGGAAGATCATGTCGGCGGCGCGGCAAGGCAACGAAGAAAGCACAAGTGCCAGAAGGACTGTCGCTTGAGCGAAGAGAAGACGTCGTTTCATGCCAAAATTATACCGGTTGTCTTCAGATCGCTCGGCTCCGCGCTATTTCCTCGTCAATTGCTTACGAAAGTTTTCAAGCTGCGGATCGCCCGTTTTTTCCATGTGTACTTGAAGAAGCCGACGAAGGCGTGTCAGCTCCGCCTGGTACTTGGGATCGGCGGTCACAGTGGTGCGCTCATCGGGATCGGTGCGCAGGTCGAAGAGCTGCTCGGGCGCGCCTACCGTGAGCTGGTCGACTCGCGCCTTGAGCTTTGGGTCACTCTCAGAGGCTTTCTTGAGCGCCGCAAACGTGATTCCACTCATCGCCTCGACACGAAACTGTGGCGTGCCATCGGGCCAGGCATGAAACTGGTAGGCGAAGTCTTTCGTGCGAATACAGCGCTGGGGGAAGCTCTTGCCGCTACTGACGGTATTGACATGGGTGACCACATAGTCCCGATCAGACTGCTTTTCGCCACGGAGCAGCGGCCCCCACGAGCGCCCATCCACTCCCTCCAAGGCGGGCTGTTTAAGCAGCTCCAGCAGTGTGGGAAGTAGATCCACGCTACTGACAAACTCCTCGCGCTTCTGCGGCTTGCCCATTCCCGGATAGCGGAGTAGCACTGGCGACCAGGTGCCGTTGCGGTAGACCGTCGCCTTAGAGAAGGGAAACGACATCCCGTGGTCTGAGAGAAAGATGATCAGCGTATCCGACTCACGCCCTGCATCTTTGATGGCTTTTAGAAGTGCTCCAAAGCTCTGGTCGCCCCGCCGGACGCTAGAGTAGTACTGCGCCACTTCTCTTCGTACCGGCGCGATGTCCTCCAGAAACGAGGGAACGGTGATCTCGGCGGGCGTGTAGGGCTTGACACTCCCCTCTGTTTCCTGGGGCGTGCTCCCCGCACCGACAAAAGGCCGGTGGGGGTCGGTGATATTGGCGTTGATAAAAAATGGTTTGCCCGCTGCGCTCGCCGCCTTAACACACTGGCTGAGCTGCTCCCCAAAGATAGCCGGGTTCTTCCCGGAGTCAGTGAGGGAGAGATCCCAGGGGAAGGCACTCTCGGGCTTCATGTGCGCTTGCTTATTGAGCGATCCCGTAAACCAGCCCGCCTCTCTTAGTTTCCTCACCAACGTCGGCACACCCGACGAGAGTGGGTTGAAGCCTAGTGCGCCGTTGCGGTGGGGGACGCGCCCCGTCAGGAGTGCCGCACGGCTCGGCTGGCAGATCGGGACACTGACATGGTGGTTGACAAACCGGTGTGCGGTGGCCGCAAAGGCATCCAGGTTCGGGGTTGCGCCCAGCTTATTGCCCATCCAGCCCGCAGAGTCCGCGTTCATGTCATCGGCGGTGACCAGCACGACGTTCCAGCGCAAGGGCGGCGGTGCGATCTGGGGGGGAAGGCTTAGTAGCATTTACAGCGACCAGTCTATCTCGGTGCGCCCGGCGGCTTTGAGGGCAGCGTTGGCCTGGGAGAAAGGCTTACTCCCAAAGAACCCCGTGCTGGCCGAGAGCGGCGACGGATGGGCAGATTTAATAATCGTGTGCTTGGTGGCATCAATCAGCTCCTCTTTTTTCTGGGCGGGCTTGCCCCAGAGGATAAAGACCACCGGCTCCGTGCTGGCGGCGCTCACGGCGCGGATCACGGCATCCGTGAACTTCTCCCACCCCTTTTTCTGGTGCGAGTTGGCCTCGCCCTCGCGAACCGTGAGCACGGTGTTGAGCAGCAAGACGCCCTGCTTGGCCCACGGAATCAGGCTCCCTGAGCTGGGCTTGCCGATGCCAATATCGCTCTCCCGCTCTTTCACAATATTGCGTAGCGACGCCGGAAGCGGCTTCACCGCCGGCTGAACCGAGAACGCCAGCCCGTGTGCATGGCCACGAGTCGGGTACGGGTCCTGGCCCAGAATAAACACTTTTACGTCAGCAAGCGCCGTGAACTTCAGGGCATTGAGAACCTCGTCCTCAGCGGGAAAGATCGCGCCGGGGTGGGCGATGCGCTCGGCGGCGACAAACTCGGTGAGGGTCGTAAAGTAGGGAGCAGAAAACTCGGCAACGAGCGCGGCCTGCCAGTCGGCGGGAAGGGTAGCAGTGTTCATGGCCTTATACTACCCAAAGATGTCCCTAACCGGAATATCTCTCCCCGTGTGTGCTTTGATGAGTGGGACGGTTGGATGCAAACGACGGTTGGCATCGTGGGCACAGGTGAGCAGAGCGCGGTAGAGATAGGCTTCCTCCACCGCAGTCAGGGACGAGATTCTTCACTCGCCCGCTGCGATTTTTTCCAGCGCCGCTCGGTTCACAATGGCAATCGTGCGGCCAGTGAGCGTGATATACCCCAGATCGGCGAGCTGGTGGAGGGTGCGCGAGATGACTTCGCGGACGGTTCCCACTTGAGCGGCGATGCTCTCGTTGGTTTCGGGCAGTGAGAACGTGGCGCTCTTCTGGGCTAGCAGGTAGGCAGCAAGGCGAGAGCGGACGGTGTGGAGCGCTTGGGCTTTGAGCATCTCCAAGAGCTTGCGCTGCTGGATCGCGAGGCTACGCAGAGCGGCCCATCCCAGCTCAGGATAGGTACTCAAAATGCTCTCGAAAGCGGGCCGTGGGACGCGAAAAACGCGGGTGTTCTCGGTGAGGGCGCTGGCCTGGGTCGGGTGGTTGCCACCGTCGAAGAGGGGAAGCTCTGCGACACTGGAGCCGGGTTTATGGATCGCTAAAATCAGCTCACGACCCCGTGCATCGAGCTTGCTTTCCTTAAGGCTCCCCTCCAGAACGATCAGCAACCCGAGCGAGGGCGTGGCCTCCAGAAAAAGTAGCTCACCCTCACGGAGTGTCTGGACATGCCCTGCTTTTGTCAGCGCCAGTCGTGCTGCCTCGGGGGCATCTTTGAGGAATCCCACACGCCGCAGGGCATCATCACGGGTCATTTCTCTTTCATTCTATGACAAAAGTCACGGACAGTGCTAGCGAGGCGGCGATAGCCTGACGTCATGAAAAACTATCCTTTCTATGTCATCGCCGATCCTTGTATTGGGGTCAAAGACAAGTCGTGTGTGGCTGTCTGCCCGGTGGACTGTATCCAGGGTGGCGATGGTGACGATCCCCAGCTCTACATCAACCCCGAGGAATGCATCCACTGTGGCCTCTGCGAGACTGAGTGCCCGGTCGGTGTGATCTTTTCTGTGGATGATATACCCGAAAAATGGAAAGCTTCGATCGAACGCAACGCCGATTTTTTTGTCCCCCCGGTTGGAGCGGATGGCCGGAACGGCCTTCGTGGCGGTACGCCCTCCATCACCACCCCTCTAACGGGCGGTGTCAGGTAGAATCTCCATATGTCGTCGTTTGAACTTGAAGAAATGTCTCTTTCCCAGCTCCGTCAGGCGCTGAGGGCCAGTCGCTACACCGAGCCACAGCTGGTGCAGCTCTACCAGGCGCGGATCGCGGAGTGGAACCCAAAGCTCAAAGCAGTGATTGAGCTGAATCCGGATGCCTCCAAAGAAGCCGAGCGCTTGCAGCTTCTGCGGGCATCGGGGAAGCCTCTGGGGCCGCTGCATGGGATACCGATTCTGATCAAGGACAATATCGCCACGCTCGACAAGATGCAGACCACGGCGGGCTCACTGGCACTGGTGGGTGCGAAGGTGAAAGCCGATGCACCGATTGTGACCGCACTCCGAAAAGCGGGGGCAGTGATTTTGGGCAAGACCAATCTGAGCGAGTGGGCAAATATGCGCTCCACGCACTCATCGAGTGGCTGGAGTGGGCGTGGCGGGCAGACCCTCAACCCCTATGCCCTGGATCGCTCACCGTCGGGGTCGAGCTCGGGCACGGGGTCGGCGATTGCGGCTAGCTTTGCGGCGGCAGGGATCGGCACCGAGACCGATGGCTCGATTCTCTCGCCGTCTGCGGCCTGTGGCCTAGTGGGGCTGAAACCAACCGTCGGGCTGCTCTCAGGCAAGGGGATTATTCCGATCTCTGCCACACAAGACACCGCAGGGCCGATGGCACGAACCGTTTTTGATGTGGCGATCCTTCTCGGGGCGCTGACCGGAAAAGACTACTCGGGGGCGATGGTGACCAGCCTCAAGGGCAAGCGTATAGGGATCGCGCGCAAGCGCTTCTTTGGCTACCATCCCGCAACCGACAAGCTCGCCGAGGACGCCATCGCGGTGCTCAAGAAGCTCGGTGCAGAGATCATTGACCCGGCGGACATGCCCACCGTGAGCACCTTTGATGCCGATGAAATCACGGTGCTACTCTACGAACTCAAAGATGGGCTCAATAAATACTTTGCAGGGCTGGCCAGCACACCTGTGGGAAATCTCAAGGAGCTGATCGCCTTTAACAATAGCGTGAAGGCCAAGGAGCTTCCGTTCTTTGGGCAAGAGTTTCTGGAGCAAGCACAAGCCAAAGGGCCGCTCACCTCGCCGGAGTACCTCAAGGCGCTGGAAAAATGCCGCAAAGAGTCCCGTGAGCTAGGCATTGATGCCGTGATGAAAAAGCACAAGCTCGATGCCCTCTTCGCCCCGACCCAGGCTCCAACTTGGCCGATTGATCTGATCAACGGTGACCACTTTCTCGGCGGAGCTTCCAGCCCCGCCGCCGTCGCAGGCTATCCCAGTATTACCGTCCCAGCGGGACATGTCCATGGCCTGCCCGTCGGGGTTGCGTTCTGGGGCCGCGCCAACTCCGAAGCCACGCTCCTGCGCCTGGCCTTCGCCTACGAGCAAGCCACCAAGCACCGCCGCGCTCCCACCTTCGCGGCAACGGCGGATTTATCGGCAGGGGCGACGCCCTGACGGTATACTTTCAGCATGGAACCCGAGGCTCCAGAAAGCATTGACCATGATCGGCTGTTTAAAGAACTGCTCACCACGTTTTTCGTTGAGTTTATCGAGGCGTTCCTTCCCGATGTCTATGCGTATTTAGAGCCAGAGTCTATTGCCTTTCTAGACAAAGAAGTCTTTACGGACATTACGGAGGGCCGAAAGTACGAGTCCGATATCGTGGTGCAGGCGAAGTTTCAGGGCAAAGATGCTTTCTTTTTGCTGATCGTGGAGAACCAGTCGAGCGCACAATCAGAGTTCCCGGAGCGGATGTTTAACTACGTTGCTCGCTTCTGGGAAAAATACCATTTGCCGATTTATCCGGTGGCACTCTTCTCCTACGATCAGCCGCTCAAGGCTGCGCCGAGTACTTTGTCGATGGAGTTTCCCGGCTTTGTCGTGATCCAGTTTGCGTTTCGTGCGATTCAGCTCAATCAGCTTAGCTGGAAAGACTATGCCAAGAAGCGAAACCCGGTGGCGACGGCCTTGATGGCGAAGATGCAGATTCCCGAGGACGAGCGGGTGAAAGTACGGCTTGAGTGCCTACGGCTGATTGCGACGCTTCGACTTGATCCGGCCCGCTCCCAGCTTATCGCGGGCTTTGTGCGGACGTACTTGCAGATGACGCGTTTGGAGCTGGTAGCACTCCAGCGTGAAGTGGGGCTCTTGCCCCGAGAGGAGCAGAATATTATGTTGACACTGACCAATGAGTGGATTGAAGAAGGTGTTGAGAAAGGCATTGAACAGGGGCTCATGCAAGGCGCTGACCGTATGATCCTGCGCCAGCTCACGCATAAGTTTGGTGCAGTTGCGACCGAGGCGCTTCGTCCTGCGATTCTTGCGCTCACGCTGGAGCAAAAAGAGCAGCTCACTGAGGCGCTCCTAGACTTTACGAGTGTGGCCGATGCCCAGCTCTGGCTAGATGGGGTATCATAGGCAATCGTGCCAACTACTGATTCTTCTGATATTTTCATGGGCCGCGAGCCGCGCCGGGTGCGCACCCGCTTCGCCCCTTCCCCGACTGGATTTCTTCACGTCGGGGCGTTTCGTACCGCGCTGTTTTCCTACCTGCTTGCCAAGAGATACGACGGGGATTTTCTCTTGCGCATCGAGGACACCGAC
>NZ_JANNYP010000352.1:0-7656 GCF_031410135.1 Armatimonas sp. | reverse complement strand
CTCTTTCAGGCGCTCAGCGGTGATCTCAGGCCGACAAAAAACACGCATCTCGAACGCATCTACCGTGCGCCGACTCATGGTGCGGAGCTGGGAGAACGTGAGATAAAACGATCCGACCAGAGTAAGCGCCACTCCAATGGTCGTGATAGCCGCAACAGTCATCAGGCCATGGCGCCGCAGGTTGATCAGTGCCTCACGAAAGAGAAACGGAAATGCACGTGTCACGAGGCGTACCCATAAGCCCCTTCGGCTTCGTCACGAGCAAGGGTGCCGCGCTCGATCGCGATCACGCGGCGGCGCAGACGATCCACAGCGTTTTTGTCATGGGTCGCCACCAGCACGGTCGTGCCCTCACCACTCACGGCAAGCAACGCGTCCATAATCCCCTCGCTGGTCTCGGGATCGAGGTTGCCCGTGGGCTCGTCGGCGATAAGCAAGGCGGGCTTTCCCACCAGTGCCCGCGCAATCGCAACACGCTGCTGCTCGCCGCCGGAGAGCTGGGCAGGAAAAGCATCGCACCGAGGCAACATTCCGACCTGCTCCAGGCGCTCCCGCACCCTCTGACGTGCCTCGGGCCGTGGCAGCCCAAGCACCTCACAGGCGAACATCACGTTCTCCCAGACCGTGCGCTGGGGAAGTAAGCCGTAGTCTTGGAGAACGATCCCCATCTGCCGCCGGAGCGCGGGAACCTCACGGGGGATGATCTTGGTAATGTCGCGGCCCGCCACGGAGATACTCCCAGACGTTGCTCGCACATCGGCGTAGAGCAGCTTGAGGAGCGTAGACTTCCCGGCTCCGGTCGGCCCCACCAAGAAGGCAAAGTCCCCGGCAGGGAGTGCCAGTGAGATATCGGTCAGTGCTGTCACGTTTCCGGTCGGATACGTGACCCCAACACTTTTTAGCTCAATCACGACGCGTATTATATCCGACGCCCCAAACCTATCCCCTTGCGCTTTGAACCCATCCCCCCGGCCCCCTTCCCTCAGGGCAAGGAAGGGGGGGACTATCTTGAGATGCTGGGGAGGTTGGCGAGCAGCGGGTGGCCTTTGGGGAGGCGTGCTTGAGCCGTCTTGCGATACTGCTTCATCTGGGCATCGAGCACTTTAAGCTGCGTATTGCGCTCGCTGCGGGCCTGCGCCACCGCCGCTTTGCCGGTGGCATGGGAGGCGTAGGCACTCTGGAGGGCAAGAAATCCCGCCTCCAGGCTGGCCTTTGTTGTCCCGTCTGCCAGTGTGAGGGGCTTGGCAAGGGTCACGGCGCTATCGGCCTCGATCTGTGCCCAGAGCGTGAGGGTATCCTGCACCGCCTTGACAAACACCCCCTGCGACACCCGCACCGAGGGCGTCTTGGCCACCGCCCCGGCGTAGCGTGAGCCCGGAAGCAGCCCCCCCACGGTGGCCTTGAACTGCGCCAACCGGGGCAGCAGCTCGCTCTTGAGCCTCAGGCAGTCCGCCGCCGAGGTCTGCGCCCGGTTATCGCCTTCCTCCACAGATAGATAGGCCGCTGTGAGCGTCGCCTTCGCCCCCATAAACCCGGCAAGGCCCACCCCGTCGGGCAGGGTCAGCGGCACGGCTCCCAGTGCGGCATCCACCGCTGTCCAGTGCGCAATAAACGTGTCCATCTGCGCGAGATATTCTTTAATATCATTGGCTATCGGCATAATGATTACTCCCCCTTGTACTGCAAGTCATCCCCATTCTACCACAGCTTCTCCCCACCCGAACCTATTCTTTCCCCACGTCACCTTGTCTTAGCACCGCCACACCCTACAGACTCCCCCTCACAGCGCGTGCCTACCCCACCTTAATGCAAACACTCCCCGCTCAAAAATATACTTTTCATCTCTTCTAATTATCCCACTATTTTCTCTATTAGGTGGTATAATCATGTTATAAAATAAAAAGCGAAGCACTTCGCGCTCTTATAACTAAAAACTCAGCGCAGTCCTGGGGAAGACAGACGGAAACCGAAGTTGATGATCCCGTCGTCGGGCGTGTCCCCGCCTCGGTTGGCGCAGCGGAAGAAGCCCGCGTTGTAGTCGAGCCAGGAGCCGCCGCGAAGGGGTCGGCACGTCTTCTCGCTATCGTACCAGCCCTCGCACCACTCCCACACGTTGCCCGCCATATCCACCAGGCCATAGCCGTTCACGAACACGTTATTCGGGCGCTTTACCGGAGCCGTGCCCTTATCCCCGCTCGTCGGTGTCCACCACAGCTGATCCTCAGGTGCCGCGTCGCCCCACGGATAGAGCTTGCCCACCAGCTCACCCCGTGCCGCAAACTCCCACTTCGCCTCACTCGGAAGCGTCAGCCCCGCCCAGTCGGCGTAGGCTGTGCACTCGTCCCATGACACATTGACTATCGGATGATCGCGCACCGCCTCCCACCCGTCCTTCCAGACGGGATACTCCGGTAGCTCAGGCATTGCGCCCCCGAGCTTCGCCTTCGCATACTCCTGCCACATTCCCACCGTCACCGGAGTGCGCCCCATGCGAAACGGGGAGCCCAAGCCCGAGATAGTCACCAGCTCCGCTTTGTACTCAGCCAGAGTAAGGGGAGCGTGACTTTGACTCTTCATGACCTCTTCCTCCATTGCAAAATCTCCCCCTACCCTCCCCTTCCCTCTCCCCCTTCCTTCGTAGAGGGAAGGGGGCCGGGGGGATGGGTTCAAAGCGTTACGGGATGGGTTCCGGCTACGCCTTCTTAATATATGTCAGCGGGTTTCGGTCGTTGCGCCCGGTCTGGCTGCGCTTGGGAATGTCGCAGAGATAGAGCGCCGTGGCATAGACATCGCCGTGGTTAGGGATCGCGTCGCGGTAGAGTTTTTCTTTGGCGGCGTCGTAGCGAGCGCTGGACTTGTCGTTCCAGCCAACGGGCCCTTCGCCGGTGACCGGGTGGAAATCGGGGTGGAGGGAGCCGTCGGTCTGGAGCGGGATCGCTTGCATGGTCTTGGTTCCCACGCGCCCCCACTGCGTCCCCCCCTTGACCTTTGGCCCCAGAAACGCCGCGCTTGTTACGAACCAGTGCTCGGAGATATCCTGGCCGTCAATTTTCTGCTTCTTCTCCGACATCGGCAGGTTGGACTTGATAATATCGTCCACATCGCCATGAATGGAGCGCCCAAACTCGCTGGTCAGCACAATTGTCGTGTAGTCCCAGATTGGCTTTCCGGTGGTCTTGTGCGGCGTGTTTTTCAGTAGCTCAACCAAAGTAAGTAGCGGCTCCCACAGCTCCTCTTTGAGCCCCGTTGTCTGATCCGGCTGGCCCTTGGGCGTGACACCATCACCTGTCCAGAGGTTCTTGCGGCTGTGGTGCGAGTCGAAGTGGCGAATATCGCGCGTCTCGATAAAGTAAGCGCACGACAGGTTCTCCCGTATCAGCTCGTAGGTCATCATGGCCTGCACATTGGTGGCGGGGCAGAACTTCGTGCGGGCCTTGTTACCATTTACCGATCGATACGTAATCAGCTCGTCCACCGGCTGGACTTTGAACTTCTCTTTCAGCGTCGGGTCGGTAAAGAGCCGCGAGAGGGCTCCGCGATCCAGTTTCTTGCCCTTGCTCGACAGCCCCGCATAGATCTGTCGCGCCGAGTTGTAGCTCTTAATGGTCTCCATCTCAGTGTCTTTACGCAGTCCCGCATGGGCATTGTCAAGAAATTTCTCGATCTGCCGGTTGACCACGTCGCTGGCACTGCCTTGCATTCGCAGGAGAAAGTCACGAAGATTGGCGGGTGTTCCGCCGTAGATCGTGTGGGCATGGGCGGGGCCGAGGGCATGGTAGTAGCCCTTGCGCCCCGTGTACTGCACCTCATTGAGCTCGCCATCGCTGAGCCACCAGTGCCACGAGAGATTAGGAAGCGCGTAGCTCTGCCCGTAGACCTCAGAAAACGCCTGCATCACGCTCCGCTCATCGGGGTCACGATCTGCCTGCAGACGAAGATCGTAGCTACCCATGTGGGCTTTGAGGCGCTCGCCCGAGTGGAACTGACCGGTGTGCATAGACGACAACACGGCCATCTCCGGAAATAAGCTCTTGCCCGGCTCGGCGAGATAGCCGTAGTTGATCTTTCCGTTCCAGGTGCCGTCCACCCGGTAGCCGGGCTTGTTAAAGTTCAGCACCCGGTAGCGCTCGGCGCTTATTTTCTCAAACGGCAGGCGGGTATTGGGGAAGATATTGTTCTGGGTCTCCAGCGGCGAGAACATGTCGTAGCTCTCCCAGCCGCCCTCCACAAACCAGTAGATCAGGTAGTGAGGATCAGCTCCCTCCGCGGCTTTTGCCTCCAGACTCGCCGCCAGCGCCGCGCCTTGATTCGGGTCGCCGTGTTTGAGTAAGTACCCCAGAAAATCAGCCGCCCCCAGCGTCAGCCCCGCCGTCGCGCCCCGCAGCAGAAAATCCCGCCGCGTCACCGCCCACGGGTTCACGGTTGGCTTAGGCAGATCCGTGTGAAGCACCGGCGGCCCCAGCTCGGGACACTCCGTAAACTCCACGGCCCCCTCTTCGATGTCGTGATAGTTGCTCATAATTCTATTCCAGGGACGAAAATCATCCGGCTATGGGGCGAGAAAGTCGCCCTATCGCTCCGCTCGATACATCCCTACTTAAACACAAAACTCACTCATCAGCAAACAGCCACTCAAACCAAGCACGCTGTCGTTCGTTGACATAATCGATGGTGTTGGCCTTCTGCCCATTCAGAAAACTCATAATACTCGCCTTACTCTCAGTCTGAAACGCTGCGTGAAATACCCCCTTGATAAATCCTATTAGCTCTTCATATGAGTCACATTCTGCCAAAAGCCCATGCCCAACGAAAATCTCCCATATTCCGTTCGCTGATGGATTTGATTTCCAGCCATCGTGTTTACCACAACCCCAGACCTCTGCCTTATCGTTTACCACAGACAGATTCCAGTAAGTTGCTTTGTTGATGAAATCAAGCAACTCATCAAGATCATAGGGAAGGTAATTGTCTTGGTTCGCTCGTATCATAACCTACTCCATCGAGGGTGTGGCTAGTGGCACGATGGTCTCGTTTTCTTGATACACTCTCACACTCCGATATTTGCCATCGTTGGGATCACGGTGCACATGTAGCGTGCCACTGTACCAAGTCCAGTAAAAGGCATAGGCTATTTTACCGCAGGGCAATCACCTCGGCGCTCTCCCACCAGAGCGTGTCGTTTTCTGTGGGCTGACCATGAACATTGAGCAGAACGACCAGTACACCTGCCCCCTCTGGCACCGTGAGCTGCAGTGCGAAGGTCTCTTTGTCGCCACGTTTCTCCGAGGGCTGGATGCAACTCAGGCGGGTAGTGATGGGGAGCCACTTTGCCTCGCCCGGTGTTTTAAACTGCACGCTCAGCGATCCTAGCCCTGTTCCGGAAGCCTGGCAGCGTGCTCGCACCACGTAGCGCTCGCCAGGCTTGACCGTTAGGGTTTGCAAAAAGCAGCCACTGCGCACGCCGCTGGCTTTGGCGGCCTTCTTTCCCTCATCCCAGCGAAACCGCCCCTTGGAGGACTCTTCCTGCCAGTAGTTCCAGCCCGCCGGTGCTCCTGCATCGCCCCAGTCGCTTGATGCCCCAGGAAGCGCTTCTTTGCCCGGTGGTGGGCCTTGTGAAAAATCCCCGTTGCGCAAGAGATTCGGACCCGAGGCTTTCGGAACGGCTTGCACCACGACTCGCTTTGGCTTCCCGCCCAGCGGCAGACGGACGGTTTGTTTTTGGGCTTGTGTAAGAGCGTGAGTTATACCCGGGATCTGTGCTTCCCAGCTTGGCTGGACTTCTTTGTTTTTCCACTCGCTAAGCTCGCCTGGCTCAGGCCACCAGCGGCCTCGCTCACCCCAGAGCCAGACGTAGTCGTCGGCGGATCTGAGTGCAGTTGCCGTGTTTCGCTGAAGAACCTCGGCACCAACAACGGGCTGCTCGTACTCGGGCTTCGTCAAGCCGCGCTGGTGAGCATCCAGGTAGATCCCCGAACTAACCGTGACATGCTTCTTGTATTTTTGCCGGTTCTCCGGTGCGGCAAGTAGCGCTCCCTCGGTTTTGATGCGCTGGGCAATAGCGAAAAACGCCTCCAGTTTCGTGTAGAAATAAGCGTGCTCATTGCCATCAATTAGGCGCATCTGGGGCGCGACCTCATCGAGCCAGCCATCTAGAAACGCGAGATAGAGACCATAGCTGTGCAAGAACAGCGCTCGGTTCTGCTCAATTCCCGGACGCGGAATGCTCGGGCCGTGGTAGAGATTGGACTCCACGAAGTACGAGGCCAGAAAAAATGTCAGAATCGTGAGGTCAGGAAACTCAGCTTTCATCGCTCGCATGCTCTCTCGGCCTCGCTGACGGGCTTTGGCAAGATACTCGACAAACGAGTGCCTCGCTGCCTCGGGCTGGGCTTTGTAGTCAAACGGAACAAAGGGCTTGGTGTAGGGCTCAGCATCGAAGACAATGCCTTTTAAGCCACCCTGCTTGGCGATCCATGCCGCGATCCCGAAGTGCTCGACCGTGGCTGCCCAGCCGGCATCGTCGAACCAGTCCACGTCGCCGGGGTTGGCATCGAAGCGCAGAAAATTATCGGTGAGCGGCGTTTTCACACCGCGTACGGCTTGCAGATCGGCAATGGCATGGTCGAACCAGGAGCGCTTCCAGACAATGCGCGAGAACCCCGTCCGAAACGGCGTCCCGTTGAGTTTGTCGGGCAGCTCCCCCTGGGCTTTCACCCAGATCGTCGTGCCACTGGCAGGCACATTTTGCATCTTTGCGAGATCGCGCCGAAACTGCGCCGTGGTGGGCGAGTCGTGGCCGGTAATGATGAGCTTTTTCATTTAACCTCATTCTGTGGTGCACGAAAGAGCGGGAGGCCCCCGATGGCGACTTCTGTCGTGTAGAGTGCACCCGTCTTGCCCTCGGTGATGTAGAGGGTCTTATAGTCCTTGCCGCCAAACTCGATATTGGTGACATTGCTACCTGGAACTGAGATGGTACGTGCAATTTTGCCATCCGGGGCGATCACGGTGACGCAGCTCTGGCCGTAGGTGGCGACGTAGAGATTACCCGCTTGGTCAAAGCCGATCCCATCGGGGCTGTGCTTATCCGGTAGCTGACAGAAGACCTGCGGCAGCTCCAGCGAGCCGTCAGGCTTTATCGCCGCTTTTAGAATCCGAAATGTCTTTGACTCCGCGATATAGATCGTCTTGGCATCGGCAGAGAGCGCAATGCCGTTCGGAAACGCTAGCCCACTTGCCACTTTTGTGACACGACGAGAGCCTTTCTCGACGCGATAGACACAGCCGATCGGATTGGCTGCATCCGAGCCTACGGGGTCGGTGAGATAGAGGCTGCCCTCGGGATCGAAGGCCAGGTCATTAGGGCCTTTGAAGCCCTGCTCATCGCACTTGTCGGCGTAGAGCTCGGTGCGCCCGTCGCTGAAGATGCGCATAATGGCTTTGCGGCCAAAGTCGCAGGCATAGAGCGCGTTGTCGTCGCCGTAGGCCAGGCCGTTGGTCTTGCCAAAGGTGAACTTCTTCGGGTCGGCGGTAAAGAGTACCGCGTTGCCGTCTTTGTTGACCTTATTGATCGTGTTGCCCTGGCAGTTGGAGACAATCACGCCGCCCTTGCCGTCGTAGGCAGGGCCTTCTGGGAAGGCAAAGTTCTCGGCGATT
>NZ_JANNYP010000351.1:0-2688 GCF_031410135.1 Armatimonas sp. | reverse complement strand
AGACGGCACAGATCCGAAAAAACAGGATTCAGTTGAAATGAACCATCAAATTAGTAGAGAGAAATTAACTGGTGGTGCCCTACACCCAGAAGATCATCGCTATGTTCTTCGCCCTGCGGATCGCTTCCTAGAAGAAGCGGTGCGCCGGAGCGATACTTCCATCATTCTAGTGAAGGGGCCGCGTGAGACGGGAAAGTCTTCACTCATGATTCGCTGCTTGCACCAGGAGCAGGCACGGGGCGCAATGACGCTTGTGACCGACTTTAAAGCCTTTCCCCGTTCCGCATTTGAGACAATGGAGAACCTCTGCCTGGCAATTCTTCTCCAGCTTGCGGCGCAACTGGCGCAGATAAAAGGAGGCGAGATCCCTACTGCCGAGGATGAAGCCCGGGTGAGTAAGATGCCCACGATTGGCCTGGAGCAGTTTATACAGCGGCGCGTCCTCAACCAGAACATGGAGACAACAATTCTTTGGGCAATGGATCGGGTAGATCGCCTTTTTGGCACCCCAAGTGGCCCCGATTTCTTTTCTCTCCTACGCTCCTGGCACGACAAGCGAACCCAGCTCGCTTCTCGTACTTGGCGTCGCCTAAAAATTGTGGTTGTGACATCAACTGAGGCAGTACTGTTCCTAAAGGACTTGAACCAGTCTCCGTTTAACGTGGGGCTCAAAATCGAGCTGGCGGACTTCAGTAGCGATGAGGCCCAGACGCTTAACAAGGAGCTGGGAGAGCCACTGGCCCCCTTGGAACAAGCATCTTTGTACGCGCTTCTATCGGGACACCCTCGGTTAATGGGGCAAGCCATGCAAGCCGTAAACGATGGTGCCCTGTTCTCTGAGCTACTCCCGCAACTCGATCAGGCTGACGGGCCGTTTGGGGAGCATTTACAACGATTGGAGGAATTCGTTAATTCTCGCCCTGAGCACCGTTCTGCAGTGGATGATGTGATAGCGGGTAAATCGTGCGCCACAGAACCGTTTTTGATGCTACGTAGTGCCGGAGTTTTGGCTGGTGATGCTAGTGACGCGCCGCGTATGCGCTGTCCACTCTATGCTCGCTTCCTTCAGCGGAAGAACTCACGATGAAGAATTTGTCGTAAAAACGAAGATCTCACCATAAGCAAGTCATCTTGCTAACGTGTCATTGGAAGGCTAGGATTATTAGGCAGTGCGAGACGGTCAGGGTAGCTGCGTACATCGAGAACAGCTTTGACCTTGGCGACGACATCAGGAAATACACCTCCACTACCTTTCGCAAGAGTTCGATTATTGTCCCACATGTCGCTCCATGCCGAACGAATAGAGGCAATAGCCTCTTTTTTAGTACTCTCAGAGCCGATTCCTCCTAGTTCGATACGTTCCATTTCCCGAAGTAGGGACGGATAATTTTCAGCCAGAGGTCGAAGGAGAGTATTAAGCTCTGGGATCAAATTTTTCCCATCAAGACGCCAGTTCGATACAAGGTGCTGAGCAACGAGCCGCTTCACGTTAACCTCGCCGTAAAGCAGCCAGTCATGAGCATTCTTGGCGAACTCAACAACATTAACGCAGGTCTGACGAACCTGCTCCACTTGCTCATCTCCCATCTGCTCCTCCTTTTGTAAGTGCTCCTTGTCAAGCAGTAGTCGGCTGCGGCGCTGGCGATACTCCTCCTCATCCAACAGATTACGCGTCATCATGTCGATTAGCCCATCACGCTTTTTTTCAATATCTTCCAATGCTCGACGGCGCTGTGCTCGCTGCGCGTCCTGCACGGCGCGGACGCTGTGAAAAGCCTTCTCAAGGTCTTCCATCGCCCAACGGTAGAACGTGTCATTGATGCTAATCACCTTAAGGAGCCCTTCGATTTGGAGTTGAATCTCCTCCTCGCGCACTCCGCCTCTCGGGCACATCCCACGACTGTTAGAGCAGTGATAATAGACATAACGCCGCCCAGAAGGCTTGATCTTTACGGTCGCCGTCACTTGAGAGCCACAGCGAGCACAGCGAATCAACCCCGAGAAGGAAAGATCCTTAGTTGAGGAAGCCAGTGGAACGGGTCTAAGCGCAGCATTCTCTTCCTTCACCAGATCGCCCGCTTTACCCAGCTTCTCGCGGCGTATACGCTCCTGAATGCGCTGGAACTCCTCCAGTGTTACCATGGGCTTATGGGCTCCCTTGTGAATCTCGCCGCTATGGAAAAAAAGACCAGCATAGAAAACGTTGCTGAGCAGCCGATAGAACGAGGAGCGAGCCAATGGCTTACCGCCCTCACCCTCGTCATTGATGGGGGTACGATACCCCCACGACTCGTTCAGTAACTTGCGCACCTGCTCCACGGTGTGCCCCCCGTCCGCCAGCATATGCCAAGCACGTTGGAGCAATGGGAATCGCTCTGGGTCGGGACTGATGGATTTCTGGCCTTTGCTTAGATGCGTATCGTTGACATAGCCTGGTGGGGCACGGTGTGGATTCCAGCCAAGCGCTACCTTGTCCTCCAAGCCACGAGTCACTTCTATTGAGAGCTTGGAAACAAAGTACTGACTCTGGGAGAAGATCATCTGGAGCATCATGATGCCCTCTGGGGAGTTGATGAAGGTGTACTCGACAAACACCATCTCTTTGAGAATTCCCTTGCGAAGCCGGTAGGTTATCGCCGATCCATCTAATTCGTTGCGGGCAAGTCGGTCGGGATGCCAGGCGATGAT
>NZ_JANNYP010000350.1:0-23348 GCF_031410135.1 Armatimonas sp. | reverse complement strand
CGATCAATTACCCATGCATTGTTTTTGCAGCGTAAGATCACGGTGGCGCGAGGCTTTTTATTTTCCATGAAGTGATCGTGCGCAAGCGCCGTTAAAGCTCCGTTAATTCGAATTTTATTGCTTCCCCACGCACCGACGACGACGGGGAATAATATGGCGGCCAAAATCGCGATAATCGCGATGACGACGAGTAGCTCAATCAGAGTAAATCCACGCTTCACAACGTAATTATAGCCTGTCCGAGGCGCAGAATCATTAGGACTACGTGAGCCAGTTGCGCACCGCGCTATAAAATCGCTCGTCGTCTGGGGAGACGTGGTGATCTCCCTGGAGAACTAGCAGATGCTTCGGGGCATTGGCCCGCGCGTGAAGCCTCTCTCCCAGAATTGATGGACAGAGAGTATCGTCGCTGCCGTAGATGAACAGAGTTGGTACGTGGATATGAGGAAGCTTGCTGAGATTATCAAAACGGTGGCGCACCAGTGGGCCGAGCCGGATCTTGTAGAGCCCCCGCGCCATGTCAGGGATGGAGCAGAACGTCCGTGAGAGAATCAGGGCACTCACCGTCGGATGCCGCCGCGCCAGCTCCGTTGCGACCCCACCGCCCAGTGACTTTCCTAGAAGCACGATTTGCTCCTCCGCGAATCCCTGCGTTTTGAGCCACGCCAGTGCGGTCTCACCCGACGCGTAGCAACTACGCTCGCTGGGGGAACCGGGCGACTTGCCAAAGCCGGGGTAGTCAAAGGCGAGGATGCTGATCTCAAGTGCCTGACGGAGCCCTTCCGCCGAAGCAATTCGATGGCCTAAGTGTCCCGCGTTGCCGTGGCAGTAGAGCAGGGCTTTCGTCTGGCCGGGAGCCGGGAACCAGAGCGCGTGAACACTTGGATTACCTTCCAGCCAGAGCTCCCGAGCGTCGTGGGGAAGCTGTAGCGGCAGGTCACGCAGTAGCTCACTAGGGGCGAAGATCAGGTGCGCTTGCATCACAGTCAGCACCACAAGCGCCGCGATCACGAAGAAAACGGCCTGTGTGACAAGCCAGAGGGGGAATGCAAGAGAGTCGGGCAGGAGGCGATTTCCGCCTGCCATCACGCCCCAGCCCAGCACCAGGGAGAGAGCAGTATCGCGGAGCAGACGGAGATGGCGTCGGGACATGGCCTATTTTACCCCTGGAAATTGCACGGACAACGGGCTATAATCTCTCTACAACTTGACAGTCGCCATTTTGACGAAGGAAGAGTAGGCAGGTTTCCCCCACCAGAGAGTCGCAGTCACCGGCTGAGAGCTGCGATAGGGACGAGCTTGCTGAATGTCGCCTTCTGAGTGGAGACGGGCTGCGCCCGAAACAGCGCACGAAAGTGCGTCGGTGGAATCACCGACGAACCGGGGTGGTACCGCGCGATCTCTAAATTTTTCTGGAGCCTCGCGTCCCTGGGCTATGTCGCCTGGGGACGTGGGGCTTTTTGTTCGCCCGCCCCGTGAACAGGGCGTGAAGTGGCGCAAGCGCCGCAAAGCCCGTGCCGGGCTCCCGAATCTACAGCCCGGCACGGGCTTCGCAGCCGAAGGCTACTGCAGACGCCGGTTTCCAACCGGCGGAGGAAAAAGGTATATGGAACTCGCAACACGCTACGAACCGCAGGAAGCCGAGGCGGCGATCTACGCCCTCTGGCTGGCAAATCATTGTTTTAAGGCGACCCCGGACAGCCGGACGCCGTACTGCATCACGATCCCCCCGCCCAATGTCACGGGGGCACTGCACATGGGCCACGCCCTCAACCACACCGTGATGGACACGCTGGGACGCTGGAAGCGCATGCTCGGCTTTAATGTCTTAATTCTGCCCGGAACCGACCACGCGGGAATCGCGACGCAGGCCGTGGTGGAGAAGAAGATTCGCGCCGAGGAGAAGAAGACCCGCCATGACTTAGGCCGCGAGGCATTTGTGGAGAAAGTGTGGGAGTGGAAGGAAGAATACGGCAATAAGATCGTCTCCCAGATGCAGCGCCTCGGGGCAAGCTACGACTGGGATCGCCTGCGCTTCACGATGGACGAGAGCTACGTGGAGGCGATTCACACCGTTTTCGAAAAACTCTACACCGACGGCTATATCTACATCGGGGAGCGGATGGTGAACTGGTCGCCAGGCTTCCAGAGCGTGATCTCTGATATCGAGATAGATAACCGCGAGGAAGACGGCTCGCTGTGGCACCTGCGCTACCCGTACTCCGATGGCAGTGGGCATATTATCGTGGCAACAAGCCGCCCCGAGACAATGCTGGGTGACACGGCGGTGGCAGTGAGCCCCAAGGACGAGCGCTACAAAGCGGTGCTGGGCAAGACCATCACGCTGCCGCTTGTGGGCCGCGAGATTCCCGTGCTCGCCGATGACTTTGTGGACCCCGCGTTTGGAACCGGCGCGGTGAAGATCACCCCATTCCACGATCCCAACGACTACGAAATGGGCAATCGGCATGGCTTGGAGCGTATCGAGGTCATCGGCCCCGATGCCAAGATGACCGCGCACGCCGGAGCCTATGCCGGGCTGGATCGCTTCGAGGCCCGCAAGCGTATCGTGGCGGACTTGGAGGCGCTGGGCTTGGTGGAGAAGATCGAGCCCTACCGTCATGCTGTGCCCTACTGTGATCGGTCGGGGGCCGTGATCGAACCGCGCCCGTCGTCGCAGTGGTTCTGTAAGATGGGCGGCACGGAGATGGTGAACACGTCCATTGAGGTGGTACGCGACGGCTCGATTCGATTTCTGCCCGAGCGCTACCGCGAGCTGTATCTGCGCTGGATGGAGAACATCCGCGACTGGCCCATCTCCCGCCAGCTCTGGTGGGGCCATCGGCTGCCCGTGTGGCGCAAGACCGATGCCAACCCGGAGGAGGCGAGTAGCTGGGTCTTCGCACGCACCAAAGCCGAGGCGGAGGCCAAGCTTGCCTCGCCGGACATTCTCCAGTCCGACGATGTGCTCGATACGTGGTTTAGCTCCGCGCTCTGGCCGTTTGCGACACTGGGCTGGCCGCACACCGAGGCGGATCTTAACTACTACTACCCGACCAGCTTGCTCTCGACGGCTCAGGAGATTCTCTATCTCTGGGTGGCGCGCATGATCATGACCGGCGAGCTCTTTATCGGCAAGAAGCCCTTCGACGATGTGTACATCCACGCGACGGTTCTCGATGAGCACGGGCGGCGGATGTCGAAATCCAAGGGCAACGGCATTGATCCCGTGGAACTGATCGACCTCTACGGAGCCGACGCGCTGCGCTTCGCCCTTGCCCGTGAGGCGGGTCAGCGCCAGGACATTCGCTTCAAGCCCGTGAAGGCAGGCAAACAGGAGCAGGTCGAGCAGGCGCGCAACTTCGCCAATAAGATCTGGAACGCGTCCCGCTTTGTGATGATGAACCTGGAGGGGTTTGAGCCGTCGGCGGCAGCGCCGACACCTACCACACTCGTAGATCGCTGGATATTGTCCCGTCTCGCGACCACGGTTGATGCTGTAAACGAGGGCTTTGCGACCTATAATATTGACGATGCCTCCCGTGCGCTCTACGAGTTCTTCTGGAGCGACTTCTGCGACTGGTACGTGGAGGCCGCAAAGCCAAGATTCGCGGCGGGCGATGAAAGCGCCAAGACTGTTCTCTGGTTTGTTCTGGAGCGTGCCCTGCGCCTGCTTCACCCGATCTTGCCGCACCTCACCGAGACCCTCTGGCAGGCACTTCCGGGCGCAAAAGAAGCGGCAGGCTGCGACTTCCTGATGCAGGCCGCGTTCCCGCAGGATCTTCCGTACCGGGATGAGGCCGCCGAGGCCGAGTGGGAGATGGTGCAGGAGATCACGGTGGCGATTCGCAATGTGCAGGCGGTCAACAACCTCAAAAAAGGCGGCGAGGCGTTTGTGGCAGCGACCAACCCCGATGTTCTGGAGGGCAATCGCGCAATCATCGAGTTCCTGACCCGCTTCACGCTAGTGATTGGGGACGGGCCGAGCGATGGCTACTTGCAACCCACGCGCTTTGGGGATGTGCGCCTGCCGCGCCCCGAAGTCACACCCGAGGAGCTTGCTACGGAGAAGCTACGCATCGAGAGTGATCTGGCAAAGATCGAGCTTGATCTTGGCGTGCTCAACAAGCGCCTCGACGATCCCAGCTTCGCCGAGCGTGCTCCCGAGGCCGTGGTGACAAAAACTCGGACACAGCATGCGGAGCTTCTCGATAAGCAAAGCAAGCTCACTGAGCGACTCGGGCAGCTCTCCACCCCGTCCGCCCAATAAATTAGGCGTCGTCAGTGGCACTTCGTGCCGCAAAGCCCGTGCCGGGCTACAAAATTGCGCCCCCCTTCGCGAAGCCGGAGGGGGTGGCCGAGTTCCACGAGGCCGGGGGAGGTTAGCCCGGCACGGGCTTCGCAGCCGTAGGCTATTGCAGCCACGGATTTCAATCCGTGAGCAAATCAGCGAAGCGGCTGGTGTCCACGGTGGAGAAGCTTAGGAAACCCGCTTGGGCGTTCTCGTCCTTGTACTCTGCCAGGAGCGCGGCGCTGTCGCGCTCCCAGGTGAAGCTCTTCTTGCCTATGGCTTTCTGGATCATCTGGCTGAGGCGCACGCTGTCTTGCTGAGCGAGGCGCTCCAGGGCAAAGACAGGGACATCGGGTAGCTCGACATACTCCTGAACAATCTGGCGGTGGTAGCCCTTCGCCGCCAGAGCGGGCTTTTCAAACGCCTCTAAGATCGTCCCATATTCTGGGAACATGCACAGACCCTGCTCTGGGTGCGCGATCAGGCCGATACTGGTGAACTCTGCCTCTTCCAGATCAGTGGGGGGCAGGGGAAGCTCGGGCGTCTCTCCCACGCGCTCCGCGATTGTCTTGCCGTCGGGGCCTTTGTGGACAAACGTGTGGTGGTGAAAGAAGCGCTGGAGGGTCTCGGGGAGCTCTTCGGGAGCGATGACGATGATCTCTCCGCTGAAACACTCGATGAACGAGGCGCAGAACTCGCGGGCTTGCTCACGGCTTGCGGCAAGGCGCTCGGGCTTGCGGAAGGCACTAACCGGGTCGGCTTGTAGAAGCTCTTGTGCACTCTCCAGAGCATCGCTGGCTTCGTCGGGCGTGAACAGGCGCTGCTCGCCGCTCAGCATCCAGTAGGTCTCCAGCGGGACGAGCCCACTGAAGAAAAAGTGCCGCACTTTGAACGGGGCCGCGCCCTCGGTACCGTGGTTGGAGACCACCGAGTAGGTAATGTCGTCCACGAGGTTGTAGGCACTGATGACCCCGTTCTCGACACTCTCGATATAGAAAATCCCCTCGCGCCGGTCGCTCCAGCTTGCCAGAAGCGTCTGCTCCTCGGGCGAGAGCGTCTTTTTCTGCGTCTTGAGGAATCTCTGACGCGGCGTCAGTCCGTCGGGGAGCTGCCACTCAAAGAGAAACGACTCTAAGAGCGAGATCAGCGCATCGTCGGGGATGTCGTCGGGGCCCATCACGCCCTCGGTCATGTCGAGCACCATCTCCTCGAACTGCTCGCTCATTTTGGGGGTCTGGCCAAAGGCCACCAGCTTCTGCTTCAACGTGCCTGCACACTCCAGCAGTGTCTCTAAATCTTTCATGGGCCTATTTTACCCAGAACGAAGCGCTTCTGGGGTCTCGCCGACGACATAGAATGAGCCGGTGACGACCACGCGTAGGGGGCTTTTGAGGGCTTCGTGGATGGCTTCGGGGACGCGTGGGATGCACTGGAAACTCAGGCCCAGTGCGTTGGCGGCGGCAATCACCTCGGCGATAGGCGTGGGCTTAAACGATGGCTCTGTGGCGATCAGCGAGTCTATCAGGGGAACTAGCTCCGCGAGAAAGGGGCCGGGGGCGTGACTCTGCTTCGAGCCCATTACAAACGTGAACTTCTCCCCTGGAAACTCCTCACGTAGCGCCGCCGCTAGTGTCCGGGCACCGTCTTCGTTGTGTGCACCGTCTAAGATCAGCCGCCTGCTCTGGCAGAGCTGGAAGCGACCGGGAAGTGTTGCCGTTTCCAGACCTTGCTGAATGGCCGCCTCGGGGATGCCCAGCACCCGTGCGATACAAGTCGCTGTACTCGCATTGACCCGCTGGTGGGGGCCACGGAGCGCCAGATGAGTGCCGCTAGGAAGCTCAGTGCCGGAGACGCGGCACAGTGGGACGTCTTCAAGCGCCGCCTTTGTCTGAATTGCCGCCAGTGCCTCGGGCTCTGTCACCGGGGTCACACAGGCGCGTGTGCCGCGCTTGAGAATCCCCGCTTTCTGGCTCGCAATCTCCCCGAGCGTGTTTCCCAGCAGGCTCATGTGGTCAAAGCCAATGCTCGTGATCGCGGCCACGAGGGGAGGGGGGATGATATTCGTGGAGTCGTAGGTGCCTCCGATCCCCACCTCGATCACCGCGAAGTCTACGCTCATCTCCGCGAAGTGCTTAAAGGCCACCGCGGTCTTAAGCTCAAACTCCGTAATTGCCCCATGCTCGCCGTTGGTGTCCATGGCTTCTACATACGGGGCGAGTTCACTGACTTGCCGGACAAGATCTGCCTCTGGGATCGGAAGGCCATTGACCATCCAGCGCTCTCGGACATCAAAGACATAGGGAGAGAGGTAGGCACCGACGGAGTAACCGGCGGCTTGAAGAATCGCGGAGGTCATGGTGGTAACGGAGCCCTTGCCATTGGTTCCCGCTACATGGATAATTGCTAGTTTTTCTTGAGGAGAGCCCACAGCTTCGAGTAATAACTTGAGGCGCGTAGGGTCTTTTTTAGGGGAAAATAGGATTCGATTTGAGAGAAAACGAACCGCCTGATCAAAAGTCACGCAATATTCTACCCTGCCTGTCCACTGAGGGTAATTTTTATCCTGCCGATAATAATTGTACTATGGAACAGCCTGATACGAAAAAACGAGGTCGCGCAGGATTTACCTTGATTGAGATCATGGTGACCCTCATGATTGTCACTACCCTCATCGGAATTGCCGTTCCAAACTTCTTGCGTGCTCGTGAAATCTCACGGTCACGTGCTTGTATTAAGAACTTACGAACCATTACCGTCGCCAAAGAGCAGTATGCGATGGACAATCACTTGTCTGCAGGAGCGACGATGCCTGCCCTCTCTGCCCTTTGTGGTAATGGAACGACTGACTATATTCGAGGAGTTGGGCCTGTCTGTCCTGCTAATGGGACGTATACGCTAGGGAATCTAGCCACAGACCCTACCTGCTCGGTCGGGACTAACGGAGCAAACCCTACTGCACCCCATGTCTTACCCTAAATAGATCTTTGGAACAAACCTATAATTTTACATAGGATATAGTTCATGAAGATTGTTCGTACTAAACGCAAAGCCTTTACTCTTGTTGAAGTGATGATGGTCTCTACCATTGTCAGTGTGATTTTTGCAATCGCATCCCCTAGTATTCGTCGAACACGTGAGGTTGCCCAGGCGCGTTCCTGTATGCGTAACCTGCGGCAGATTGACTCCGCCAAGGAGCAGTACGCCATGGACAACCGCCTGGCGCAAGGAGCCACGATGCCCGCGCTTTCAGTATTTTGTGGAGCAGGGACAACCACCTATATCAAGGGGGGAGCTCCTGCTTGCCCCCGTGGTGGTACCTACACGGTCAATAATCTTGGCACCGATCCCGCTTGCTCAGTCGGAGCAGCGGCGCTGGTTGCGCATGTGCTGCCCTAAACGAGAAACTCTGCTGCTAGACGCTTGAACTCTGGTGAGAGCACAAGGCTGAGATGGTCCGTGTTCGGCACTGTTACAAACTCCGCGTTTGGGAGCGCTTCTCGCAAAAGCTGTGTCTCCGGCATAAAGGTATCGTTCTCCGCAAGAATCACGCGCGTCGGGACGCTTAGAGGGCGAGGATCATCCACGCGCCCCGGCCAGCCTGGCCCACGCATCATCGCCGCCAGCGCTCGTAAGTCGTTGTTGGTCTTGGCCGCAAAGCTGCGAAACTGCCTCCCGACCGGCGACTCTATTGTCTCAGGGCTCTCCGTCTCCAGCGCCTGCGCAATGATGCTAGGAAGTATCGGGATGTTTTTCGTCCGCAGCACTTTATCCCCAACTCCCGCCAGCACCAGCCGCCGCACGCGCTCGGGATGCAGCATGGCGTACTGGAGCGCGAGCCCACCGCCCATCGAGAAGCCCAGAATGTCCATTGGCGCGGCATTTTCCGCGTCTTGGACAGCGGCAATATCGCGGCAGAGCTTAGCGGGCCAGTAGGCATCGTAGGTGTGGAACTTGCTGCTCTTGCCGTGCCCCCGAAAGTCCGGCCCAATCACTTTGCGCCCCGCCTCCACAAAAGCCTGCGTCCACCCGACCCCGTGCCAGTTTCGCCGAAACGAGCTAGAGAAGCCATGGAGAAGCATCACGGGCGGGCCAGCGCCGTGCACTTCGTAGCGAATCGTCACGCCCTCTGTTGCATCGGTCTGTAAGTCGTGCGTCGAAAACTCCCAGCTCATTTTGGGGGCACCCGCACCAGAGACTCGCTACTTGTCAGCCCCCAGGCAACCAGACCATCGAGGCTCTCGGGCTCCAGCAAGTGAAAGAGTAGCGCCTGAAGCGGCTGGTCGGTCGCGAAAAGCCTGCCAGATACACTTCCCTTGGCGGGCTTCCACTCGCCCTCTAGTTGTACGAGTTTATGACCCTGAAACGCAGCTCTGCCCTCGGTTTTCTGGAGCACCGAAAAGCGCTCATAGCCACTCGAAAGTGTGGCTGGGCGACTCTTAAGTCCCTGACGCTCCAGTAACGCAAGCACGCCTGAGTCAGTCACAAGATAGCCCTTCGGCACCGCTCGGCTCTTGCTTGCCTTAAACCGATCTAGGACGGGCATCATGACTTGCTCTAGCTCTTTGGGTGCTTTGCGATGATCCACCTCGGCATCTGAACCGAGTTTTTCCAACGGAATCGTCTCTGTGCCACGCACTGCCATCTCGAAGCGCACGCCTAGCTCGCTCCGGCGGCGCTTGTCGGCGTCCTTGACCAGCTTCAGGATTTTTGCGCTGTCTTTGGCGGCTTCCTCTAAGATTGCCAGCACAAAGTCATAGGTCACTTTGACGCGTGTCTCAAAGGGCAGAAAGCTGACGGCCTCGGAGAGGATCGAGAGCCGACCGCGCAGGCCCGCGTAGTTGGTGACGTAGCGTGGCTCCTCCCCAAATGTCGCCCAGACGCGCTCGGCACCGCGCCGCTCGACATTGCCGTAGTCAAAGAGCTTCCAGGCTTTCTCTGTCTCCAGGCGCTTTCGCACGATCGGAAGCAGCGAGTCGCGGACGTAGCCGAGCACACTGGGGTCAGAGTTGGGGTTGAGGGGCGGAGAGTAGGTGAGGTGGTAGCCGTGACGCGTGCCATTGGTGGTGTGCAGATCCATGACAACCGCCGGGTCATGCTTGAGATAGACATGCTCCAGCACCCCGCGCATCTCCGGCGACTCCGCCTTCATGCAGTCGCGATTCATATCCAGCCCCGCACCATTGGGACGCTCCCCGATCTTCTCCGGCCCATCTTGCGAGCCCCGGTTGCGCTTGCCGTCTCCCCATTTCTCGTTGCCGTCGCAGTTGTAGATCGGGCAGATGATGAGTGTTAGCTTTTCCAAAAGTTTGGAATGGCTCTTTGGCAGATCACGTAGCAGCATCAGCGCCGCCTCTTTTCCTTCCACCTCGCCGCCGTGGATATTGGCCTGGATGTAGACCTTGAGCTTGCCCTTCCCAAGCGTCACTAGGGGCACTTTCCGCCCCTGATCGCTGGTCGCCATCCAGACAATCGGAAGCTTCAGCGCCTCTAAAAACGCAATGACATCGTCGTAGTGGCTCGTCTCGGCGTAGCGCGTGCGCTCGGCACGGGTCTGGGGCAGGGTCTGTTGTGACATACGGCGATTTTACCCGAAGACCGCCCCATGAAATGAGGCGTCTGGGTAGCCTGCGGCTGCAAAGCCCGTACCGGGCTGGGCGAATGCACTGGATGTAGCCCGGCACGGGCTTTGCGGCTGAGGAACGAAGCCATTGCAGACGCCTTCTTCCAGGGGGCGGCGAGAGTGGGGCATACGGCGATTTTACCCCGTGGAAAATAAATCTTCCGGGTTTTATCAGAATCGGGTAGTCTGAGCCGTACTACAGGCGAGATGCAAACAAACACAAAACAACTACTCGAAAAATACTTCGGCTTCTCCGAGTTCCGGCCCGGTCAGGAGCAAGTGGTGGAGACGCTGCTCTCCGGGCGCTCGGCGCTGGCGGTCTTTCCGACGGGCGGGGGCAAGTCGCTGTGCTACCAGCTCCCGGCGCTGTGCTTTGACGGCGTGACAATTGTGGTCTCGCCGCTGATCGCCCTGATGAAAGACCAGATTGATTTTCTCACGGCCCGAGGCATTCCCGCCGCGCGGCTGGACTCGTCGCTGAACCTCGACGAAGTGCGGAGCATAGGCGATGGCTTAGCCAATGGGACGCTCAAGCTGCTCTATGTCTCACCGGAGCGCTTTAACAACGAGCGTTTCTTAGGCCAGCTCCAGCGCACGAAGATCTCGCTGTTTGCCATTGACGAGGCGCACTGCATCTCGGAGTGGGGGCATAACTTCCGCCCGGACTATCTAAAGCTCGCCGATGCCGCCCGTCGCTACGGTGCGGAGCGGGTGCTGGCGCTCACGGCCACGGCGACCCCGCAAGTGGTCAAAGACATTCATGAGGCCTTTGGGATCACCCCTGACGATGGCATCGTGACGGGTTTTTATCGTCCTAACTTGGAGCTTGCCACGAGCCCCGTCATGGCCACGGAGCGCGATGGTGTGCTTCTGCGCGTTCTTAAGCAGCGCCCGCCCGGCCCGAGTATTGTCTATGTGACGCTTCAGAAGACCGCCGAGCGCCTGGCGGAAATGCTCAGTGAGAGCGGCCTGCCCGCCGAGCCCTACCACGCGGGCATGGAGGACGAGCATCGGAGCGCGGTGCAGGAGCGCTGGATGGCTTCTGATCGTGGGATCGTGGTGGCGACCATTGCCTTTGGGATGGGAATTGATAAGAGCAACGTCCGCTATGTCTACCACTACAACCTACCGAAGTCCCTGGAGAGCTACAGCCAGGAGATCGGACGTGCGGGCCGCGACGGGGCAAACTCGGTCTGCCATATTCTTGCTTGCCTCGACGATGTCCCGACGCTGGAGAACTTTGTCTACGGCGACACGCCGACAAGAAACGCGCTTTTCTCGCTGCTCTCGGATCTGCTCTCACGCGGCCCGGAGTTTGATGTCGCGCTCTATGACCTCAGCACCCGCCACGACATCCGCCAGCTCGTGCTGAAGACTATTTTGACCTACTTAGAGCTCAACGGCGTTCTGCGCCAGGGGACGCCGTTCTACGCCGCGTATGAGTTTCGGCCTCTGCCGAACCAGAACCCGGTGAGCATCGCCGCCGCCTTCCCCGAGGCGCACCGCCAGCTTGTCACCGATATCTTCCAAACGGCAAAGCACGGGCGGCTCTGGTACAAGCTCAACCCCGACGAAGCCGCCGAGACTCTGACCGTCGAGCGGGGGCGCATCGTCCGGGTGCTGGAAGTCCTAGAGGAACGTGGTCATATAGAATTGCGCACCGCCGATGTTCGCCAGCGCTTCTTTAGGCTCAATGCCACCGACGACACCGAGGCCCTCACCGACGAGCTAGATGCCCGCTTTGCCTTGCGCGAGAAGAACGAGCTGGTTCGTCTGGCGAAAGTCGTGAAGCTCATCGGGCTGGGAAGCTGCCAGACCAACGCCCTCACGGCCTACTTCGGCGAGCGCCGCACCACGCCCTGCGGCCACTGTTCGTTCTGCCTCACGGGAGAAGCCCAGCGCCTCCCTGAGCCTAGCGAGCGAGGACAGATTCCTGACGCACTCACCCAAGACGTCCAGTCTTTGCGCGACACCTATCCCGAAGCCCTCGGTGAAGAGCGCCAGCTCGCACGTTTTCTGTGCGGCATCACCAGCCCCGCCGTCTCAAAAGCACGCCTTGGTCGCCACAAGTGCTTCGGCATCCTCGAAGACCACCCGTTTGGTAGTGTCTTAGCCTGGCTCGCAGAGGGCTAGGGTATACTGACGCGGCATGGCAAAGATTCTTAATATGATTATTGAGTGGCTCCAGTCTCTGGGGCCACTGGCATACGGTGGGCTTTTTCTGATTATTTTCGTCGAGACTGGTGTCGTGGTGATGCCCTTTCTCCCCGGCGACTCACTCCTCTTCACGGTCGGCGCACTGGCAGCGGGCGAGAAACCAGCGTTCATGCTTGGGGTGCTCTATCCGCTCCTCATGGCGGCGGCGCTACTCGGGGATAACTGCAACTACTTTCTCGGGAAGAAGTTTGGGCGAAACCTTTTCAATAACCCCAACTCAAAAATCTTCAAGCGTGAGAATCTCTACAAGACCGAGGCGTTCTTTGCGAAGCACGGCCCAAAAGCCATCATCATGGCGCGCTTTGTTCCGATAGTCCGTACGTTTATGCCTTTTGTCGCGGGAATGGGCGCGATGACCTACGGGCGCTTCTTAGCTTTCTCCGTGACGGGAGCGATTCTGTGGGTCGGGATCTGCGTGACGGGGGGCTATTTCTTTGGCAACATTCCTTTTGTCAAGAAGAACTTTGAGCTGGTCTTGATCGGGATTATTCTTGTCTCGGTGCTTCCAATGGTTTTCGAGTATCTCCAGCACCAAAAGCAGGCTAAACTGGCAAAGGAAGAGGAGAGCCGGTAAGGGCATTCCAGCGGCGAACCGTCCCGGCAGAGTCGCCGGTGGCGAGCGTCTTGCCATCAGGAGCGACCACGAGGCGCAGGAGCCAGTCTGAGGTGGCTTTCCACTGCGCCACGATGCGGTCTGAGTCGGCCTCGATCACCCGGACAGTGCCCTCTTCGCCGCCGGTGTAGAGCCGTGTGCCATCGGGGGAGAAGGCAAGGCAGAGCACGCTCCCCTCGAAGCCTCGGACAATGCGAATCATCCGCCCGATTCCAGGCTGCCAGAGGCGCACCGTTTTATCCGCACTCGCCGTCGCGCAACGTGGGGAGCCAGGCAGGAGCGTAAGGGCGTAGAGGCGATCCGTGTGCTGGCTGAGAGTGCGCACCAGCTTTCCCGAGGCACTATCAAAGACACGGAGCGAGCCGTCGGTGCAGGCCGTGAGAATCTCGCTTCCGAGTAGGGCAATATCGAGAACCTGCCCCGCGTGACCTTCCAGCTTGCGCTCACCAAAGCGTGCCGTGCCATTGTGGCTAGCCGTGGCAAGAGTCTTGCCGTCGGGGGCAAAGGCCAGAGCAACAATCAGGTCCGTGTGTTGTTTGCGCAGCTCACGTAGCTTGCCCGAGGGCCAGTCGAGCAGGCAGAGTGCGCCGAGCTCACCCGGGGTGCCGCCGCCGACTGCCAGCGTCTTACCATCCAGGGAAAAGGCGAGAGCATGGACTTGGGCCAGAGGCATGGGAAGCTTTTTGCCTTCCACCCAAACCCCGCCGTAGTCCCCCCAGACCAGCGTCTTGCCATCCTGCGCGAAAGCCAGGGCGCTGACCGGCGACCTCATATCAGCTCTTTGAGCATTGTGCCGTCGTTGATGAGGCGCAGGGGGCGGCCATCGGGGTGGCGGTACTCTGTTGCGGGATCTATTCCGAGCAGCGTGAGAATGCTGGCCGTGAGGTCCTCGGGGCGAACCGGGCGCTCGATGGGCGACTCCCCGCTGGCATCGGTCTTTCCAATCACTTGGCCCCCGCGCACGCCGCCGCCTGCTAGACAGGCAAAACCCGCACGGGGCCAGTGGTCTCGCCCCCCGAGCGCATTGAGCTTGGGAGTTCGCCCGAACTCGCCCATCAAGACAACGAGAGTGCTTTCGAGCAGGCCACGCTCCGCAAGATCGGTGAGTAGCGCGGCGTAGGCACGATCCAGCGCGGGGAGCTTGCCACTGCCAGGAAAAAGCGCATCGGGGAGGGTCTTGGCGATATTCTGGTGCGTGTCCCAGCCGCTGTCTACCACGGTCACAAAGCGTGCCCCCGCCTCCACGAGCCGCCGCGCGGTCAGGCAGGCACCGCCGAGCTTACTGCGCCCGTAGCGCTCTTGGAGACTCTGTGGCTCACGAGAGAGATCAAAGGCCGCCTTGGCCTCGGGTGAGGCGATGAGGCGGTAGGCCTGCTCGTAGGCCGCGTCCCGGCTCTTCGTGGCGGCGGTGGCCTCCACTCGCCGAGAGAACCCATCTAGCGTCTCTAAGATGGCCCGGCGCTCGCCAAGCCGCTCCAGAGTGAGGTGCTCGGGGAGTGCCAGATCGCGTGCTTGCGACGGATCACGGCCCACGGTGAAGGGACCAAACGCGCCCGAGAGATAGCCTGGCCCCAGTGCCGGAGTTGCCTCAGGGAGCACGACATACGGGGGGAGAGCCCCACGGCTCTTCGACTCTTTGGCAACAATACTTCCAAGGCTCGGATAGGCCAGCGCGGGGTTGGGCCGGTGGCCAGTGAGCAGAAAATGGCTTCCCGTGTCGTGGTTGCCCAGCTCATGGGTGAGTGAGCGAATCAGCGCGACTTTATCGAGCACTTGGGCCGTGCGTGGCAGGTGCTCCGAGAGAGCGATTCCAGGAATGCGTGTCGGAATGGTCCCAAACGGCCCCCGAACCTCGCTGGGGGCATCGGGCTTTGGATCGAACGTGTCCAGGTGCGATGGCCCCCCGTCCAGCCAGATCAAGATGCACGACTTGCCCCCCTGCCCCTCGGGGGAGGCACTGGCGCGGAGGGCATCACCCAGTGTGAGCCCGAGGGCACTCAGCGCTCCCACAGTTAAGAACTCGCGACGATTGACCCCATCACAGCGCATAAGAAAACTCCCGCGTGTTGACCAGTGCCCAGAGCAAGTCCTCGGCGGCTCTGGGGCGATTTTTCTTGAGGAGTCCCTCCGCATAGCCCCGCTCCGCCGCCGTGGGAAAGCGTGAGAGCGTGCGTAGAAACAGCTCCTCGATGAGAGCCGTGTCCGTGGGATGCGCCGTGAGAAGCTTCTGTGCGCCTCCTTGTACGAGCTTCTCCAGCGGCGCTCCCGCCAGCAAGTGCAGCGCAACCGCAAGCCCGCCTGCCTCGGAGGTCGGGGTGCAGTCCCCTTCGCGGCGGCAGCGCCCCAGAACGTCCAAGGTTGTCGAGGCCACCTCGGGATCTGCCAGCGCAATGGCACGTCCCGGTAGCCCCAGCGAGCCGCCTGTCGCGGAGGCCAGCGCGTCCGCCAGCACCTGCGCACGAAGCGGCTTGAGCAAGGCGTGCGCGAAAACCTCTCCCCCTTTCCCAGCGACGAAGGAGTGCCCGGGAGAGGGGGCAGGGGGAGAGGTTTTACTGCTCTGCTGGTAGGCTTCGGAGAGAGTGAGCTGGCGCAGGGTAGCCCGCAGGTCGAAGCCAGAGCGCGTGAGCTGCTGGGCGAGAGCGGTGAGCACTCTGGGGTGGATCGCGGGGTTTGAGGGGCGCAGGTCGTCCACGGGCTCGACGAGTCCGCGCCCGAAAAGCTCTCTCCAGAGGCGATTGGCCAAGAGCTCGGCAAAGCGCGGCGAGGACGAAGCCCAGGTCGCAAGCTCGGTGTGGGTGGTGAGTGCCTGGTTGGTGCCCAGAGCCCGTGCGGCGAGGGGCTTACCTGTCTTGGGATGGGGAACCTGGCCGGGCCGACCAAACGTGGCGGCGAAGGCATGGTAGTCGGTGCGGGTCCAGCGGTCGTAGGGGTGGTTGTGGCAGCGAGCACACTCCACACGGGTTCCCAGCCAGGTCTTAGCAAAGAACTCCGAGAGATCGCGCGGGTCGCTGGCCGTGCGCCAGAAGCTCTCTTGCTGAGTGAGCAGCTCCGTCAAGAGCGTGTTGAGGGGCTTGTTTGTCGCCACACTCTCCCGGAGCCAGGCGTGGTAGCCTGCCGCCGCTTCTGGGCCAAAGCGCTTCCCCGAAATACGGAGCAAGTCTGCTAGCTTCAATGTCCAGAGATCCGTAAACTCGGGGCGAGAGAGAAGCGCATCAACGAGCTTCGTACGGTCGGGTTTTGCCAGAAAAGCCCGTACCTCGGTGCTTGTCGGAAGCGTTCCTATGAGATCTAAGTGCGCCCGCCGCAGAAACGTCGCATCGTCGCAACGAGGCGCGGGGCTGAGATTGAGGCGGGCCAGCTCCGAAAAGAGCGCGGAATCAATCGGGTTGACTACCGTGCGCTGCGGAGCCGCTTTCCCAGGAAACGGAGCCCCTAGGCGAGCGGCGGCCACTTGCCCCCGGTAGCGCACCATAATGGCGGCGATCCCACTGGCCCGAATGCTCGCCACGCCCGCCTTGTCCACCTGCACCACCGCATCGTCCAAGGTGTCGTAGAGCGCGAGCGTGGTGACATTCTCGGTGGTGCCATCGGTGTAGAGCGCGCTGACGGTGAGCGGCACCGTTGCTCCCACGCCTCGGATCGTCTCACTAGGCGTGACCAAGAGCCGTGTGACATCGCGACCGACTTGCTTGCTCAGTGGGGCACCGGCGGCAAGCCAGCTCTCAATAACGGTATAGCCTTTGCTTCCTCGCTCCAGCCGCACGCCTCCGCCATGCCCTAGGCCACCCGTGGCTTTCTTGAGGAGCAGGCTCTCGCGGGGGCTATCGAGCCGAACCCGCCGCCCCCCAAACTCTCGCACCAGCGCATCGTAGTCGCTCGCCGCATCATCCCCGAGCAAGCTGAGCTTCAGCCCACCGCGCCCAATCGCCGCCCCGTGGCACATTCCCTGGTTGCAGCCCGCCTTGGTGAGCTGTGGCAGGACTTGTGAAGCGAAGTCTAGCCTCTCAACCTCTCCCCCTGCCCCCTCTCCCGGGCGTTCGTTCCTCACTGGGAAAGGGGAAACCGAGTCTGTTGGGCTCCCCTCTCTTCCACAAGGAGGAACGACTGCCCGCACCCAGAGGGTACCCGGGGAGGGGTTGGGGGTGGGAGAGGTTGGCGGCGTCATAAACGCCGTGAGAGCAAGCAGTGCGAGAGCTCTCATCTCTTGAGCTTGTCCACAAATTTCTGCCCCGCGGCTTGGGCGTAGGGCGTGCCGTACTTGAGGTGCAGAACGCGAATCCAGCCGTCGTAGGCTTGCTTCTCTAGCTCGGGCTTGCCCTTGATGTAGGCTGACACTTCTTTAAGCACCTCGTCCACCCGCGTGTCGGCGTTGGCGGGCTGAATAAAAGCGCGGAGCAGTCCGAGGAGCTGCGGGTCGGTGGGAGCGGCACCGGGAAGCGGCCCCGCTGGGGGCGCGGGCTGGCGGCGTGGGGCTTCGGGAGAGGGCGCACCCCGCTGGCCCTTGAGCTCAGACAGCTCTTTTCTCAGCGCGGCAACCTCCGCCTGGAGAGCCGCGACAGCCTCACGCAGCCCTTTTTCGGTGTTGAGATCAAAAGCCGGGCGCTCGGGAGTCATCTCACGCCCTCGCCCGCCAACCCCACCACGCGTCGTCATCCACTTCGCTTCGAGCTCAGCAGGCGTGGGCGGGTTGGTATCGCCGATTGCCTCTGCGATGGCTTTTAGGACTTTGGGGGCATCCGCGATTCCCGGCTGCACCAGCGCAAAGCTTGCCGTGGTCTTGCCACCCTTGCCCACAAGTATAGTGAGTAGGCACTTCTTATTAAGACCGTAGCTCCCCGGCCCCTCCATGCCATCGGGTGAGAGAGTCAGGGGGCTGGCAAGCTTGAGAGACTGCTGCACCAGAGGAACGCGCTTCTCGCCCTCCAGACGGTCATTGTAGAGCACAATATGGTGCAGCGTGAGTGCACTTTTATGCTCCGCACCGTACTGATCCACGACCCGGACCAGAGGCAAGGCGGAGCGCTCTACCCCATGCCAGAAGACCAGAACCGTGGGTTGCTCCCCCGGCGTGAGTGTCAGCTCTTGCGGTGCAGGAACTCCAACGACTTTGAGCACCTTAAAGGCGAGAAGCTTCTCCCCCGGCTGGGGGCCTGAGTAGATGGTATCTTGCGCCCACCACGGCGCAGTGGCGATAATTGCAGGGATCATAGTCGCTATTGTAACGTATTTGGATGCTACAATGCTTGCTATGGAAACGGCCCCGGTGCTGGAGAACTCAATTGCGGTTCCCCGGATTTTAAGCGACGAGCAAGTCGCGTTTTTTGTGGCGAATGGCTACTTGGTTTTAGAGAGCCTGGTGACTTCAGAGGAGGTCGAGGAGCTGCGGCGCGACACGGTCAATCTCGCACGGGGTGGCTACCCGTGCGAGAATCTCCAGCCACTTGCTGCGGAGCTCACCGACGACGAAGCCCTGCGGCGGATTCTCTGCATCCACCAGCCGCACTTTATCAGCCCGGTGATCCAGAAGTATGTCAAGCACGCAAAGATCTGCGGCGCACTCTCGCAAATTACGGCGGCGCACCTGCCGTTCTGGGATGGCTCGGTCAAGTGCATGCAGTCCATGCTCTTTGTGAAGCCGCCGACGTTTCAAGGGCAGGCATGGCACCAGGACGAGATCTATATCCCGACGCGGGATCGCTCGCTGATCGGGGCGTGGATTGCCCTGGATGATGCGACAATAGAGAACGGTTGTCTCTGGGTGATTCCGGGCTCGCACAAGCTAGGCTATCTCTATCCCCAGCGCGATCACAATGACATCGAGGAACATGACTTTGGGAAGCAGAGCTATGGCTTTGACGAGAGCCTTGCCGTGCCCGTCGAGGTGCCGGTGGGGAGTGTTGTGTTCTTCAATGGCTACTTGCTCCATAAGTCGCATAAAAACCGCAGTGAGATCTACCGGCGCGTGCTGGTCAGCCACTACATGAACGCCTGGAGCCTGCTTCCCTGGAGCCTCAAAGACGGTGAGTCCGTGGCGATGGCGGATCGGCGAAGTGTGATTCCCGTGGCGGGCGTGGATCCCTACACCTGGAAGGGCTACGACAACCCGCCCAGCAATGTCTGGCTGCGCACCTGCAAGGCCACTGAGGAACTCAAGATTCCCGAGGAACCCAACACCACCGACGAGCCGTCTGAGTAACGCATGGCTTTTCGGGCATTCTCTCTGCGCACCACGATCACGGCGGCTACACTGACCACACTTACGGTGACATTGTTGGTGGTGTTGGTCAGTACCTACCACCAGTGGCGGCTGACCTCGGAGGAGCTTTCCCAGCAGGTAATTGCGCGAACATCGCAGGTGATTGAGCGGCGCATGAGCCGCCTGCTCTCCACAGCCCAGAGTGCCAGCACCCTTGCCCAGAGCTTTGTTGCACGCCACGAGGCCAAAGGGCTGGACTTTGCCGACTTTGAGAGTATCGGGGAGGATTTCTACAGTGTCACGGCGGCTCTTCCCGAAGTCTCGTACTTGACACTCGGGGTGGAAAGCACGGGAGCGTACTGCCAGCTCCAGCGCTTAGATGATGGCACGCTTCGGATTCAGCACTGTGCTCCTCCGGATAAAAACGCGATTACCCACCGTTTCGAGTGGCTCCATCGCCCCGATGGTAGCCGCCAAAAAGTGACAGACGACACCCGCTGGAAGTACGATCCCCGGCTTCGTCCTTACTACAAAACGGCAGTCAGAGCACAAAAGGCCACTTGGACGGAGACCTACACCTTTGTTGACTCCAAGCGCGGCGATATTGTCGGGGTGACCTATGCCGCCCCCCGCTACGATCCTCAAAAGAAGCTGATCTGTGTAGTCTCTGTGGACTTTACGCTGGAGGATATCACGCGCTTCCTACGGAGTGTCCGGCTGAGCGAGACAGGCTTTGGGTTTATTGTCGAAGAAAAGGGCAGTGCCTCCCAGGTAATTGCCAGCGGGAGTGAGTCTCCTGAGGTTCTGAAAGCAGCCCTCTCGCGCATCACTCGCCAGCGGCCAGGGGAGGCGCTGAAAACGGCGCAGATTACCGTTCGAGGAGCGGACTATCTGATTAGCTGGCGCAGGCTTGCCGAGCCCAATGCCCCGAACTGGGTTGTCTGTACTCTGACTCCCGAAAAAGAGCTGATGGGCAATGTGGATGCTAGCCTTCGCACCACGATCTGGCTGGTGGCTATCGGGGGGCTGATCGGGGTGGGGGCCAGTGTTTGGCTGGCATGGTTTATTGCGGGACGGCTGCGACGGATCACAGGCGAGATGGAGAAGACCCGTCGGCTCCAGCTTGAGCCCGAGACTGCGCTGGGCAAGGGCCGCTTTCTCAATGTGTCCGAAGTGCTTCAGCTTGGTGAGGGCCTGGAGCGACTGAAGGCGAGCCTACGTAGCTTTGAGCGCTTTGTGCCCACCGAGTATGTTCGCGAGCTGATCACCTCGGGGAAAGAGGCTGAGCCGGGTGGCATGCGCACAGAGCTGACCGTCTTCTTTGCCGATCTGGCAGGCTTTACCACGATTGCCGAGTCGAAAGCCCCGGAAGAGGCGGTCGCGATTCTGAGCGAGTTTCTGGAGCTGGTCAGCCGTGAGATTGCGGTGATGGGCGGGATTGTGGATAAGTACAATGGCGACGAGGTAATGGCCTTCTTTCACGGCAAAGACCACGCCACACGTGCCTGCCGCGCCGCGCTACGCTCTCAGGCCGCCATGACCGGCCTGCGCCGTCGGCTCAAGAGCGAGTCACTTTCCATGCGCATCGGGCTTCACACCGGCGAGGCGATTCTGGGTGTGGTGGGCTGTGCAGTGCGCTACAACTACACCATCCTGGGCGACACGGTCAATACGGGCAAGCGGCTCGAAGGCCAGAACAAGGCCTATAAAACCAAGATCATGCTGAGCGAGGCAACCCTGAATCAGACAGAAGACAGCTTCCTAACACGCTCTCTAGACTTCCTCACCGTGATTGGTAAGACTGAGGCGCTACGCGTTTTTGAGCTGATGGACTCGCGCGAGGGAGCGGAGCCCGCGAAGCAAGCCCTTGCAACGCAGACTGAGCAGGCTCTGGTAGCCTACCTCCAGCGCGACTTCGCTCAAGCCCAGCGGCTCTGTGAAGCGACTCTGGCGGCCCATCCCGATGATGGCCCCACGGCGGTGCTCCTAGCCCGTGCTCGCGCGTTTGAAAAAGACCCACCGCCCCTCGATTGGAACGGGGTCTGGCAGGCGACAGAGAAGTAGACTAAAGTACCCCAGGATTGGCCCCACACCAAAGCCAAGCAGCGGCATGGGCGTGAGCTGACGGTAGGCAAAGAAATAGATCGCAAGGTAGTAGATCGCAACGGGAGTCTGTCCTAGGCGAAGGAGCACAACAACAGGCAGGGCGAGCGCGATGAGAGCGGCCATCAGGGCAATGGGACTCACGGTAAGGGCGAGTGCCAGAACTCCCTCGACATAGAGAACCGGTTCCAGCGGATCGGGGCGGAGCCAAACGACCGTCGCAGCGCCCGCCAGAGCGACACTCATGCCGATGCGAGCAAGCCCGGAAAGATGCATACGGAGAAGCACAGTCACACCGGCAAGAGCAAATGCCGTGGCCTGCGATGCATCGGGCTGGGCGGCAAGGGCGGCGGCGATTAGCAGGAGAATAACCCCGCCACTTCGTGCTTGTGGTAAAAGAAGCACAGTGCTGGGGAGCACCACCGACGCGATATAGAGCCGAAAACCACCGGCCCCCAGCCAGCGCTGGGGGCCGGTGCTGGGGAGCAATAATGGCAGCGCAATCAGCACCGCCGCAACGATAAGTGCGCGGTCGCGGGACTTGTCTGTGAGGGCGCGAGGCTTGCGGGAAAAAAGGGCACAGGCCAATGCCACGATACAGAAAACTATTGCCTGCTGGGCTATCTGTCCTGAGGGAGCCCCACCTCGGTGCATCAGATAGAGACTCCCCAGAAACGCAGGGATCGCCGCGAGGATCAGAGGACTCATGGCACGCTTATCTCTAAGTGAACCGTCACCGTGTCGTCTATTTCCAAGCGCTCCGCCTTTCGCACCACGTCTTTGAGCGGGACGATATAGCCGCCGTTCTTAGGCCACAACGAGGTTTTATAGGTAGTCTCGCCGATGGTCACCATCGCCGGGATCATGCCCCAGCCGTAGGTCACTAGCCCCGAGATCGCCTTGATGTGATCGCACTCTTGCTCAGGGACGGTGACAAAATGAAACGGCGCGGGGCCGCGCCACTCCCAAATGGGGCCGCTAAACGTCAGGATCATGCCGAGATTGTACCGCGGGTCTTCAACCGCCAGCGATAATTTGCATCTTGCCTTGGTGAAGAAAACACATCCGGTCAAAGAGGCTCAGATCCAGCGGATTTGGCAGGCGCACATCCTCGATTCCCGGGACAGCCTGCTTCTCGGGATCGTAGCTCCGGTTAATCTGCGAGAGGCAGATGACGATAAGCTGGCGCTCGCGTGCGAAGCTACGGAGCTGCTGAACTTGGGTCATGAGGTCTGGGTTCTCCCGACGTTGATCCAGAAGCTGGAGGTAGTCCACGATGACGAGTGTTTTCGCAGGCGCAGTCGCCAGCTTGGCAATCATGTAGTCCGCACAGATTTTGTCGGAGTCGTCCAGAAGGAACCGATCCGTGAATGCTTCTAGCTCTGCACCGAGAGTCTTAAAGCTTTCGATAACATTGCCTCGGGTAAAGTCCAGCGTGAAGAAGGCAGCATGGCCGCCGCGCCGCAGTGTCTGGAGCGCCAGGTCAAGGCTCAGGAGAGTCTTGCCTTGGCCGGGGCGTGATCCTAGGAGCACGAGCTCGCCGGGGCGTAGCTGGGCAAAGAGAGTAGAAGTGGGCTTCTCCGAGACGGTCTTGGCGGAGAGTAGGCTCCACGCCGTAAATCCCTCGCGGCGTGCGATTTGATCCAGCGCTTGGTGAAGAGGAATGTTTTCCCGACGCGTAAGTACCTTGGCCTGTTGCTTCAGGATATAGAGAGGGGCAGAGAGCTGCATAAAAAAACCTCCGGGGTTGAGCATCTTTCGCAGCCCCTCCTTATACGACCGCTCAAGCCTTAGGTTTGATGGTGACCAAGTAACCCTGCACGACAAGTACTTCCCCAGTGGAGGGAGGAGGCGCGGGTATCACGCCAGGGCAACTATACCGCAAGTTCCCAGTTCTGCACAAGGGGAACACTGGCAAAAAACGGCCCACCATCTTTTGCGCTACCTGCAACGCGTGCCACCAACGGCCTCCCCGATTCCAGCGCGGCGTGAACCAGCTCCGCCGAAATGCCCGAGAGGGGAACCTTGGCCCGCCGCGTCCACGCCGAGTCCCGCTGTCCCGCCAGTGTCCCCGAGCGCACGTAGATAAACCGCGCATCCGCCGGGCCTTGCGCAAACTCCCCCGTGAAGCGCACAGGAGTGGCTACAACATCGGCCACAACCAGCGTGAACTCAAAGACCAGCGCGTCACTGAGCGTGGTGGTGCAACTGACTAGGCCTTCGCGTCCCCGTTGCAAGGCAAGAGCCACCCCAGTGGGGGGCTCCACTACCAAGAGTCGAAGCGAAATCTCGACTTTGCTTGTCATGG
>NZ_JANNYP010000349.1:0-5646 GCF_031410135.1 Armatimonas sp. | reverse complement strand
GAGCCAGCATCGCCTCCGCAAGGACTTCGCTTTCCTCGTTGCGCCCTAGGTCGTGGTAGAGCATGATCGTGTAGTTGAGTGCCGCAAAGCGCCGCTCGGGGTCGGCGATGCGCTGCCAGCTCGTCGCCACACGCTCCGCATGAGCCACGGCGCGACGGTGATGGCCACGGACAAAGGCGAAGCTGAGAAACCCACTCAGACCATCCCAGAAGGCGTTGCTGTTTTGTTCGTGCTCCCAGCCGTAGTTCAGAGCAAGTGCCAGGTTCTCCAGCTCGGGCTCCAGGGGGTCAAAGAGGCGCACATCGTCTTCCGTGGCCTGTGCCGCCAGATGCAGAAAATAGGCGCTATGGCGTGGAGTCAGTGCCTCTTTTTCAGTACATCCCTCTGTGGCGAACTGGCGTAGGGTCTCTAAAAAGCCAAAACGCATCATCCCGGTTCGCTCGTCCTCGCGCAACGTGATCAGGGAGCGATGGGCAAGCTCATCCAGAAACAGCTCGGTCTGTGGGCACTGCGTCACCGCCTCCGCCGCCTCACTCGTCCAGCCGCCCTGAAAGACTGAGAGAGCATAGAAGAAAGCGCACAGTGTGGGCTCCAGCAGATCCACACTACTCTGGATCACGGCGCGCAGCGACTTATGACGATCCGGTAGGCCGCGCTGGTTGGTGGTGAGCGTGAGAATACTCGCGTCGAGCGCCGCCGCAATCTGGATCGGGGTCTGGGTGCGGATGCGTGCGGCGGCAAGCTCCAGTGCCAGCGGCATGCCTTCGAGCTTCTGACAGATCGTAATCAGTGCCTCGGTGTGGCGCGGCGTAAGAATAAAGTCCGGGCGAACGTGCCGAGCCCGATCACAAAAGAGTGCGACCGCAGGGAACTCCAGCAGCCGCTCTGGTGTAGCGCTCGCCAGAGGCAGCTCCAGGGGCTCCAGCGCTATAACTCGCTCTCCCAAGACTCCTAAAGGCTGCCGACTGGTGATCAAAAGCCGCAGCTCGGGTGCCTGCTCTAAAAGCCGTACTGCCAGCGCCGCGACGCCGCCCTCTAGGTGCTCCGCATTGTCTAAGAGTAGCAAGAACGGCCCACGCCGCGCCAGAAGTGTCCCGAGAGCCTCACTCGGATCGCCTTCTCCGGGGGCGGCCACGCCCAGTACACGCAGCACAAACTCTGCCAGCCTCGTCTCCTCATTGCGGCTGAGATCGGCAAGGGGAACAAAAGCGCTTGGGAGTGCAAGCTGCCGGGCGGTCTCAATGGCAAGGCGGCTCTTGCCCATGCCCCCCAAGCCTATCAGCGAGACGAGGCGATCCTCGGTGAGCGCCTCGGCAAGTGCCTCACGCTCCGTCTCCCGCCCGAAAAAGTGTGTGAGCACAACCGGCAGGTGTCGCTCGACAGAGGCAGTGCTCTCGGAAACCGTCAGCACAATCGCCTCACTTTGAGGCGCGGGCAAGGTTTCCCGAAGTGCTTCGAGCCGCTCGCGCTCCGTGAGAATCCACTCGTCGTAGAAGCCGGGCAAGAGTGGGCCGTACGAACAAAGCTGCGCCGCCTCGTCTCGTGCCCCCCGTTTTAGTGCCGCTGCAAAGGCCGACACATCGCACCAGACACTCTCGCTCCGCAAACGCACATAGCCCGCACGGCTCGCATCCAGAACCGAGCCTGGTGGCGTTCCCGGCGGCTCCAGCTGATGACGCAGGGAAGTCAGGGAGACCCGCAGACGGTTTGCCGTGATCTGAGGGTCTTCGTCGGGCCAGAGAGCCTCTAGAAGTGCTTCACGCGGACAGTCCCGCCCCAGATGCAAACACAGATAGGCCAACAGTGCCGCCACACGCTGGGAGCGAAAACGTCGAACCTCGGTGCCTTCTGGCGTGCAGAGACGCGGGCCATCAAAGAGTGCAATCCGCCAGATAGGTTCCACAGGGCAATATTCTTCGCAGGGATTGTGCCTTCCTGCGTAGAAAGTTTCCCTATGCAATACAACGCACTGGGGAAGACGGGCCTCTCGATCTCCGCGCTGGGCTTTGGAGCCGCGCCGCTTGGGGGATCGTACGGACTTGTGACGCAAGCCAATGCCACGCAGGCCGTTCGGGTAGCGCTGGAGCTAGGAATCAATTTCTTCGACACCAGCCCCTGGTACCAGGCATCCGAGGACGTTCTGGGCGAGGCTCTGGTCGGTGTCGCGCGGGAGAGCTATGTTCTGTGCACCAAGCTAGGCCGCTATCCAGATGCACAGAAGCCCGCCGGGCACTTTGACTTCTCGGCGGCCCGCGTGCGCCAGAGCATTGATAACAGCCTGCGCCGCCTCAAGACCGACCAGCTCGATATCGCGCTCTGCCATGATATTGAGTTTGCGGAGGATTTCTCGCAGGTTCTAGAGGAAACGCTACCCACGCTGCGCGAGTGCGTCGCTGCGGGAAAAGTGCGCTTTGTGGGCGTGAGTGGACTACCACTGGCGATCTATCCCAAAGTGCTAGAGAGTACAAGTTTAGATGTTATCTTAAGCTACTGCCACTCTTCACTTAACGACAATAGCCTCTGGGACTTAATCCCTTACTTAAACGAAAAATCCGTCGGAGTAATCGGCGCGTCGCCGCTGGCGATGGGCCTGCTCTCGGATACCGGGCCACAGCCCTGGCACCCGGCTCCCGAAGCGCTCCGGCTCGCTTGCCTGGAGGCGCTGGCTTGGTGCAAAGCGAACGGTTTCTCACTGGCCGAGCTGGCCGTGGCTTGGACACTGCAAAATGCGCCCGTCGCCACCACACTGGTCGGGATGTCTAGTGAGGCGCAAGTCCGGCAAAATACCACCGTTGTGGGAACTCTCCCCGATCCTCAGGCCATTGAAGCGATCCAAGCGATCCTTGCCCCCGTCCAGCGCCTCACCTGGCCCAGTGGGACGTTTCATTAACGTCAGCGTCATGACCAAAGAGAGCTGGTTCTTCGAGCTGCTAGGGGGCGTGAGTGTGCGTAGCGACTCGCGCCAGCTTGAGGATCTCGTGGGCAAGAAACCTGGTGCTCTACTGGCCCTACTCGCTCTCTCACCAGGCCGCACCCGGCCCCGCGAGGAAGTCATAGATCTCATCTGGCCCGAGGTGGACTTTGACAATGCCCGTAACCGCTTCAAGCAGACTCTCGCCGCACTCCGCAAGCAGCTAGAGCCTGCTGGGGTTGCGCCGGGAAGTGTGCTGATCGCGGATCGGAGCCAAGTGGGAATTACGGCAGAGCATAAAAGCGATGTGGCCGAGTTCCAGCAGAGCCTCCGCAGTGCCGCTGTCGCCACCGAGCCAGTTGCCCGTGCCCAGCACTTGCGCACCGCCCTGGCACTCTACAAAGGCGAGTTCGCGCCAGGCTTCTACTTGGACGTACTCCTCACCGAGCGCGAGCGGCTCAATGCCCTGGCACAGAGCGCACGAGAGCGGCTCGCCGAGCTGGAGGGCATACAGCCCACCGAGGTCGCTCTGCCCGATGTAGTAGCTCCCGCGGTCTCACTGCACCCCACCAATGCCTTCTTTGGCAGACGGGCCGAGCGCGATCACTTGGCATTTCTTCTCATGGAGCACCGCCTCGTGACGCTTCTGGGGCCGGGTGGTACAGGCAAGACGCGCCTGACACAAGAGCTACAAGCGGCAACACCACGCTCGCATTTCGTCAGCCTGAGCACACTACGAAGCGGTGCGAGCATCCCCGATGCCATTGTCAGCGCCCTCGCTCTGCCGAACTCCACCGAGCCTGCGCTGGAGCGCCTGAAGTCCGCGCTTACGGATACGCTGCTGGTGCTGGATAACTTCGAGCAGCTCGTTGCCACTGGCGGCCCCGAAGCGCTCAGTGCCTTGCTGAAGGCTATCCCGACCCTGCGCCTGCTGGTCACCTCCCGCCTCAAACTCAATCTCGCCGCCGAGCAAGTCTTCCCTCTTTCGCCGCTGCCCGAGGGTGATGCTTTGGCGCTGTTTTGCGACCGCGCCCGCCTCGCCCACCCTCACTTTGCACTGACCGACGAAAATGAAGAAGCGGTAACGGAGCTATGCAAACGCCTGGATGGCCTGCCGCTCGCCATCGAGCTGGCGGCAGCGCGTGCGGCGATCCTCACCCCGCAGCAGATACTCGAAAGGCTCTCGCGTCGCTTTGATCTGCTGGCCGACAAGCGCCGTGACCGAGAAGAGCGCCACACCAGCCTGCGAGCCGCCCTCGACTGGGGCTGGGGCCTGCTCGCCCCCGATGTCCAGCACTTCTTCACCCAGCTCTGCATCTTCCGAGGAAGCTTCAGCTTAGAGGCCACCGAGATCATCACCGGGGAGTTTCTCGCCATAGACTATCTCCAAAGCCTCACCGATGGCTCGTTTCTGGTCATGGAAGTTGGGGGCAAGCGCTTTCGCCTGCTAGAAACCCTGCGCGAGTACGGGCTCGAAAAACTCAGCAAAGATGTTAGAGAAGTGCTAGGGCGGGCGCACATGGATTATTTTTTTGCTCGTGTGACGGAGTGGCGGACCTTGCTTAGCAGCGAAGCATTTATGGAGACGATGGAGATCATCAAGCAAGAGCATGAAAATATTCTTGCTGCACTAGACAAGGGCTTTATTATCGCTCCAGAAGACGCAGCATCCTCGTGTCATAAACTTTATTTTTTCTGGGAATGTGCCCATTGGACATGGAGCGCCTTGCCCTACTTGTATCAGGCACTTGAGATAATGAACAGGCGTGGAACTGATGAAGAGATACTTGCACGACTACACAGAGCTTTAGGAAATCTACACAGCTTTCAGAATGAGTATGATCTCGCTCTCCCTTTCAGACAGCTCGAATATTCCTACCGTTCCCGGCAGTGGGCAGAGTATCAAGAATCAGAACAAAAAGATGAAGTGACTCTTCAATTTCGCCAGCGTCAGCTTGCAGCATCACTCCATAATCTGGGATTGCAGTTCTGCTATGAACATCGGTATGACGAGGCAGAGCCTTACTTCCAAGAAGCTCGAAAAATCAATCATATCCCTATCACGGGAAATATAGAATGGCTAGCACTAAACTATCATTCATTGTCAAATATTTACACTCAAAAAGGATTAAGAGAAAAAGAAAAAGAGAAGAGAGTAATTTTTTTCGAACAATCACTAATTTATTCAGAAGAGGGAACGATTCATTGCCGTCATGCCAAGCAAGATTTCCGTCTTTGTTTACTACTGCATGCGCGAGCCTATATCCTTCCCTTAATAGACAGAACAGAAGATTCCTTTCCTCTAATCGAAGAAGGTCTTTCTCTTGCATGTCGTGTCAATAATAGATTTTTCATTGTCTGTTTTCTTTTTTGTTATTATAAGTATGCTCTGTTTGAGAAGCGATATGAAGAAGCCGCCCAGTTTCAGGGAGCAGCATATAGTCTTCATAAGCAATGGGAAATCAACATTGACAAAGATGACAGTCACCTGCGCCCTCAAGTGAACCTACCAGAGATTCTCGGCACGGCTCGCTACGAGCTGCTCTACGAGGCGGGGGCACAAGCGTCGCTGGAGGCTCTCCAAACTCTCGCGGCGGGTTTCCATACGCCCGCCCTGCGGCAGAAACAAGCCCACTAGAAAACGAACTTCTTTCTCTCGCAAATCTCGTGGTGAGCCCTGGACGGTAAACCTCCGGGCTCACCCAGAGGGTCCCCGGCGTCGTGCCTCCGCCGCC
>NZ_JANNYP010000348.1:0-9771 GCF_031410135.1 Armatimonas sp. | reverse complement strand
GAAAGCCAATTGCCGCCATTTTCTCATCGTACCAGGCATAGACCGTCTTAGACGCATCTTCGGTTCGGAATCCCACGATCGCCGTTTTCTCCGCCGGGATAAACTGTCGCCCAAGGCTCATCCCTGCGCGGCCCATTCGGGTTCCCATCTCATCAAACTGCGCCTTTGAATAGATCGGAGTATCTTCAAGATCCGCCAACGCTTGCTCTTTGTTGATGGGCTTTTTCATCTCCTCTTTCATCGCATTGGTAGCCTTCGAGACCAGCACCCCAATCCCAACCGCTCCCCCCACCAAAAGCACGAGACAGCCAATGCCCGTAATCGCCCACGGCGACATCCGGCGCTTGGGCGGCGGCGGCGGGTTAAACGGTGTGTCTTTTCCTAGATCAAAACTCATAATGACGACTCCTTAAAACAAAGTAAACAATAAACTACTTACCCGGCGTTTTCATGCGCGTGATGGTCAGTGAGCCTGACTTCGTGACGCTGATTAAAATCGTGCTGTCTTTCTGCTCATAGCGCAGCGACTGCTCTTTATCCGCAGATTTTTTCTGGTAGCCCAGCTTTTCCAGCTCTTTCTCATACCAAGAGAGCACCTCATCCGCAGGTGCACCAAGCTGAAAGGCCGCCGCTGCCATCTTAAGGTTTGTCATCCGGGCCATCGAGGACATTCCCGCACGCAGGGAGCTAGTCGTGGTCTCGTCAAGGGTTGCCTTGGGATGGATGGGTACGTTGAGGTCGTGCAAGACGGCAGCTTTATCAATCGGCTTGGCCATTTCCTCTTTCATGTTTTTGGCAACCATCAGGCCAATGCCGCCTATAGACACCACGCCTAAAGCCACCACACCTAGACAGCCAATACCCGCAAAAACCCACGGTGATAGTCGTGCCATTCTGAAAAACTCCTACGCTATTGTACCCTGACGACTCCAAAGGTTGCAGACCGCCGTGCGGGTTTCTTCGGTGAGCTGAGCAACAAGCTGGGCGGCGGGCAGAATTTCTCGGCTTAGCCCCACGCTCTGGCCCGCATAGAGGCACATCGCATCTATGTTGCCGGTAACTCCCGGCGCAGGCAGGTTCGACGAGAGCCGACCAATCGCCTCGCCATCACTGTAGTGCGCGATTGTGTCCTCGGCCTGCTCCCAGTCTGTGGGGCGATTTAGGACGCGGTGGGGGGCGTTGGACCAGCCACCCGAGAATCTTTCGGTATAGAGCGTATCGGCCTCGGTGGCTTCTTGGAGGCACTGCTGATAGCGCACGTGCACCTGGGCTTCCTTGGTCAGCAGAAACCGTGTCCCCATCCAGGCTGCCTCGGCTCCCAAGGCAAGCACTGCGGCAATCCCTCGTCCATCCGCGATTCCTCCCGCGGCCAGTACGGGAAGTTCGGGGACGGCATCCACGACCCGTGGGACTAAAGCGAGCGTCGTGACTTTTCCCCAGACATGCCCACCTGCCTCCCAGCCCTGCGCGACCACCACATCCACGCCAACATCGGCAGCTTTTCGGGCCTCATCCGCGCTGCCAACAGTATGAAAGACGCGGACTCCCGCGGCGTGTAGACCAGGAATATGAGGCGCGGGGTCACCCCAGAAAAACGAGACAATCTCTACGCCCTCTTCCCGGCAAATCGCCACGCGCTCGGTCATGTCCCACGCGAGAACCAAGTTCACCCCAAAAGGCCGCTTGGTAAGCCGCTGTGTCTGCCGAATCAGCTCCCGTAGCGCCTCCGGCTCTCGCCAGGTTCCTGAGAGCATTCCGAGACCTCCAGCATTGCTCACGGCAGCTACCAGCTCAGGGCAAGAGGCACTGCCAATAGGAGCCTGAACCACAGGAGAGGTCAGACCAAAGTGCTCACAAAAACGATTTTTCACACTAAAAGTGTACCTGCTCTTGCGAAGATCCATTTCACCCGGTATACTTCTCCCTTGGCATCCTAGGAGCGCAAACGTATTCCCATGGCAAAAAAAAGTTCAGAAAACCGCATCATCGTCACCCTCCGTTCCACGGAGAGCGGTGCAACCTACGTCACCGTTAAAAACAAGCGTAATGACCCCAACCGGATCGAGCTGAAAAAGTACGATCCTGTCCTGCGCAAGCACACGACCTTCAAGGAGACAAAGTAATGGCTAAAGTCTGCGCCATCAGTGGCCGCAAGCAGCAAGCGGGCCGCAACACCCGTCACGTCCACTCCGGTCAGTGGGCTCACCGCGCGCCCAAGACCTGCCGTGTCTTTGGTGTAAACCTTCAGACAGTCTCCGTCCCGATTCCCGGCGGCGGCACCAAGAAGATCAAAGTGGCAGCGCGCATGCTTACAAGCCGCAAGTTTAAGGCGATCCTGGCAGGCCAGGCTCCCCTACCCAAGGGTGTGTAAGCAACCAGCGTTTCTTTAAAACAGCCCCCGCCCCTCTAACGGGCGGGGGCTGTTTTTTTGTCCCGCCCCTCTAACGGGTGGGATCAGGTAGAATGCGCCAAATGAAAACAATTCTTGCCATTGCTAGCTTTGAAAAAGGCCAAGCGTTTCTGCGCCAGTGTAAGGCAGAGGGTTGCAGGACACTTCTGCTCACCTCCCAGAGCCTAGAAAATGCGGACTGGCCGCGCGAGTGCCTGGACGATATCTACTTCATGCCCGATGTGGACAAAGAGTGGAATCTCACAGACATGGTGCACGCCGTCAGCTTTCTGGCGCGGACGGTCAAGATAGATAAGATCGTCCCGCTTGATGATTTCGATGTGGAGAAAGCTGCGCTTCTGCGCGAGCATCTTCGGATTGGGGGCATGGGCGACACCACGGCGCGCTACTTTCGCGATAAGTTAGCCATGCGCTCCAAAGCCCGTGACGGTGGCCTGCCCATCCCACGCTTTGTCGGAGTACTAAACTACGACGAGATCCGGGCGTTTATGGCCGAAGTCCCGCCGCCCTATGTCCTCAAGCCACGCACGCAGGCCGGGGCGATTGGGATCAAGAAGGTCGAGAGTGAGGCTGAGCTCTGGCCACTTCTCGAAACACTGGGGGATAGGCAGTCCTACTACTTGCTCGAAGAGTTTCTCCCTGGCACGATCTGGCACGTAGACTCTATCGTGGACAGCTCCAAAGTCCTCTGGGCGCTCGTTAGCCGCTACGCCCGTCCGCCGCTGGAAGTGAGCCACGAGGGCCGCGTCTTCTGCACCCAAAACGTCGTCTATGGCTCAGCCGAGGAGAAAGCGCTACAAAAACTCAATGCCACGGTCTTAAAAACTCTCGGGCTGGTGCGCGGTGTCTCTCACACGGAGTACATCCAGAGCGCCGCTGATGGTCAGTTCTACTTTTTAGAGACCAGTGCCCGTGTCGGGGGAGCCCATATCGCCGAGATGATCGAGGCGGCCTCCGGGCTAAATCTGTGGGCAGAGTGGGCCAAGCTGGAGGTGCGCGAGAGTTACACCCCGGAGCCATCGCACAAGCGCTATGCGGGGCTCCTAGTCTCGCTCGCCAAGCAAGAAACACCCGACCTTTCGGGCTACAGCGATCCTGACGTCTGGTGGAAACTAGAAAAGAAGAACCACGCCGGGGTGATTGTCGCCTCCGATAAGTACGAGCGTGTCTGTGAGCTTCTGAGCAACTACACGGAGCGCTTCTACACGGACTTCTTCCACAGCCTGCCCCCCAAAGAAAAGCACACCGATTAAGATTGACCGCCGCCTGAAAGGCGGCGGCGGGTAGCGCTTCGCGCTGGAAAGCCCGTGCCGGGCTACCGAATTCATCACCAGCCCGGCACGAGCTTTACGGCAGAGGAACGATGCCACCAGACGCCCCCTTCGAGGGGGCGGAGAGATAAAAGATGAACCGAGTTTTTCATAGCTGGCACAGTCCGCGCCTGAACCGTACGATGGAGCTTCTGGAGTTTGGTCACGCCGGAATGCCTGTCTTGGTCTTTCCTACCTCACTGGGCAAGTACTACGAGTACGAGGACCGGGGCATGGTCAGTGCTCTCTCCGCTAAGATTGAGGCGGGCTACTTGCACCTCTACTGCGTGGACAGTGTGGATGCCCAGAGCTGGTACAACAAGCAAGCCGCGCCCTGGGATAAGATTCGCCGCCACAATGAGTACGAGGCGTATCTCCTTCATGAAGTACTGCCCCTAATGACGGGCGGCAACGGGCGTATTGCCGTGACGGGCTGCTCATTTGGAGGCTACCACGCCGTCAACTTTGCCCTACGCCACCCGGATGTGGTAAGCCACTGCGTGAGCATGGGCGGTGCCTACGACATGACCAGCTTTGTGGGCGACTACCGGGGCGAGGACTTTTACTTCCATCAGCCCCTGATGTATATCCCCCAAGACGATGACGGTTGGTACTGGGAACGCTACCAGCAGCTAACCCTGATACTGGCAACGGGGGAGAATGACATCTGCCGCAACGACAACGAGCGCCTCAGTGGAGTGCTCCGTGCTCGCTCGATTCCTCACCAGCTAGATGTCTGGGACAATGGTACGGGTCACGACTGGCCGTGGTGGCAACAGATGGCTCGAACATACTTTTAACGAACACGATATAATGCAGGTTGCATGCGCCGCCCCCTCCTGACTGCGACTCTTCTTCGTCGCGCTAAAATTGCAGAAGCTACTGACCGAACTATCCTAGACAAGGCCCGCAACTTACTCTGGCGTGGCCGGTGCCAGGTTGAGGAGAGCTCTCCCACTGAAGCAACGATGCTCGTGGAGGCGGGGCCACACGATAAAGCACGGGTGCGCCTGGAAATTCTTGAAGAAGGGAGTATTTCCTGCGACTGTACCTGTCCCCTGTTTACCGGAGAGCGCCCCTGTCTGCACATTGCCACGGCGGCGATGGGGCTGGAGCAGTACTTAACGTCCAATCCGCCGCAGACCTGGGAGACACGCCTCCAGAGCGTCTTGGGAAGCGATGCCACGGCGGCCAAGGCCAAGCGACCTCCTCGTCTGCTCGCGTTCTCGCTCCAGCCCTCCTACCGAAATTGGCAGCTTATTCCCTATGCGATTCCGCAGAGTGCGCTCGGAGGTATCCTCGACCACTCGGATCATGCCGCGCTCGCCAAGCAGCTTAAAGATGAAGGCGGGCGTAACTGGCGCATGCGTAATGTGGATAGTGAGCAGCTCGAAAGCGCCTCACAGGAGCTCAAGCTCGCCGTTCGCCTGGCCACCACGCAGTCCTCTTACTACAACTACTACAGCGCGGAGTCTTCCCAGCTACACTCTCTTCTCGCACTTTTGGGCGAGGCGCTTGTCTTCACTGGCACCGATGCACTTCCCTTCCAACACCATGTCACGGTCAAGCCCGAGGCAGGCAGTGTGGCCCTCCATCTAAGCAACAACCCTGATGGCGGCATGACCCTCGGACCTCGCCTACTGATCGAGGGTGAGCCACTAACCGTCAAGCGCCCCGAGATGGTGCTAAAAGATCCTCTCTGGCTCAAGCTGGACGGCCAGCTGGTGGGCTTTGGCTCCGTTCCCAAGTCGCTGGTGACACTCTTGGAGAGCGAGCCGGTCGTGATTCCCGCCGAGGAGGTTCCCTACTTCCGTAGCGAGTACCTCCCGCGTGCCGCAGAGCGCCTGCCTTTAACCGGCGAGGGGCTCTTTGGCGAGGAGGTACGAGGGGTGGCTCCGCAGTGCCGCCTCTATCTGAGCGAGCATGAAAAAGAGCTGGTCGCCCAGCTTCGCTTTGGCTACGGGGAGACAGAGCTTGCCTGGCGCAAAGAGTCGTCCCCGACCATGCTCCAGTACAACGAGACAACGGGACTTTTAGACCGTGTCTACCGGGATACGAGCGCGGAGATCACGGCCTACGATGCACTGCTCACGCACGGCCTCAAGCGCGGCAACGAAGCGGGCGAGTTTACACTCCGTGCCCGCCTGACTCCCGTAGACTTTTTGCTCCACCACCTGCCACGCCTCGTCGAGGAAAGCTTTGCGATCTTTGGCGAGGAGGCGCTCAGTAGCATTAAGGTCAACCGTAACAAGCCAACTCTCTCTTTTAATGTCACCAGCGGAATTGACTGGTTCGATGTTGAGGGCCTGGTTGAGTTTGGGGACACGCATGCCAGCCTCAAAGAGCTGCGCCGGGCGATTAAGAAAAAAGAGCGCTACGTCAAGCTTGCCGACGGCTCCGTGGGGATGATCCCTGATGACTGGATCGAGCGGTTCCGACATGTCTTTGCGCTGGCAGGCGAGCCCAAAGACACCGATGCCCTGCGTCTCTCGCCCCTGCATGCGCTACTCTTCGAGCAAGCCATCACCGATAGCGACGGCGACGCGCAGGCAGACGAAGAGTTTGAGCGCAAGAAGAAAAAGTTGCGGCAGTTTGAGAAAGTGGACGAGACTCCCCTGCCCGCTTCTCTCGATGGTGTTCTGCGCCCCTACCAGAAAGCGGGCTACGACTGGCTGCACTTTCTGAAAAGCAGTGGCTTTGGTGGCTGCCTCGCCGATGACATGGGAACGGGAAAGACTCTCGCGGCGCTGGCTCTCCTTCTCTCCGTGCAGGGCCAGAGCAAGAAAGCCAGCCTGCTGGTAGTGCCACGCTCGCTGGTCTTTAACTGGGAGCGGGAGGCGGAAAAGTTCGCGCCGGGCCTGAAGCTACACCGCTACGATGACAGCACCCGCGTCGAGGACACCAAGGCCTTCGATGGCAACGACTTAATCATTACCACCTATGGGATTCTCCTGCGTGATATCGAGAAGCTCAGCAAGTACCCGTTCTTCTACGCAATATTGGATGAAGCCCAGGCGATCAAGAACCCTATGGCCCAGACCAGCCGCGCCGCGCGCCTGCTCAAAGCGGAGCACCGCCTGACCCTGACGGGCACACCGATCGAGAATGGCACCGCCGAACTCTGGAGCCAGTTTGCGTTTCTGAATCCAGGCCTGCTCGGCGGAATCGAAGTCTTTAAGGAGAACTTTCTGGCCCCAATTGAGCGAGGCAAGGACGAAAACGCGGCCTCGGCGCTCCGGGCTCTAACGCGTCCGTTTCTCTTGCGCCGCACCAAAGCACAGGTCGCTACAGATCTGCCGCCGCGCACAGAGCGCATTATCACCGTGGAGCTAGAAGCCCCTCAGCGCAAGCTCTACGAGCAGACTCGCGACAAGTACCGTGCTCAGATTCTTGGAATTATGGACGAGACGGGTTCCTCGAATGCCCAGCTGCGCGTGCTGGAGGGCCTGCTGCGTCTGCGCCAGATCTGCTGCGACCCGCGGCTGATGGAGCCTACGACCAAGGTCGGCTCGGCGAAGCTGGAGGCGATTCTAGAGACAATGGAGACGCTCCGTGCGGAAGGCCACAAGGCGCTGATCTTCTCGCAGTTCACGCAGATGCTAGGGCTACTCAAAAACGAGCTGGACGCCAAACAAGTCCCCTATCTCTATTTAGATGGCCGCACCAAAGACCGCCAGGGCCGCGTGGATCAGTTCCAGGCCGACGAGAACATTCCGTTCTTCCTCATCTCTCTCAAAGCGGGTGGCGTGGGACTCAACCTCACGGCGGCGGACTACGTCATCCACATTGACCCCTGGTGGAACCCCGCCGTCGAGCAACAGGCATCAGATCGCACACACCGAATCGGCCAGACCAAGCCCGTCTTCGTCTACAAGTTCCTCGCCCGCGACACTGTGGAGGAGAAAATAGTTCTGCTACAGGAGAAGAAAAAGGCTCTCGTGGACTCGATCATCCAGACCGAGCAGAGCCTCTTCAAGTCCCTCACCCGCGACGACATCTCGGCGCTGTTCTCATAGGTTTCTACCTCTCCCCGCCGCTGAGACGGCGCCCCTCTCCGGCAAGCGAAGAGGGTTTAACCATTGCTAAAGGTCGGGATGGTGGCGCGTAGCGGGTCGCCGTCGGCGAGGCGTGCTTTTGCGGCAGCGGGGTAGGCGATGAGCTTGGCCTTGGCAATTTTATGGAGGCTATCGCGGGTCTTGCGCCCTAGTGCCTCGGCGCTCCGGGCCGTCATCAGGGTGTCCACGGCGCTAGAGAAAGCAACCACGGCGGCAACAAACGCGGCCTGCGTTACCTGCACGGTCTCCTGCCCCACGAGGATCGGGATGGTGACAGGCTCCGCGTCACTCGCATTGACTTTTGCCCAGACCTCTGCAATATCGTTGGCGGCTTGGAGGTACTTCTGCGGCTCGGAGTTGGCGGGCAGGAGCGCGGGGAGCGCCTTGGCTCCGGGGACATCCTCCACCAGCCCCTTCAGGCTCGTCCGTGCTTGCTTAACCAGCGGGTGCAGCGTCTTCAGCGCCGCGTCGCGTGTCTCCTGTGCCCGTTGCAGGTTGTTCGCCTCGGTGAGATTGTCGCTATGAACGGCGATCAAGCGATCCCGAAGCTCCGCCATGGCACTCAGATTGGTCTTATCTTTCAACTCAGATTGGTCTTATCTTTCAGTAGAAGCGCTTTATTTGTTTTTGCTTCTACCTGTTGCCAGTGTGCGATTGCATTTTTTACGTGGGGGACATAGTCCAGAGTTGAAGTAGACATCGTTGCTATCCTTTCACAAAGAACACTAGGTACTAGTCTAGCTCCTTGCTTTCCTAGCCAGGAACCGACACCTCCTAGTCTATCACCACCCCGTCCAGATGTGCAACCAGCCTTCCCAGATCTTATGATGCTCTGCCCAGATGGGATTCCAATGTTCCCAGATGAATCTCCTTATGCTCCAGCAGAGCCTCGGATGCCCCCAGGCAATAGATGTTTTGTGTACGATCAGGACAGGATCGAGTGGGCATAAAATTTCAACAGTCTTTCTTATAGAGTGCTTCCGGTGTAGCCGATACCTATGATTCCCCCCAGGAGATTCTTCGTGTTAGGGATTTTGCCATAAATTCTCGACTACTTACGTTGAAACGATCTCGGTGTTTTTTTACAGACTGGAGATATGGGGCATTTGCACCTGTTATCGAGGTAAGCCAAATGGAGAAGAGTGGCATTTATTTAATAATTGTAGATAAGATGGGAGCGGTAATTGTAAATTCGCCCATTCGGACTTATTTAAATTTGAAAATGCATCTTTTTTATCCACGGGGAATTTTTCCCATTTCCCATCTTCGCATGTCACTACACCCCAGTGATATGACAGGAACGCCTCCCAACTTTCTCTAGTAAGCGTCAACACGACACTTCCTAAGTGCTTACCCTTCCATTTTCTTCTAGTTGCTTTTGGATCGCCATGCGAAACAGTATCAGCTGGCACTTGAATACCACCATCAAAATCAAAACATACCCAGGAATGGTTAGAATTATCGGGAACAGAACCCGTATCAAAGTCCCGTGCAAATCCACTTACATAATGGCAATCTATACCTACTTCTTTGTTTAAAGATTTTGTTATAAACTTAGTAAGATTAGCAGCACTACTGCATATTGCTTTTGGAGTAGATTGTGATAATACAGCATCAGGTTGAATGGCGGCCCACCATTTTTTAAAGTCTGTTTCACGTGCCAGATTTGGATCGTCATCGAATTCACCTATAACCCATGCGCAAATTGCTTCCGCAGTCAACCACTGCCTCAAAAACTTTGGACAGTGGCCATATCCATTCTTATTTAATATCCTATCAACATTTTCAAGAATCCTCAACCCCACTATTTTAGTATTCTGCCCCTGCTGATAAGGCACATCACCTTGATAAATACGGCTCTTTGACAAATAGTGGGGTCAGGTAGAACCATCACATTCCATCAAGATGCGCAGCATAAAATGTTCAAAGTTGCCGAACCCATAGGCACAACGTTTTATGACCTTGACTTTGTTGTTCAAACCCTCAACCATACCAC
>NZ_JANNYP010000347.1:0-3260 GCF_031410135.1 Armatimonas sp. | reverse complement strand
GCCCAATATTCCCAGCTCGAAGCGGCCAGCAAGCTGGAGCAGCTCGCGCCCCCCACAAGCGTCACAATAGAAGCAGGTAGCGTGGTACTTCCATTCACGCTTCCCCGGCGCGGTGTCTCAATGTTGCAACTGGAATGGCGGTAGGGACGTTTTATCTAAATGGGCGCGGCGGGATTCGAACCCGCTGCCTGCCGCTTAAAAGGCGGCTGCTCATTCCACTTAAGCTTCACACCCAAACTCGAAACAAAGCCCCGGGTCGGATTCGAACCGACGACCTTTCGCTTACAAGGCGACGGCTCTGGCCAACTGAGCTACCAAGGCAAAATAAAAACGGCTTTTCCCACATCAGGGAAAAGCCGTTGTCAGTGAGAAATGTGGTGCACTTCAGACGCGACGACAGACCCTCCCAAGGCGCGTATTTTTTGTCGAGCGCCGGGCTTTCAGGGTGGTCTTACGTTTTAATTGCATGATTCCTCTATCGCACGGCGGCGAATTATTGCTAAAGAGGCTACAATAACCGTCGTGAAATTTGTGGAGTTCTTGGTAGATTCAATCGAGGGGACTGACGCGGCGGCACGCTGGCTGGCGGAGCGCCTCAAGCCCGGCGATCTCGTGGGGCTCTCTGGGGACTTGGGAGCGGGAAAGACGACGTTTACGCGCGCACTGGTGGCCACCTTGGGCTCAAGCGCTCCGGTGTCATCTCCAACGTTTACGCTGGTGCATGATTATGAGGGAGTTATCCATATGGATGCCTACCGGCTCGGAAGCGGCGCGGAGTGGGAGGCGGCGGGCCTTGCGGAGTATCTCGATGGGCGTAACATCATTCTGATCGAGTGGCCTGAGTGCATCGCAGATGCCTTGCCTGAGCACCACTGGCACGTGACACTGATCGAGACCGGGCCAGAGTCTCGAACCATCAAAATATCTCCCCCATTCATGGGGGCCGGGGGGCTTTCATGAAGATACTGGCGTTGGATACATCCGGGGACATCTGCTCGGTTGCGGTGGCCCATGGCGCGGAGCTACTCTCGGAGTTTAGCTTTGCCCACCACCGTCGGCTGACCGAGCGCTTGCCGGGCATCGTGGACTTTGTCCTGAGCGAGGCGGGACTTACATTGGAGGAGCTGGACGCTATCGGGGTTGGTCTGGGGCCAGGGAGCTTTACGGGAGTCCGGGTTGGGGTGACCATGGCCAAGACCTGGGCAGAGGTCTTAGGAAAGCGCTTGATTGGGATTAGTAGCCTGGATGCAATGGCACGCTCGGTCAACGGTTCGGGTGCGGCAGTTGTGGTCGTGGTGCCCTCGCGCAAAGATGAGGTGATCGCGGCATTTTACAAACCAGATCGTCCCAACCCGGTCGTTGAGCCAAAAGTCATGCCCACAAGCGACGTGCTGGCTCAGGCGGTTGAGGTGCTCGGGGAGACGAAGCTCCTGGTGCTGGGGGAGTGTGCCCACTGGATACCGTCCTCGCCCTTGGCCACTATCCGCGCTACCTCCCCCCGCGCCTTTCAGATCGCAAGACTGGGGCAGGCCCGCCTACGTGTCCACGGCCCCGACGACCCCGCGACGCTGGCCCCGTCTTATGTCGCGCCTCCGCCCATCCGCACTCATTCCCCGGTACAATAGGCTATGGCCTACAATCGCTTTACCCTTCAGGAAGTTGAGCAGCGCTTTGGTTTACAAGTGGAGCGCGATGAACAGATGTTTCCGACGCCGCCACAGGCCATTCCCAGTGCGTTTTTGGAGACAACTTTAGCACGCAACCTCTCGCTTGCGTTGGACATGAATACAGAAAAGGCACGCTCGGAGCTCTTAATTGCCCCCGTGTTGGTCGAGATTATCGAGCAGCGGCAGCGTGAGATTAGCCTGCACTCGGGGATTGACTTCACGGTAGATCGCTCGCTTGGCCTAGCGGGCTTCTGCGATTTCCTGCTCTCCCGCTCCCCACAACGCACGGAGCTGGTCGCTCCGGTACTGACGGTCGTGGAGGCTAAAAAAGAGGACATTCCTGGCGGCTTTGGCCAGTGCCTCGCCGAGATGGTCGCCGCCCAGCGCTTCAATCAGCTTCATGACACGTCCATTGTGACCATATACGGAGTCGTCACCACAGGAGATCGCTGGCGTTTTCTGCGGCTCCAGGGCACTCAGGCAACGATTGATCCCACCGAAATCTATCTCGCCTCTCTTCCCACGCTTTTGGGAATTCTCCTCCGGACGGTTGCATGACCTTTCGCGATCTGCCGTCGGTGGAGAGGCTGAGCGCAGAGCTGGCTGAGCTGAATCATGAGCTGGCGGTGCTTGTGGCACGGCAGGCGATTGATGAGGCGCGTGAGAAGCTCAGAACCCACCCCGGCCCTCCCTCTACGAAGGAGGGGGATTTGGCGGAGCGTGCGCGTGCACTTGCCGCCGCGCTGGGGCGCAACCAGCTCCGGCGGGCGATCAATGCCACGGGCGTTCTGCTCCACACGAATCTTGGGCGTGCGACACTGGCTCCAAGCGCTGTGGCTGCGGTGGAAGCCGTTGCCGGTGGCCATGCGACTCTTGAGGTTGATGAAGAGACGGGCGGGCGGGGGAGTCGGCAGACGGTGATCGCGCAGCTTTTTCGCGAGCTGACCGGGGCAGAAGACGCAATCGTGGTCAATAACAATGCGGCGGCTACGGTGCTGGCGCTGGCCGCACTCGCAAATGGCAAAGACGTCGTTCTCTCGCGTGGGGAGCTGGTGGAGATCGGGGGGCACTTTCGCCTGCCCGAGGTGATTGTGCAATCCGGGGCACGGCTTGTGGAAGTGGGCACGACCAACCGCACCCGAATCGCGGACTACGAAAAGGCGCTTACGGAGAACACCGGGATGCTCCTGCGCTGCCACCCGAGCAACTTTCGAGTCGTGGGGTTAAAAGAATACGCATCACTGGAAGAGCTGGTTGCACTGAGCAAACGAAGCGCGATTCCGTTTGGCGATGACATCGGCTCAGGGGCACTCGTAGACTTTGCGCCTTTTGGCCTCACCGACGAGCCACAGGTACTAAAGAGCGTTTCGGCGGGTGCGGATCTGGTGTGGTTCTCGGGTGACAAGCTTCTCGGAGGGCCACAGGCGGGAATTTTAGTGGGGCGTAAAGACCTCATCGCGGCCTGCAAGCAGCATCCCCTGATGCGTGCCCTGCGTCCCGATAAGCTGACACTCGCCGCACTGGAAGCGACCTTACGACTGTATAAAACAGGGCGAGCCTGGGACGAAATCCCAATCCTGCGGCGCATCAAGC
>NZ_JANNYP010000346.1:0-4857 GCF_031410135.1 Armatimonas sp. | reverse complement strand
TCTGGCCGCCCAAGGGCGCTACCAGAAAACCAAAGAAGTCGAAGAGGGCGAGATCAAGCTCTACCAGCGCGGGCTCGGGACACTTTTTCTAGTCAACCAGCGCGAGCAAGCCACGGCGGAGGCTGCCAGCCTGCTCATTGATATTCAGGTAGAGTACGAGCAGGCCCGTGCGGCGCTTCGTGCGGCGAGTATGGAATTTTAGAATTTTTTAGAACTTTAAGGAAAGAAACGAAATGTACTGTCCCATGTGTAGCACTCCTCTACGCGCCGTCGAGCGCCAAGGGATTCCGATAGATTTCTGCCCCGGTTGCCAAGGTGTCTGGCTAGACCAAGGTGAGCTCGATGAGCTGATCCGCCGTGAGGCAAGCGAGGCCCTGCTTCAGGGACAGCGCCTTCTCAAAAGCCAGCGCAATGCCCGTGCCTACGATCGCGTCGATTACGATGCGCCTGCGCCTGCGCCTGCCCTGAACTTTGCCCTTCGCCCTAACTCGGAGATCCGACGATAGCTACCTCACATCACCACCATCACCCAACGCCGATGGCGCGCCTGCTGAAACTTCTCAGCGAGGACAAGAGCGATCTGGGCGTCCTTGCGGTCTACACGGTTGTCGTCGGCTTGCTGGGACTTGCCATGCCCCTTGCGGTGCAGTCCCTGGTCAACTCAGTGGCAGCCAGTACGGTGCAGCCGCTTGTAGTGCTCTCGCTGATCGTCTTGCTGGGCCTGCTGGCGGCAGGGTGGCTCTCACTCTTGCAGCTCTCGCTAGTGGAGACGCTCCAGCAGCGCCTCTTTGCACGCTCTGCCTTAAAGATCGCCCGCAATCTCATCCACAGCACCTCGCGGGCGCTCTATGGCACCTACGCTCCCGAGCTGGCGAACCGCTTTTTTGACGTGCTCACGGTTCAGAAGTCTCTTGCGAAGCTCCTGCTCGACGGGCTCACGGCAGCGTTACAAGCCGCGGTCGGACTGATCGTGCTGGCATTCTATGATAAGAGCGGCCTGCTACTGGGCTTTGATGTCTTCGTGCTGCTGGTCATCGGGTTTGTGATCTTCCCACTAGGAATCCATGGCCTACGCACCAGTCTTGCCGAGTCGGCGGAGAAGTACCATCTGGCAGGCTGGCTTCAAGAGCTCGCGAGATGTCGCATGAGCTTCAAGCTACACGGCACTCCCGAGTTTCTCTTAGCACGCGCGGAAGACCGCGTGGCCGCATGGCTTACCGAGCGGCGACGGCACTTTATCGTCACGTTTCGTCAGGAGGCGGGCAACCAGCTCTTCACGGCACTAGCCAGCACGGGTGTTCTCGCGATCGGCGGCTATCTAGTGGTGCAGCGCGAGATTACGCTAGGGCAGCTGATCGCCTCGCAGCTGATCGTCGCCAATGTATTAAAAGGCACCGACAAGCTTCTGCGTCAGGCCGAGACGCTCTACGATCTGCTCACGGGCCTCGACAAGACAGGCTATCTGACGGATCTAGAAACCGAGCGCGAAGGTGGCCATGAGATCCCAGTTTCGTCGTTGGGTGGCGCAAAAGTGCTTCTGCACGACGTGCACTTTACCTACCCTGGTCCGGGGGGACGCGAGGTGCTCTCGGGCCTCAATCTTAGCCTGGAGCCGGGCGAGCGCATCAGCCTCGTGGGAGCAAGCGGCACGGGCAAGTCCACGCTGGCCTCACTTCTGGGAGGGCTGGAGGAGGCAAGCTTCGGGCTGATCGAGCTCAATGGCGTGGAGCTACGCGGAGCGTCTCTGAGCTGCTTGCGCGACCGGGTCAATATCATGTCCTACGAGGACGCGATCTTCGAGGGCACGATTGAGGAAAATATCTGCATGGGCCGCACCGGAATCTCTTCCGAGCAGGTGCGCTGGGCCATCACGCTGGCACAGTGCGTGGACGAGATCGCGGCGCTCCCCGAGGGTCTTCAGACCCGCTTGGTTCCCGGCGGCGGCAATCTCTCGCGCGGACAAGCACAGCGAATTCTGATTGCCCGTGCGATTGTGGATAAGCCAGAGCTGCTGATCTTTGATGAGGCCTTTACGGGCCTCGACGAGAACACGACACTGGCAATCCTCGATGGGCTTTTCGCGCCCGAGAACCCTTGGACTATTATTGACATCTCACACGAAGGCCCCGTCGTGACCCGTGCCAGCAAGATCTACGTCTTAGCGGGCGGCAAGATCGTCGAGAGCGGCAGCCCCCAGGAGCTAGCGGCGACGCCCGGTAGCGAGTTTGTGCGGCTCTTCCCCCTACTCAGCCGCATGCTACGAGGAGCACTCTAAGTGACGACTCCCTCCGCTAAAGCAGAGAGCTTCTAAAATTATGTCTAAGACACAATCCCAAAAACACAATGCTCTGACTTCAGGCTTCTTGCAGAACGCTCGACGCTTCCGTCCACGTTAACCTGCAAAGGCACCGTCCGTGCCCCAAGTACAACTCGAAAGTTGCACAAACACTACAAGACGCGAAGATTTTACCTGGCAAACGATGCGTCGCACTCAAATGTAGTTCCTTGCCAGAACCCCGAGGAATCTTCTGTATACTAGGTGTGACGAGTAGATACTCCAGCAAAAGTGAAAACCCGGAAAGCAAAGAAGCAAAGATTTGAAAAATACTCTTAAAAAAGGATGCCGATTCCCCTGTCGCCTAAAGACGACAGTCCCCTCGGTCGTTTAACTATGGCAAATGCTTCGTCAAGTGGACACTCGTCCTCGCAAAAAGAGCTGGATCAGCGCACCCAGCGCCTAGTCCCCAGTCGCCCCGGTAAGCGCCGGATCGTGATCACGCTGCTCACCACTGTCGCGATTCTCACGGCGATTCTCAGGTTTACTCCGTTCCAGCAGACGGTGATCGGCAATGGAAAAGTCGGGGTATTCACCGTGATGGACCGTCCACAGACCGTGGACGCCCAGATCGGAGGACGGCTGGTATCCTGGAACGTCAATGAGGGCCAGAGCGTCAAAAAAGGCCAGCTTCTGGGCGAGATCGAGGACACCGAGTCGCGGTTTCTCTCGCAGAATCGCTACAAACTCATTGACAAGCAGCTCACGGCCCAGCGTCAGCGCAAGGCTGAGGGTGAGCAACGCATCGCGGAGATTGAGGCGCAGCTAGTCTCGCTTGAAGGCTCACGCGGTGCCCAGATCCCCGCGGCCTCGGAGCGCCAGGGACAGGCACGCAACCGGCTTGGTGTTGCACAACAAAACGTGGTCGTCGCGCAGAAAGCACTAGATGCCACCAGGCAGGTCGCCACAAAGCAGGCGGAGCAGCGCATCACCCAGGCCACACAGCGCATCGCCCAAGCCAAAGACCGCAAAAAGCAAGCAGAGCAAACCATTGATGCGGACAAAGTCTCGCTGGATGTCAACCGTATCCAGAAAGAGCGTCTTGCGGAGCTTCTCAAAGACGGCTTGCGCTCCCAGCGCGAGTTTGAGCTGGCGGAGCAGGCATTTGTCGCCGCCGAAGTCAAGCTGACCCAGTCCAGGCTCGCCGTGGAGATCGCGCAAAAAGAGATACTTAACGCGGAGGCGGATCTGAGGTTCGCTAAGGCCACGGGCATCCAGGCCGATATTGATGTGCAGCGGGCCATGGCACAAGTCCTCTCCGCCCGAGAGGCACTCGCCTCCGCCCAGCGCGACGTGACGGTCTTTGGCTTTGAGCAGACCCGCGTGGACGCGGACACCTCAGCGGCACTGAGCCGGGAGCGGGCGAACTTGCAGCAGGTCAAAGAGAGCCTCGCGGCAATCACCGATAGCATCGCAAAAGCCGAGCTGGAGCGAGAGAACATGCAGGCACGCGTCGCCCAGCAAAAAATCTTCGCGCCGTCGTCAGGGCGTGTCTCACGCATCGGCAAGACTATCGGCCCCGGCCAGACCGTCAAGAAAGACGATGTGCTCCTAGAGATCGTCCCCGAGACGCTCGATCAGGCTGTGGAGCTGGTGCTCAGCGGCTTTGATGCACCGCTTGTCACGGTGGGTCGCAAAGCCCGGCTCCAATTCAATGGCTTCCCCGCCGTGCAGATTCAGGGCTTCCCTCAGGCCGCCGTGGGAACTTTTGCGGGCGTGGTCACCAACATGGACCCCGCAGACGATGGCTCAGGCCGCGTGCGCGTCTGGATTCAGCCCGACACAGAGCTTATCGCTGCGGGTAAAGAGGCAGCCTGGCCCCCCTCTCTTCGTCTGCGCCCCGGCATAGACACCATTGGCTGGGTACAGCTCGACACCGTTCCACTCTGGTACGAGCTCTGGCGACAGTTCAACGCCTTCCCCGCCAACTACACCGATGCCGCAAAGCCCTCGGAGAGTAAAGATGGTAAGGAGAAAAAATCTGCCAAGCCCTTCAAGGACGGCGATATTAAACTTCCCAAACGATAGTCACTCACAGACAAAAAGCCACGAGCCGCCTACGGAAACAGGTGGCTCGTGGCTTTGATAAACGCGAAGTTTCTCTATTTCTCGGGGTTCGTCTTCGAGGGCCTTGAGATCGAGAAACCAGAATTTTTCGGGGCAGAAAAAAGACTCTCTGGAAAGAACGTGTTTTTGGATTGAGTCAGGCTGGATCGTACGACGATTTCCTTTACCTTTACCTTGTCAGGAACTCGGATAGACAGAGCCCCCTTGTTGACGACAACAAAGCCATCACGTCTACTAGGCCATACCCTATCAAAAGACTCTCTTGCTCGGTACCCTAACGCATTCCCGATACGATAAAACTCTTCTTCGGCTTCTTCAGGAGAGTAGCCCGAAACAGAGCCTCCCCTGTAGAGATTCGGATGAATTTGCACCAATGCATGCTGTTGTACAGTGACAGGCCAGTCTGGGGTCGTGTTATCGACGCAAGGGTTTAAGGAAGCAGCAACTATATAGAG
>NZ_JANNYP010000345.1:0-3469 GCF_031410135.1 Armatimonas sp. | reverse complement strand
GGTGCATCTTGGGCGGCAAGGATCTGTTCAAAGCGTTGGCGAAGTCGCTGTTTCGTTTCTTCTGTCATCCCCCTATGATGACGACTTTAGGAGCAGAAGGCAAATCGGCTTGCCTCACCACTTTTTTGTCCTGCACCCCTTGCCGCCATTGAGCGTCCGAAAGAGGCCACGGGTTGTGTTGGGCCCATAAGGATGCCCCAGCACCGCCGCAAACGCACGATCCGGGTTCTTCGGGTCCACACAGATATCGCTGATCTGCCAGCCATCTTTGAGCCCCGTGTTTACCCAGCTCTTGCCGCCATCGGTGGTCTTGTAGACCCCATCGCCCACCGAGAGATCGGGGCGCTGGAGGCCCTCGCCGCTACCTACATAGATTGTGTCGGGACGGCTCTGCGCAACCGCGAGGCACCCGACGCTTCCCGTGGGCTGGCTGTCGAAGATCGGCTTCCAGGTGTGGCCATAGTCCGTCGTCTTCCAGACGCCGCCATTGTTCACGCCAATAAAGAGCACGTTCGGCTGGGAGATCACCCCCTCGGCCCCCACCGTGCGTCCACCCCGAAACGGCCCAATGCAGCGCCAAGTCAGGCAGTCGTAGCGCTTGGAGGCGACTTGGGCAGTGGCAGGAAGGAGGGCGAGCGCAAGAAGCGTGAGCAGAGCGAAGGCTTTGGCAATCATGCGGGTATTATACGCCCATGAGAATATTGGTGACGGGCGCGACGGGAAAAGTCGGGCAGACATTTGTAAAGGCGTTTCTGGCGGATGAGCGCTTTAGCGGGGCGATCGTGCGGGCGTTTTGCCACAACCGGGTGCTGGAGACCAGCGAGCGGATTGAGGTTGTGAAAGGCTCGATGTCCTCACGCGACGATGTGAAGCGAGCGCTGGAGGGCGTGACCCATGTGCTCCATCTTGCCACCTGCAAAGAGACGCCAGAGGACATCATGGATGTCGCAATCAAGGGCTTCTTCTGGTTGCTCGAAGAGGCGCGGCTCTCCCCAACTTTCGAGCAGCTTGTCCTGATCGGCGGCGATGCGGGCATGGGGCACTTTGTCTATCCCCACCCGATTCCGGTCACGGAGACACAGAAACACAGTGCCTACCAAGGCTGCTACGCGCTTTCCAAAGTTCTGGAAGAGGTGCTTTTAGAGCAATACTACATCCAGTACGGGCTCAATGGCTGCTGCCTACGTGCACCCTGGATCATGGAGAAAGACGACTTCAAGTACACGCAGAGCTTCGGGGAGGATGTCTTTGGTGGTCCACGCTGGCGTGATTTGGTTGGTGCGGAGGCAGCAGATACCTACCAGGCCAGCAAGACCGTCCCCGTCTTGTGTGACCCCGATGGCAACCCGATCAAGCGCAACTTTGTGCACGTCAGCGATCTGGTGACCGCGATTCTCGCGGCGCTGAACCATCCCAAGGCTCGCCAGCAGACCTTCAATATCTGCATGGACGAGCCCGTGGACTATGGCTTTGTGGCGGAGTACCTGAGCCAGACACGCGGCTTTACCAGTGTCAAAGTCACCACCGAGTTTCACACCACCTGGCTCGACAACGCCAAGGCACGCTTTCTCCTCGGCTGGAAACCCGTCTACGATACCACCAAGCTCATAGATGCCGCCTACGACTACCAGCGCACAATAGAAGATCCCCGGATTATCTGGTATCCGGGGTAGCACCGCCGGTTGGAGCGGCGATGCTGGAGAGCCTTCGTAGCTGAAGGCTCTCCAGCCCCCTCGTTTTGATCGAGGGGCGATCTACGGCGTGGGGTTCATGTCGCTCTTAGGTGCGGTTCCCTTGGTGGGTTTGGCAAGCGTCTTGATGTAGATATTCTTGAAGCTCGCGACCGTGTTGTTGCCGTGGCAGAGCTGGAAACCAATCGGGCCAGAGAGAAACGCCTCGGGATCGTCCCCATCGGCGGTTTTCACGCCATTGAGGTAGATCACGGTCTTGGTTCCGACATGGCGGATGTAGTAGTGGTTCCAGTCCTTCTTCTTCACGATCTCATCGGCATCGGCCTTGGGAAAATCGAAGATTTTTTTACTACGACGACGCTCATCCCAGACACAGCCCCAGTAGCCCTCGCCCATGTCCACCTGGTAGCCAGGCGCATCGTCAAACGAGGTCGGTTTGATACGGGTGCAGACCCCAGAGTTGTAGCCGTCCATCTTCACATCGATGTGCATCTCAAAGTCCGAGTAGTCCATGTCACTGAAGAGATAGTGGTGCTTGGGTGTGGTGCCCTTCTTGTCGCCCACAATCGCGCCATCCACCACCGACCAGTAGCCCTTCTCTAAATTCCACCCCTTCAGGTCTTTGCCATTAAAGAGCGACTTCCAGCCCTTGGCAACTGGCTTGCCATCTTTGACGATGCCATCGGGGCCTTCCCCAAAGACCACCTCACCGGAACCAGGATAGACGGGGTTGTACTTCGGCTTGGGCGGCTCCACGGGCTTGGCGGGCGCAGGCGGCGTCAGGCTCTTGGGCTTAAGCTCAGCCAGCGGCGCGATCTCCACGCCCGCTTTTTTAGCTGCAGCGGCATCGTCAAAGCCAGCAAACGAAAAATTATTGAGCTTGTAGTAATCGCCGCGGTAGTTGCGCTTGGGCTGCATGCCACTGTGGCAGTAGGTGCACTTCACACCCTCTTTCTCCGCAAACGGAGGCTTCGCTTGGGCGCTTGTCGCCAATATCATCGTCAGCGGCAGTGCCGCCAGAATCGTCGTTGTTTTCATCTATACCAATGCTTTCTTGATTATTGTGCCGCCGGTGCCGGTGAGGCGCTGGTTGCGGCCGTTGAAGAGATACGTCAGTCGCGTGTGCTCCAGGCCCATGCAGTGGAGAATCGTCGCGTGGTGGTCGTTGATAGGGTGCGGGTCTTCGCCGGTCTTGTAGCCCACTTCATCCGAGGAGCCAACGACCGTGCCGCCTTTGATGCCCCCCCCCGCCAGCCAGACGGTCTGGACACCAGGGTTGTGGTCGCGGCCCGAGCCACCCTGAGAGATGGGCATGCGCCCGAACTCGCCCGCCCAGACAACAAGCGTGGAGTCTAAGAGTCCGCGCCGCTTGAGGTCTTGGAGTAGCCCGGCGATAGGTTTGTCGGTAGCGCCTGCGTGCTTGCCGTGATTGCTCTCGATATTGCCGTGCGCATCCCAGGTATCGTCGCCATGCCCACCACCGGAGTAGAGCTGGATAAAGCGCACGCCGCGCTCGACCATGCGGCGGGCCAGCAGGCACTTGCGCCCAAAGTCCGCCGTCTCGGGCTTGTCCATGCCGTAGAGTGCCTTAGTCTCCTCGGTCTCTTTCGAGAAGTCCACGGCCTCCGGGGCGGCCATCTGCATGCGGTAGGCCAGCTCGTAGCTCTTGATACGTGCGTCTAAGTCGCTGTCACCGGGCCGAGCAGTGAGATGCTCGTGGTTGAGCTGCGCCAGAAAGGCTAAGTCTTGCTTTTGGTTGTCGTCGCTGATTCCCTCAC